>NZ_JAAFZC010000001.1:1329304-1688608 GCF_010614805.1 Pseudooceanicola aestuarii
TTGGGCAGGCTGTCGACGAATTCGACCGTGCGCGGGCACTTGTAGGCGGCCATGTTGGCCTTGCACCAGGCGATGACGGCGGCTTCGGTCAGATCGTCTCCGGCGCCGGGCAGCCGCACGGCAAAGGCCTTCACGCTTTCGCCCCGGCGCGGATCCTGGCGCCCGACGATGCAGACTTCGGCCAGTCCGGGATGACGGTGCATCAGCGCCTCCACCTCGGCCGGCCAGACCTTGAACCCGGAGGCGTTGATCATCCGCTTGACCCGATCGACCATGAAATAATACCCGTCTTCGTCATACAGCGCGATATCGCCGGTGCGGAAGAAACGTTTGCCGTCGATCTGGATGAAGGCCTCGGTCGTGGCTTCGGGGTTACGCCAGTAGCCCTGAAAGATCTGCGGCGCGTTCATGATGATCTCGCCGGGTTGGTCGGGGCCCAGCTCTTCCAGGGTGTGGGGGTCGATCACGCGGCTATCCACGTCGAACAGCGGAATGCCGAGGCATTGCAGATGGGCGCGCTGTACCGGGTTTATATGGGTCGCGGCGAGGGTTTCGCTCAGCCCGTAGCCCTCGATGTAGTCCAGACCGGTCAGGGCGCGCATTTTCTCGGCCACGGCTTCGGGCATGGCGGCGCCGCCGCCGCCGATCGCGGTCAGGCTGGTCAGATCATAGCTGTCGACATCGGGCGCATTCACCAGATCGATCGCCATGGTGGAGATCGAGCGCCAGCGCTCGACCCGGTAGCGTTCGATCAGCTTGCAGGCGGCGGTCCGGTCCCAGCGGGACATGATCACCACCGTGCCGCCATCCTTGATCGGGGCGGACATGGAATTCTGCATCCCCGTCACGTGGAACAGCGGCAGCGTCGCCAGATGCACCGCCCCGTCGGGGGCGGGGTTCCAGGTGGACCCGCCGACGATCGTCACCATGGCCGAGCGGTGGGTATGCACACAGCCCTTGGGATTGCCCGTGGTCCCCGAGGAATAGGGGATCACGCACAGATCATCCGGTGCGGCGGTATGCGGCCCGGGGCGGGCGTTTTCTGCCAGCGCCTGACGCCAGGGGGTCAGGCCGGGCCCGGAGCAATCACTGTCCGTCAGCCCGGCCAGCCCGGCGGGCAAGGGGATGTCATAGGCGGGATCGGCCATGTCGGCATAGGCCGCGGGCACGACCTGGTCCAGCAGCCCCTGGTCCAGCAACGGGGTAATGTGATCCGCCAGCTCGGACCCGCACAGCGCGATGCGCGCGCCGGTGTCGCGGGCCAGGTGTTCCAGCTCGGCTTCGCGGTTCATCGGGTTCACCGGCACCACCACCGCGTCGGCGCGGAGGATGGCATAGTAGCCCACGAAATATTGCGGGGCATTCTGCATGTACAGAAGAACGCGATCCCCCTTGGCCACGCCCTGCGCCTGCAACCATCCGGCCAGACGCTCCACCTGATCCAGCAGCGCGGCATAGGTGACGGTTCCGCCATGGTAGCGGAGCGCCACGCGGTCCGGCACCCGGGCGGCGGTGCTCACCAGGTTCTGCGCGATGGATTGCTCGGGCAGCTCCAGATGATGGGGCACGCCCTCGGGCCAGTGTTTCAGGTGGAGGTCAGGCATCAGAACTTCATTCCCGGAAGGTTGAGCGAGGCGGTGTTGCCCCCGTCCACGGGCAGGGCCTGCCCGGTGATGTAGGAGGCATCGTCGGACAGCAGGAAGGTGATGGCGGCGGCGATTTCCTCGGGCCGGCCATAACGGCGCAGCTCGCAGCGCGATCCCAGCTTCTCTTCCTTGCCGGAGGCGCGGGCGCGGTCAAAGACCGGCTTGGTCATGTTCGTCTCGATCAGGCCGGGGCAGACGGCATTCACCCGTACGCCCAGCCCGCCCAGATCGCAGGCTGCGGTCATCGTCAGGTTGATCACCCCGGCCTTGGAGGCGGAATAGGCATTGCCCCCCGCGCCCGACCGGATGCCCGCGACCGAGGCGGTGTTGCAGATCGCGCCGCTGCCCTGTTCGGCCATCACGGTGCCCGCGTGTTTGATGAAATGGGCGACACCGATCAGGTTCACGCCCAGAACGCGGGTCCAGTCCGACATCTCGTTTTCGGTGATCGGCTCCTTGGAGCAGATGATGCCGGCGTTGTTGGCCACGGCATCGATGCGGCCCCATTCCTTCATCACGTCGGTGACGACCTGCGCCACCTGCGCTTCGTCCGACACATCGCAGACCCGGATCATGTGATCGCCTTCGGGGCGGGCGTCGTCCAGGGCCTCCTGGCTCATGTCCACCAGGCAGACGCGGGCGCCTTCGGCCGCCAGTCGGGCCGCCGTGGCGCGGCCGATGCCGCCGCTGGCGCCGGTGACGATGGCGACCTTTCCTTCGAATCGGGTCATGCGGGTGCTTCCTCCCAATAGGGTGCCCTGAGTTCACGTTTCAGGATCTTGCCGATTTCGCTGCGGGGCAGGGTGTCGCGGAACTCGACGCGGCTCAACCTTTGTGTCTTGCCCAGCTGCTCATTCGCCCAGGTGCGGATGTCCTCTGCGGCGGCGGTGCTGCCGGGACGCGTGACCACCAGGCCCAGCGGTGTCTCCCCCCAGTCGCGACTGGGCACGGCAATCACGGCCACATCGGTGACCTGCGGATGCTGACGCAGCACCGCCTCCAGATCCGCGGCGTAGATGTTGAACCCGCCCGAGATGATCATGTCCTTCTTGCGGTCCAGCAAGGTCAGGAACCCGTCCTCGTCCAGGCGTCCCATATCGCCGGTGCGGATGAAGTCGCGGCCCTCGGCATCGCGCCACCGGATTTCGGCAGTCTTCTCGGGCGCGTTGTGATAGCCCGGCATCATCGCCCCGGACCGGCCGATGATCTCGCCATAGGCACCCACGGGCAATTCTGCCCCGGCGTCGTCGATGATCCGCACCTCGGCCCCCGCCGGCGGGCGGCCTGCGGTATCCCATTTGTCGGGATGCGCCGCACAATCCAGGATGGTGGAGACCCCGCCTTCGGTCATGCCGTAGAAATTCACCAGGTTGCCGGGCCAGTGCGCCATGATCCGTTCGATCAGCGGTGCGGGCAACGGGGCGGAGGTGGAGAACTTGCAGCGATAGGCCGACAGGTCATGCGTATCAAAGGTGGGGTCGTCCAGCAGGCGCATGTACTGCACCGGAACCAGCATCGCATGGGTCACCCCGTGCCGCACGCTGAGATCCAGGAAGGCGCGGGTGTCGAACTTGCCCAGGCTGACGATCGTGCCCCCGGTGACCAGCCCGGTCAGCACAGCCACAAGCGTGGTGTTGGAATACAGCGGCGTGGACATCAGCTGAATCGAATCGCCGTTCAGGCCGAAGGCCGGGAACCGGCTGAATTGCCGCGACCGGAACCGGTGGTCATGCACGATCCCCTTGGGCGTGCCGGTGGTGCCGGAGGAATAGATCATGTCGAACAGGTTGTCCGGTGTCACCTCGGCCGGGGTGGCAGGCGCGGCTTCGGCGCACCATGCGGCGATATCTTCCAGCGGCAGGACCTGCGGGGCGGACAGGGTCCGCGCGCGGTCGATCTGCCGGGGCGAGGCGAACAGCAGCTCCGCGCCGCAATCCGCCACCATCTTGGTCAACGCCGCCTCTGTCGCGGAGAAGGGCAGGGGCACCATGCAGCCGCCCGCCGTCAATACGCCTGCGTAGAGTGCCAGATGCTCGGCCGAGTTTTCCGCCAGTGACATCACCATGCTGTCCGGCCCCACGCCGCGCGCCTGCAACGCCCCGGCGATGCGCGCCACCAGGGCGTGAAACTCCGCCCAGCTCCAGCGCCGATCGCCGTCGATCACTGCCGTCTTGTCGGGATGGCGTCGCGCCGCGTCGCGCAGCATGTTGCCGAAATGGTTGAACGTCTCGCCGTCGATCTGCGGAGCGCGCAGCCGCGGCGTCTCATCCGTGATGGACACCTGATCCTCCCCCTTGTGCGACATGGGCGCCAGGCGCCCCGTGTTGCGGAATATATTGCCACGACGCGGAATGGCTCGTCAATATTCCGCATTTCGGAAAAACATTCCGCAATATTGACTATCCCGAATTTCGCGTGCCATTTAGGGGCAACGAGGAGGACAGAGATGTACGATTATTTCCCGATTTCCGATCGCGCCAAGCGCCTGCGCGAGACGCTGCTGCAGTTCATGGAAGATCATATCTACCCGAACGAGCAGGTGTTCAAGGAACAGCACGCCCAGCAGGACGATCCCTGGCAGGCGCCGCCCATCATGGAAGAGCTGAAGGAGAAGGGCCGCCAGACGGAACTTTGGAACGCCTTCCTGCCCCACAGCGCGGGCGGCTACGAAGGATCGGGCCTGTCCAACCTGGAATATGCCACCCTGTGCGAGATCATGGGCCGGTCCTTCATCGGATCCGAGCCGTTCAACTGCTCCGCCCCCGATACGGGCAACATGGAAACGCTCTTCCTCTACGGCTCCGAGGCGCAGAAGGACCAGTGGCTGAAACCGCTGCTGGACGGCAAGATCCGCTCCTGCTTCTCCATGACGGAACCGGCGGTCGCCTCCTCCGATGCCACGAATATCGAGACGGAGATTCGCCGCGAGGGCGACGAATACGTCGTCAACGGTGTGAAATGGTGGTCCTCCGGCGCGATGGACCGGCATTGCAAGATCGCCATCGTGATGGGCAAGACCGACAAGACGGCTGAAAAGCACCGCCAGCAATCCATGATCCTGGTGCCGCTGGACACGCCGGGCGTGAAGATCGTGCGCCCGCTGACAGTGATCGGCTATGACCACGCGCCGCATGGCCATGCCGAGATCCATTACGACAACGTCCGCGTGCCCGCCAGCAACATGCTGCTGGGCGAAGGGCGCGGGTTCGAGATCGCCCAGGGGCGGCTTGGACCGGGGCGGATCCACCATTGCATGCGCTCTGTCGGTCAGGCGGAACGCGCGCTTCAGGCGATGTGCGAACGCGGGATGCAGCGCACGGCCTTTGGCCAGAAGATCGCCGAGATGGGCGTGACCAAGCACTGGATCGCCGAATGCCGCTGCGAGATCGAGCAGGCCCGCCTGCTGGTCATGCACGCCGCCCACATGATGGACACGGTCGGCAACAAGGCCGCGCGCAAGGAAATCGCGATGATCAAGGTGGTCGCGGCCAACATGGTGCAACGGGTCGTGGACCGCGCAATACAGGTGCATGGCGCCACCGGCGTCTGCCAGGACACGTTCCTGGGCGCGGCCTTTGCCAATGCGCGCACGCAGCGTCTTGTCGATGGCCCGGATGAGGTCCACCGGGAGACGATCGCCAAGCTTGAACTCCGCCAGTACCGGAACTGAGCCATGGCAGATCTGATGAACCTGACGGGCAAGGTGGCCATCGTCACCGGATCGTCGCGCGGCATTGGCCGCGCGATTGCCGAGATGTTCGCGGCGCAGGGGGCGAAGGTCGTCGTCTCCTCGCGCAAGCCGGAGGCCTGCGAACCGGTCGCCCAATCCATCCGCGATGCGGGCGGCGAGGCGATGGTGATCCCCTGCCACATCGGCCAGCGGGACGCATTGCAACATCTGGTGGACGAGACAAAGCGCGCCTGGGGCCGGATCGACATCCTGGTCTGCAACGCCGCGATCAACCCGGTCTACGGCCCCCTGGCCGAGATCGGCGACGAGGCGTTCGACAAGATCATGGCGACCAACGTCCGTTCGACGCTGAACCTGTGCAACATGGTGTTGCCGGGCATGGCGGAGAACGGCGGCGGATCGGTGATCCTGCTGTCCTCCATCGCGGGGCTGCGCGGGTCGCTGACCATCGGGGCCTATGGCATCTCCAAGGCGGCAGAGGCGTCGCTGGCGCGCTCCCTGGCGCTGGAATGGGGGCCCCGCAACATCCGGGTGAACTCCATCGCGCCGGGGCTGGTGAAGACCGATTTCGCCCGCGCCTTGTGGGAAGATCCCGAGCGGATCGCCCGCATCGAGGAAAAGACCCCGCTGCGCCGCATCGGCCTGCCGGAGGACATCGCCGGCACCGCGCTGTGGCTGGCCTCTGACCTGTCGACCTATGTGACCGGCCAGACCATCGTGGCCGACGGCGGCGAAACCGTCGCCTGATGCCTCGCTGACCCTGGCGCCCTCCCGCGCCGGGGTCATGCGGCCTCCGGCACGGGGGCGGAAACACCGTTCCCCCGCCCGGCGCGATATGGAATAACCGGGCCGAACAGACCCGGAGCCGCGCAATGACCGCAATCGATCCCACCCATATTCCCGAAAACCTGTACCCTGTTCTGGACGCGCTTTGCGCCACCGGTGCCCAGCTGTCGCAGGTGATCGCACGCGGCGCGCTTGGCCCCTCGCTTGCTGCGGGCGTGGGGGAAAACAGCGATGGCGATCAGCAGAAGGCGCTGGACGTGATGGCCGACGAGATGTTCGAGGCCGCCCTGCGCGGCACTGGCGTCCGGCATTATGCCTCGGAAGAGCAGGAAGAGGTGCTGACCCTCGACGCCGATGGCGCCTGGGCGCTGGCCACCGATCCGCTGGACGGATCATCCAACATCGACGTGAACGTGACCATCGGCACCATCTTCTCCATCTTTCCGGCGACGGCGGATGCAAACGCCAGCTTCCTGCGCCCGGCCTCGGAACAGGTGGCGGCAGGCTATATCGCCTACGGGCCGCAATGCCTGCTGGCGCTGACCTTCGGCGCAGGCACGATGCTGTTCGCGCTGGACCCCGGAACCGGGCGGTTCGAACTGGCGCAGGCGCGGATGCAAGTGCCGACACAGGCTGGGGAATTCTCCATCAACGCGTCGAACCGCCGCCACTGGATCGCCCCGGTCCGCCGCTATGTGGAGGAGGCCGAAGCGGGCGAGACGGGCGACAAGGGCCGCAACATGAATTTCCGCTGGGTCGGGTCACTGGTGGCCGAAACCCACCGCATCCTGACGCGGGGCGGCACGTTCCTGTATCCGTCGGACGCGCGGAACGGTTATGAAAACGGCCGCCTGCGCATGGTCTACGAGGTGGCACCCATGGCCATGCTGGTGGAACAGGCGGGCGGTCAGGCCACCGATGGCACCGCGCCGATCCTGTCGCTGACCGCGCGGGAATTGCACGAACGCCGGCCCTTTGTCTTCGGCTCCGCCGAGGAAGTGGCACGGATCGCGGCGCTGCACGGCTGACCCGGCGGATCGGCCCCGGATCGGTGGGGCGCTTTCGTTTCCGGGTGGGCGCGCTTATATCGCGGGGGAATCCCTGCCAGAGGAATGCCCATGTCCCTTGATCGTTCGCTGAAGATCGCCCCGTCCATCCTGTCCGCCGATTTCGCCGATTTCGGGCGCGAAATCGAAGCGGTGGAGGCGCAGGGCGCCGATTGGATCCATGTCGACGTGATGGACGGGCATTTCGTGCCCAATCTGACCTTTGGCCCGCCGCTGGTTGCCGCGATCCGCAAGCACATCAAGACGGTGATGGATGTGCACCTGATGATCGCGCCGGTCGACCCCTATATCGACGCCTTCGCGCAGGCCGGGGCCGATTACCTGACCGCGCATGTCGAATCCGGCCCGCATATCCACCGCACCCTTCAAGCCATCCGCGCGGCGGGCTGCAAGGCGGGCGTGGCGCTGAACCCCGGCACCCCGGCGGAAGCGGTGGCAGAGCTGCTGGACCTGGTGGATCTGGTCTGCGTGATGACGGTGAACCCCGGCTTTGGCGGCCAAAGCTTTATCGACATGACGGGCAAGGTACGGGCGCTGCGGTCGATGATCGGGGATCGCCCCGTGCATATCGAAATCGACGGCGGCGTCACCCCCGCCACCGCGCCGCTGGTGCGCGCCGCGGGCGCCGATGTGCTGGTCGCGGGCAGCGCGGTGTTCAAGGGCGGCAGCGTGGCCGATCCGGTCCCCTATGGCGCCAACATGCGCGCCATCCGCACCGCCTGCGACACGGCGGTCTGAGACCGCGCCATTGCCCGCGTCAGTGCCCGGCGCGCGGCTGATCCGGGCGCGTCCTGCGTGGTGGATGGTCCGGGTGGCCGGGGCGACCGGCCGGTCTGACCTGACGGGTCCACGGTGCAGGGGCCGACGATGATGGGGCCGCCGGCACTTTGCGCCGGCGCGCTTCGGTGATCAGGCCGGGGCGGAGTCGGCGGGGCCGTCCAGCCGGGCTTCCTCGTGAAGGGTCTCCACCTCGGGGGCAAGGTCAAAGCGCAGGGCGATGCGGGTGCCGCCCTCGCCTGTGTCGAGCTCGAATTCACCGCCCAGCTGCTGTGCCGCGGCTTCCATCACCTGAAGCCCCAGACCGCTGGCGCGCCCGTCCTTGTTCTTCATGCCGACGCCATTGTCCGACAACACCATGCGAGCCGATGTCGCGTCATGGTCGATCCGGCAGGACACCGCACCGCGCCGGCCGTCGGGGAAGGCGTGTTTGAAGGCGTTGGAGGCGAATTCGTTCATCACCACACCGATCGCAGCGGCGGTTGCGGCCTCCACCTCGATCTGGGGGACGGCGATGTCCATCTCCACCCCGGTGGGGGCCGAGGCGCCGACCAGGGTCCAGACATTGCTGGTGAACTCGTTCAGGTTCACATGCCCGCCCTTGCCCGCACGGTAGAGCTGTTCGTGCAGGGCGGCGACGGTGTCGATGCGGCGCTGGACGTGGTCCAGCGCGACGCGCACCTCCTGGTTAACGGCATAGCGCGCCTGCATCCGCGTCAGGGCAGAGACGGATTGCAGGGAGTTCTTTACCCGATGATCAACCTCCCGACGCATCAATTCGGCGCGGCGCAGGGCCTGGCGCAGCTCCATCTGGGTGATGACCTGCCGGGCCAGCACCTTGAGCGTGTCGCGTTGCAGGGGGGTCAACTCGCGCGGTTCGCGGTCCAGTACGCACAGCGTGCCGATGGGAAACCCGTCCGATGTGCGCAGTACCGCCCCGGCATAGAACCGCAGGTGCATCTCTCCGGTGACCAGAGGGTTGTCGGCGGTGGCCGGGTCGCGCGTGGTGTCGGAGATTTCCAGGAAATCCTCCTGGAGGATGGCATGGGCGCAGATCGCCTGATCAATGGGCGTTTCGACGTCATCAGTGCCGACGCGGGCCTTGAACCATTGCCGGTCGGCATCCAGCAGGGAGATCAGCGAAATCGGCGTGCCACAGACCGCCGATGCCAATTGCACGACATCGTCGAACTGGCGTTCAGGATCGGTATCGAGGATCTCGAACGAGTGCAGCGCCTTCAGGCGGTCGCTCTCGTCAGGCGGCAGCGGTGCTTTCATGCGATGTCATGTCCCAAGTGGTCCCAGGCTGTTATAGCCCAGTGGCGCGGCGCGGGAAATCGCGAAATGCGCCGGCTGCCGAAGGGCGGACGGGTCACACCGCCGGGCCGGACAGGCGCGACAGCAATTCGGCGGCGTTGCGCACGTCGAACTTGCGCAGTAGGCGGGCGCGCACGTCCTCCACACTGCGTGGCGACAGGCCCAGGGAGGCGGCGATTTCCTTGGATGTGCGGCCCCGCGCCAGGCCGGTGACGACATCGCGTTCGCGCGGGGTCAGGACTGGCGCGGCAGAGGGGCTGATCGGCGCGTAACTCATCGACAGGCAGGCCATCGGGTCGGCGCGATCCGCCGCGCGGGCCCGGAATCGCACCCAGACCTGGCTGCCATTGGCGCGGCGCAGCAGGCGTTCGTCGGTATAAAATCCCGTCTCGCGCAGGCGCGGCAGGCCGATGTCGCGCAGGCTGTCGAATTCGCGGTCGTCGGCGTAGATCGTGCGGAAGCTCTGCCCCGGAAGCGCCTCGTGCGGCTGGCCGACCATCTCGGCGAAGGTCTGGTTGCAGGCGCGGATCACCCGGTTTTCCGCCAGCACCAGGCCGACGGGGGCAAGGTCGAAGGCAAGGCGTGTGCTGGAATCCATCCGGTCGGTATCCTGTTGTTCCCGTGTTTCTACGGTATTGAGGCCGTAGCTGCCTCGGCGCAAGCTGCCAAGGCAACAGAATTGTGAAAGACGTGATCGTGACCGACTGGACAGAGAGCCTCCGCACCGCCATCGCCGACCGGCGCGACGACCTGATCGCCCTGACGCAGGACTTGATCCGCATCCCGACGCTGAACCCGCCGGGCGAGTTCTACCGCGATATCTGCGACTATCTTGACGCGCGCCTGTCGAAGAAGGGGTTTTCGACCCAGATGATCCGCGCCGTGGGTGCCCCCGGCGATTGCGAGAAATACCCCCGATGGAACATCGTTGCCCGGCGCGAGGGCAACCGCCCCGGCGAATGCGTGCATTTCAATTCCCACATTGACGTGGTGGACGTGGGCAAGGGCTGGACCACCGATCCCTTCGGCGGAGAGCTGATCGACGGCAAGATCTATGGCCGTGGCGCCTGCGACATGAAGGGCGGGCTGGCCGCGTCGATCATCGCGGCGGAGGCCTTCATCGCCACGGTCCCCGACTGGCAGGGCGCGATCGAGATTTCCGGCACCGCAGACGAGGAATCGGGCGGGTTCGGCGGGGTGGCTTACCTGGCGGAGAAGGGGCATTTCGCCCGTGTCGATCATGTCATCATCCCCGAGCCGCTGAACAAGGACCGGATCTGCCTGGGCCATCGCGGCGTCTGGTGGGCCGAGATCGAGACCCATGGCGAGATCGCCCATGGCTCCATGCCGTTCCTGGGCGATTGCGCCGTGCGTCACATGGGCGCCGTGCTGCACGAGATGGAGGAATCGCTGTTCCCTGCCCTGGCGCAGAAACGCACGGACATGCCCGTCGTCCCCGAGGGGGCCAAGCAATCCACGCTGAACATCAATTCCCTGCATGGTGGTCAGGCCGAAATCCCGGCTGACAGCACCGGCCTGCCCTCTCCCGTGGTGCCCGACAGTGCCCGCATGGTGATCGACCGCCGGTTCCTGATCGAAGAGGGGATCGACGAGGTGCAGGCCGAAATCACCGGGGTGCTGGACCGGGTCGCCGCCGGGCGGGAACGGTTCTCCTATGATATCCGGGAGATGCACCGTGTGCTGCCGACGATGACCGACCGGGAAGCGCCGGTGGTGCGCACCGTGTCCGACGCGATTCGCCAGACCCTGGGGCAGGATCCGCAATATGTCGTCTCTCCGGGGACTTACGACCAGAAGCATATCGACCGGATCGGCAAGCTGAAGAACTGCATCGCCTATGGTCCGGGCATTCTGGACCTTGCGCACAAGCCCGACGAATACGTCGGCGTGGACGACATGCTGCAATCGGCGGAAGTGATGGCGCTGTCGCTGAAGGCGCTTCTGGCACCCTGAGGATTTCGCGGGGGCACGGAGCCCCCGGATGCTGGACGAACCGGCGAATAGGCATGATGATGCCGCTGTGAACCGCGCGGCCCACGCAGGCCGCCGGGGCAGGGTCCGCCCAGGGCCACAACAGGGAGACGACAATGACCAGGATCTTTTCGGCGGCCACCTTCGCGTCCGTCATCGCATTGACCGCCGGGGGCGCCTTTGCCCAGGCCCGCACCGACCTTACGCTGGCGATGCAGCTTGAACCGCCGCATCTGGACCCGACGTCCGCGGCGGCAGGCGCGATCGACAGCGTGACCTATTCCAACATCTTCGAGGGCCTGACCCGGTTCGGCGCCGACGGCTCGATCAATCCCGGCCTTGCCCGCGATTGGGAAATTTCCGAAGACGGGCTGAGCTATACCTTCATGCTGCGCGACGGCGTGACCTTCCATGACGGCAGCGCCATGGATGCGGAGGACGTGAAATTCAGCCTCGACCGCGCGCGGGCGGAGGACAGCGCCAATGCGCAAAAAGGCCTGTTCGCCGGCATCGAGACCGTCGAGGTGATGGACCCGCTGACCGTGAAGGTCACGCTGTCCGCGCCCAACGGCATGTTCCTGTTCAACATGGCCTGGGGCGACGCCGTGATCGTGGCGCCCGAAAGTATCGAAACGATCAAGACCGCGCCCGTCGGCACCGGCGCGTTCAAGTTCGACAGCTGGGCACAGGGCGACAGTATCACGCTGGTCAAGAACCAGGACTACTGGGGCGAGCCCGCGCAGCTGGACCGTGCCACGTTCAAGTTCATCTCCGACCCCACCGCCGCCTTCGCCGCGACGATGGCCGGTGATGTCGATGTGTTCTCGGCCTTCCCGGCGCCGGAAAACCTGCCCCAGTTCGACGCCGACCCCCGGTTCAATGTCACCATCGGCTCCACCGAGGGGGAGACGATCCTGGCGATGAACAACAAGATGCCGCCGTTTGACAACATCAAGGTGCGGCAGGCCGTGGCCCATGCCATCGACCGGCAGGCCATCATCGACGGTGCGATGTTTGGCTATGGCACGCCCATCGGTACGCATTTCGCCCCGCACAACCCCGATTACGTCGACCTGACAGAGCTGTCCGCCTATGACCCCGAGCAGGCCAAGGCCCTGCTGAAGGAAGCGGGCGTCGAGGACGGGTTGAAGGTCAAGATGACCCTGCCGCCCCCCTCCTATGCGCGGCGCGGCGGCGAGATCATCGCGGCCCAGCTGCGCGCCGTCGGTCTGGACCCGCAGATCGAGAACGTGGAATGGGCGCAATGGTTGGAAACCACCTTCAAGGGCAAGGATTTCGGCCTGACCATCATCAGCCATACGGAACCCATGGATATCGCGATCTACGCCAATCCCGATTACTACTTCCAGTATGACAATCCCGAGTTCCAGAAACTGATGGAGGATCTCAACCTCGAAACCGATCCCGCCGCGCGCTCCGAGATGCTGAAGACCGCTCAGACGACGATCGCCGAGGATTACGTGAACGGCTTTCTCTTCCAGTTGCCGCTGCACACCATCGCCAAGACCGAGGTCGAGGGCCTTTGGGTCGACATGCCCACCCAGGCCGCCGACCTGACCGGCGTCTACTGGGCCGAATGAACTGAAACCGGGCCCGCCGGAAGTGTCCGGCGGGTTCCCCCAATCGCTGCGCGGGGTCCGTCGTGACCGAGGCGCCGCGTCGGATCGCACCACCACTCATGCTCAGATATACGCTGACCCGCCTCCTGTCGCTGATCCTGTCGCTGGCTGCGGCCTCCGTCGTGATCTTCCTCGCGATCGAGATCCTGCCGGGCGACCCCGCCGCCATGATGCTGGGCGTCAACGCGCAGGAAGACACGCTGGCTGCGCTGCGCGAGCAGCTGGGCCTGGATGGGACGCCCTGGCAACGCTACAGCAGCTGGATCGGCGGGTTGCTGACCGGCGATTTCGGCATCTCCTACACCTATCGTACCCCCGTGGCCGAGATGATCGGCGCGCGGTTGCAGGTGTCGCTGCCGCTTGCGCTCTATGCGCTGGGGTTGTCGACGCTGATCGCCTTTCCCGCCGGGATCTGGGCCGCGTCCCGCCGCGGAAAGATGGCCGATATCGGGGTGATGGGGGTGACGCAGCTGGGCGTCGCGATCCCGAATTTCTGGTTTGCCATGCTGATGGTCCTGGTCTTCGCCATCAACCTGCGCTGGTTCTCCGCCGGTGGGTTCCCGGGTTGGGATGCCGGGTTTTGGGCCGGGATGAAGGCGCTGACCCTGCCCGCCGTGGCGCTGGCCCTGCCACAGGCGTCGATCCTGGCACGGGTCATGCGGTCCTCCCTGCTGGATACCCTGTCCGAAGATTACATCCGCACCGCCCGCGCCAAGGGGCTGACCCGCGCGCAGGCGCTGTGGCGCCACGCGCTGCGCAATGCGCTGATCCCCGTGCTGACGATCATCGGCCTGCAATTCTCCTTTCTTCTGGCGGGGGGGATCATCATCGAGAACGTGTTCTACCTGCCCGGCCTGGGGCGCCTGATCTTTCAGGCGATTTCCGCCCGTGACCTGATCGTGGTGGAAAGCGTGGTGATGCTGCTGGTCTTTGCCGTCGTCCTGGTCAATTTTCTGGTGGAGATCGCCTATGCCATCGTCGATCCGAGGTTGAGACGCGCATGAGCGATCCCGTGACAGATCCCGTCCCCACCGCCACCACTGCCAACGATGCCCGACGCGGGCTGCATCCGGCGCTGCGCTCCCGCAGCCTGGTGCTGGGCGCCGTGCTGAGCCTGATTTTCCTGGCAGCCGCGCTGATCAGCCTGGTCTGGGTGCCCTATGACATCACCCAGATGGACATCGCCAACAAGATCCAGTCGCCCACGGGCGCGCATCCGCTGGGCACCGATCACTTCGGTCGTGATATCCTGTCGATGATCATGGTGGGGGCGCGGACCTCCATCGCCGTGGCCGTGGTCGCGGTGGGCATCGGCATGGGGTTGGGCGTGCCGCTGGGCCTGTGGGCCGCCGCGCGGCGCGGATCGCTTCTGGACGAGGTGATCATGCGCGGCAACGATCTGGTCTTTGCTTTCCCCTCGCTGCTGATCGCGGTGATGATCACGGCCAGTTTCGGCGCTTCTGCCGTCAATGCGATCATCGCCATCGGCATCTTCAACATCCCTGTTTTCGCACGGCTGACGCGGTCCGGCGCGCTGTCGCTGTGGCAGCGTGATTTCGTGCTGGCCGCGCGGGTGGCGGGCAAGGGGGCGGCACGGATCTCGGCCGAACATATCCTGCCCAACGTGACCAACCTGCTGATCGTGCAAGGCACCATCCAGTTCTCCCTGGGCATCCTGGCAGAGGCGGGGCTGTCCTATGTCGGGCTGGGCGCGCAGCCGCCGACGCCCTCCTGGGGGCGGATGCTGGCCGACAGCCAGACGATGATTTCCTTTGCGCCGCACATGGCGTTGTTCCCCGGTCTGGCGATCCTGCTGACGGTGCTGGGGCTGAACCTGATGGGCGACGGTCTGCGTGACCTGTTCGACCCGAAGCTGAGACGGTCCCGCACATGAGCCTTCTGCGTATCGAGAACCTCGGCCTGACGATCCACGGGACCGAGATCCTGAGCGACGTCTCCTTTGACGTGGCGGCCGGGCGCATCTTCGGCGTCATCGGGGAAAGCGGCTCGGGCAAGTCGATGACCGCCTTTTCCGTCATGCAACTGCTGCCCGACGGCGCGCGCAGTACCGGGCGGATCACGCTGGACGGGCAGGAGGTGCTGGACCTGTCCGAGCGCGCCCTGTGCGATCTGCGCGGCACAAAGGTCGGCATGGTCTTTCAGGAGCCGATGACCGCGCTGAACCCGATCCGCACCATCGGCGAACAGGTGGCGGAGACGATCCTGATCCACGAGAAGATCGGCAAGGCCGAGGCGATGGCCCGCGCGCGCGACGCGCTGGCCCGGGTGGAGCTGCCGGAGGACCGGTTTCCCCTGACCCGCTATCCGCACGAGCTGTCGGGCGGGCAGCGGCAGCGGGTGGTGATCGCCATGGCCATTGCCCTGCGGCCCAAGCTGCTGATCGCGGACGAGCCGACGACCGCGCTGGACGTCACCACCCAGGCCCAGATCCTGGAGCTGCTGACCCGGTTGGTGCGCGAGGACGGGATGGGGCTGATGATCATCTCCCATGATCTGGCGGTGGTCGCCGACATGGCCGATGACATCGCCATCATGCAGACCGGGCGGGTGGTGGAGCAGGGGCCGACGCGCGATCTGTTCGCCAACCTGTCGCATCCCTATTCCCGCGCGCTGCTGGCGGCCTCGTCCCACGCGCCCGACCGCACGGCCATCCCGCAGGAGGCGCCGCTGTTGCAGGTGCGCGACGTGGTGCGCAGCTATGCCCTGCCGCGCAAGTCGCTGTTCGGCGCCCCCGGTCGGGTGAAGGCCGTGCGCGGGGTCAGCTTCGAGATCCGGCGCGGCGAAAGCCTGGGGTTGGTGGGGGAATCGGGCTGTGGCAAATCCACCCTGACCCGCGCCATTCTGGGACTGGAGGAGGTGCAGGAGGGGCAGATCACGCTGGGTGGCGATCCCGTCTTCTCGGGGCACAAGCCCAACCGCGCCGTACGGCAGCGGATGCAGGTGGTGTTTCAGGATCCCTACGGTTCGTTCAACCCGCGTCAGCGGGTGGGGCGTCTGGTGACCGAACCCTTTCACCTGCTGGACACGCCCCCCACCGGCGCCGCCCGCGATGCGGCGATCGCCGAGGCGCTGACCGCCGTGGGCCTGACGCCGGAGGATCGGCACAAGTACATCCACGAGTTCTCCGGCGGGCAGCGCCAGCGCATCGCCATCGCCCGTGCCCTGATCATCAAGCCCGAGCTGATCATCCTGGACGAGGCCGTGTCGGCCCTGGACGTACAGGTGCGGGCGCAGATCCTGGACCTGCTGGCCGACCTGTCGGACCGCTTCGGGCTGACCTACCTTTTCATCTCGCACGATCTGTCTGTCGTCCGCTCCATCACCGATCGGGTGATGGTCATGCAGGCCGGGGAGATCGTCGAACAGGGGCCGACGGCGCAGGTCTTCGACGCGCCCAGCCACCCCTATACCCGGCAATTGATCGCGGCGGCCCCTGTGCTGCCCGCGTTTGCTCAAGTCTGAGGAAAGACCATGACCGTGACCGAACTGTGGTTCGACCCTTCGCTGTGCTTCATCGACGGGGCCTGGGTTCCGCCCGCCGAGGGGCAGACCCTGCCGCTGGCCAACCCTTCCAACGGGGAGGAGATCGGCCAGATCGCCCGGGGCACCGCCCCGGATATCGAGGCGGCGGTGCAGGCCGCCGAGGCCGCGCGCGACGGCGCATGGGGGCGGATGCCCGCCGCGGATCGCGGGCGCTTGCTGGCGCGGCTGGGCCGGCTGGTGCAGGACCGGGCCGAGGATCTGGCCCGGATCGAGGCGCAGGACGTCGGCAAGCCGCTGAAACAGGCGCGCGCCGATGCGTTGGCGCTGGCACGCTACATGGAATTCTACGGCGGCGCGGCGGACAAGCTGCACGGCGAGACGATCCCCTACATGGATGGCTACACCGTCTACACCCTGCGGGAGGCGCATGGCGTGACGGGCCATATCGTCCCGTGGAATTATCCGATGCAGATCATCGGCCGGTCCGTCGGCGCGGCACTGGCCACGGGCAATGCCTGTGTCCTGAAACCGGCAGAGGACGCCTGCCTGACCGCCCTGGCCTTTGCCGCGCTGGCGCAGGAGGCGGGGCTGCCCGCCGGGGCGCTGAACGTCGTGCCGGGTCTGGGGGCTGAGGCGGGCGCTGCCCTGTCGGGCCATCCGCGCGTGCAACACATCTCCTTTACCGGGTCTGTGGGGGTGGGCGCCGCCATTCAGGCCGCCGCCGCGCCGAACGTGGTTCCCGTGACGCTGGAGCTGGGCGGAAAATCTCCGCAGATCGTGTTCGACGATGCCGATCTGGGCGCGGCTCTGCCGTTCCTGGTGAACGCGGGCATCCAGAACGCGGGCCAGACCTGTTCGGCGTCCTCCCGCATTCTGGTGCAGCGCGGTGTTCTGGAGGAAGTCACCGCACGCATGGCCGAACGCTACGGCGCGTTGCGCGTCGGCCCGGCGCTGGACGACCTGGAGGTCGGTCCCCTGATCTCCGCCCGGCAGAAAGGCATCGTGGAGAGCTTTCTGGCCCGTGGCAGCGACCTGACCGTTGCGGCGCAGGGTGATCTGTCGGCGGCAGTGGACGGCGGGCATTACGTCGCGCCCACGCTGTTCTCCGGCGTTGCGGCCGATCATCCGCTGGCCCGGGACGAGATCTTCGGCCCCGTGCAGGTCATCATCCCCTTCGACACCGAGGAGGAGGCCATCGCCATCGCAAACGGTACGGATTACGGGCTGGTCGCCTCGGTCTGGTCGCGCGACGGCGCGCGTCAGATGCGGCTGGCCCGCCAGATCCGCGCCGGGCAGGTGTTCCTGAACAATTACGGTGCCGGTGGCGGTGTCGAACTGCCCTTTGGCGGGGTCGGGAAATCCGGCCATGGCCGCGAAAAGGGGTTCGAGGCGATGTATGGCTTTACCACGCTGAAGACCGTCGCCGCCTACCACGGCTGAGCATCCCCCGCTTTTCGCAAGGGCACCCATACCCTTGCCACCCACCCTGCGCCGGCGAATGGTCGGCGGATCGAGAGGAGACCCATCATGCGGCTAGAAGGTAAAACGGCAATCGTCACTGGCGCCGGTTCCGGTTTCGGCGCGGAAATCGCACGGCGGTTCACCCGCGAGGGGGCCAAGGTCATGGCCGCCGATCTGAACGGCGACGCGGCCCGCGCCATCGCCGAGGAAACTGGCGGGCTGGCCGAGGCGGTGGACGTGTCCGACACCGAGGCGATGAAAGCCATGTTCGACCGCGCGCTGACCGATATGGGCCATGTCGATATCCTGGTGAACAATGCCGGCATGACCCATCTGCCCAAACCCATGACAGAGGTCGAGGAAGACGAATTCGACCGCCTGTTCCGGGTGAATTGCAAATCCGTCTATCTGGGCGCGCGCTACCTGGTGCCGTCGATGAAGGAGCGCGGCCAGGGCGCGATCGTCAACATCGCCTCCACCGCCGGGGTCAGCCCGCGTCCGAACCTGAGCTGGTACAATGCGTCCAAGGGGTGGATGATCACCGCCACCCGCGCCATGGCCGTCGAACTGGCGCCCTTTGGCGTTCGCGTGAACGCGGTGAACCCGGTGGCGGGCGAAACGCCGCTGCTGAAAAGCTTCATGGGGGAGGACACGCCCGAGGTGCGGGCCAAGTTCCTGTCCACCATCCCGCTGGGCCGGTTCTCCACCCCGGCCGATATCGCCAATGCCACGCTGTACCTGTCCTCGGACGAGGCCAGCATGGTCACCGGCGTCTGCATGGAAGTGGACGGCGGGCGCTGCATCTGACCGGGGGCCGCGCCTGATGTCCGCCGCCCTGCGCCCCGATATCCTGCTGCTGGTCTTCGGCTATGTGCTGAGTCAGTTCTACAGATCCTTCCTGGCGGTGCTGACCGGCCCGCTGGAGGCCGATCTGGGCGCGACCGCGGCGGATCTGTCCTTTGCCTCCGGCGTGTGGTTCCTGGTCTTCGCGGCGATGCAGATCCCCGTGGGCTGGGCGCTGGACCGGATCGGGCCACGGCGGTCGTCCTCGGTCCTGCTGCTGGTGGGCGGGGCCGGGGGGGCTGCGGTCTTTGCCCTGGCGACGGAGCCATGGCACCTGACCGCCGCGATGGCGTTGCTGGGGGTGGGCTGTTCGAACATCCTGATGGCGGCCTATTACATCTTCGCCCGCAGCTTCGCACCGGTGATCTTTGCCTCGCTGGCGGCGGTCTCTCTGGGCACAGGGATGGTCGGCAACCTGGCCGGTTCGCTGCCCATGGCCCTGGCGGCAGAGCTGATCGGCTGGCGCGCCTGCATGGCGGTGATGGCGGTGATCTCGGGGGCAACGGCGCTGGGCCTTTGGGTGTTGATCAAGGATCCCCCCGCACCCGAGGGCGGGCCGCGCGGTTCCCTTCTGGATTTGCTGAAGATGCCCGCCTTCTGGCTGCTGGTGCCGATGATCCTGGGCTGCTACGCGCCCACCGCCACGCTGCGCGGGCTGTGGATCGGCCCCTATTTCGCCGATATCTACGGCGCCTCGGCCACACAGGTGGGGCAAGCGGCGCTGGTGCTGGGGGTGGCGATGATTCTGGGCACCTATGCCTACGGGCCGCTGGATCGCTGGCTGGGCACGCGGAAATGGGTGGTCTTTGCCGGGAACGCGGGCGCGCTGGCCTGTCTGCTGGGGCTGATCCTGCTGCCGGGGCTGGGCGCCGTGCAGGCGGCGCTGCTGTTTGCCGGGCTGGGGGCCATGGCGGCGTCCTATCCGATGCTGATGGCCCATGGCCGCGCCTTTGCACCGCCGCATCTGGTGGGCCGCGCGGTGACGCTGGTGAACCTGCTGGCGCTGGGATCGGCGGGGGGGATGCAGGTGATGTCCGGCTGGCTGTACAACCCGGCGGCACAGGGTCCGGCGGCGTTTGCGCCGATGCTGTGGTCCTACGCGGCGCTGATGTTCGTCGGGCTGGCCGTCTACCTGTTCGCCCCGGACCGGATGGACTGAGGCAGCCCTCGCCTGCTGCCGGGCGCGCCGGACACGCGGGATGGCCGCCGCGCCGCAGCTTTCGGGGCGGGTCGGATCGCCGCACTTGATATTTGCCATCACGACAACACCCTTTCAACCAAGTTGCGGGTGCGGTATGCACCCGCGTCCAGATCAAAGGAGAGGTCCGACATGGGCTATAAAGTCGTCGTCGCAGGCGCCACGGGCAACGTGGGCCGCGAAATGCTGAACATCCTCGCCGAGCGGGAATTCCCCATCGACGAAATCGCCGTGCTGGCCTCGCGCCGGTCGCTGGGCACCGAAGTCAGCTTTGGCGACAAGACACTGAAAACCCAGGATCTGGCGACCTTCGATTTCACCGGCTGGGACATGGCGCTGTTCGCCATCGGCTCCGGCCCGACGAAGGAATTCGCCCCCAAGGCCGCGGCGGCGGGCTGTGTCGTGATCGACAACAGTTCCCTCTATCGCTACGACCCGGACGTGCCGCTGATCGTGCCCGAATGCAACGCCGAGGCGATCCACGGCTATGCCAAGAAAAACATCATCGCGAACCCGAATTGTTCGACCGCGCAGATGGTCGTGGCGCTGAAGCCGCTGCATGACCGTGCCAAGATCAAGCGGGTCGTCGTCTCCACCTACCAATCCGTGTCCGGCGCCGGCAAGGAAGGCATGGACGAGCTGTGGGACCAGACCAAGGCGATCTACAACCCCACCGATGACCTCAAGGTCGACAAGTTCCAGAAGCAGATCGCCTTCAACGTGATCCCGCATATCGACGTCTTCATGGAAGACGGCTCCACCAAGGAAGAGTGGAAGATGGTGGCGGAGACGAAGAAGATCATCGACAGCTCCATCAAGGTGACAGCCACCTGCGTGCGCGTCCCCGTCTTTGTCGGCCATTCCGAGGCCGTGAACATCGAGTTCGAGGATTTCCTGGACGAGGACGAGGCCCGCGACATCCTGCGCGAATCCCCCGGCTGCATGGTGATCGACAAACGCGAGGACGGCGGCTACGTCACGCCGATCGAATGTGTCGGCGATTTCGCCACCTTCATCAGCCGCATCCGCCAGGACAGCACCATCGACAACGGCCTGAACATCTGGGTCGTGTCGGACAACCTGCGCAAGGGCGCGGCGCTGAACGCCGTCCAGATCGCCGAGGTTCTGGGCCGCGAAGTCCTGAAGAAGGGCTGAGCCAGCGCGCCACGCGCAGCAGGGCCATCGCGCCATGCAACAGCATTGTAACGGGCCGGGGGATCTCTCCGGCCCGTTTTCATTTTGGGACGGGCCGGCCATGGTACGCCCCTCACGATATCTGTCCCACTGCCCCCGATTTCCGCCGCAGGACGGCTCCGCAGCAATCGGTCCTTGGCCTCTGTCGCGGCACGCTTCATGTTGGGCGCAACATTTTCCCGGAGGTCCAAATGCGCCTGTTTCCCGCCGTCCTTTGCCTGTTTCCCATGGCCGCAATGGCCGATGATATCCAAGTTCCCAGCCGCGTTGATGCGGTGACCGTGTTCCCGCAGGGCGCGGCCATCCACAGGGTTGCGGAATACGAGATTCCCGCCGGCACCCACCGCCTGATCCTGACCGACATGCCCGTTGTGCAGGAGGATTCTCTGCGGCTGACGACCTCGGCCGCGGCCTTGGGGGCGGTGTCCTATCGCGACGATTTCGTCCCGCCCCGCGATCCCGCCCGCACTGCCCGGGTCGAAGCCGCCAAGGCAGAGGTCGATGCCGCCCGCGCCGCGATCCAGGCGCTGAAGGACAAGGCCCGCGCGGCGGAACTGGCGGCGGATGCCGCGCGCGACCGCATCGCCTTTCTTGCCGGTCTGGGCCAGGGGGAGGGGCTGGCCGGTGCCGGCACCACCGCCATTCGCGACCTCGTTGCCCTGGTCGGAGAGGAAGGCCTGGCCGCCCGCCGCGAGATCCACGCAGCAGAGCAGCAGGCCCGCGAGATCCTGCTGGATCTGCCCGACCTCGAAGAGGAGCTGGTCCGCGCGAAGCAGGCACTGGCCGCGCTGGAAACCGGGGCGGGGGAGCGTGCCTACCTGACCGTCGTCGTTACCGCCGAGGCACCAGTGACCGGTACGCTGGAGCTGCGCTACATGGGATGGGATGCGGGCTGGACTCCGGCCTATGACTTCCACCTGACCACCGGCGCGGCGCCCGCGCTGACCGTCGAACGCGGCGCCTTTGTCCGGCAGGCGACGGGCGAGGATTGGCAGGACGTGGCGCTGACGTTGTCCACCGCCGAACCCACAGCGCGCAGCGTTCCGGGCGAGGTTTTTCCCTGGCTGCGCCGGATCACCGAACCGCGCCCCGACCCCCGCCCCTATGCCAAGGAAGAGCTTGCCCGCAGCCAGGGCAGCGCCGGGTTCGCCGCCGCTGCCGCCGATGCCGCCCCCGCGCCGGTGATGGCCGAACCCGTGATCGCCACCGGCGATTTCGACGGCTTGTCGGTGACCTACGACTACCCCCGCCCGGTGAGCATCGCCAATGGCGCCGATGCGCTGAAGATCGGGCTGGGGGATCTGTCGGTGACGCCGCAGGTCTATGCGCGCGCGGTTCCCGCCCTGCACGAGACGGCCTTTGTCATGGGGGAATTCACCAATGACACCGGCGCGCTGATCGCCGGAACGGAGGCGGCGCAATTCTACCTGGACGGCACCTATATCGGCCGCCGCCCCATCGACCTGATCAGCGAAGGGGACAAGGCCACCCTTGCCTTCGGCCCGATCGAGGGGCTGCGCCTGGAACGGCGGGTCAAGGACCGGCAGGCGGGCGACCGCGGTGTGCTGACACGCTCGAACCGGCAAGAGGAAAACGTGGTGATCACCGCCAGCAACCTGACCGGCCGCGACTGGGACGTGCGGTTGACCGACCGGGTGCCCTATTCCGAACAGGAGGACCTGGTGATCGACTGGACCGCCAGCCCGATGCCCGATGACAGCGCCCTGGACAACCAGCGCGGCGTGCTGGAGTGGCGTTTTGCCCTGCCCGGCGGGGCAGAGCAGGAGATCACCCTGGACCATACGATCACCTGGCCGGGTGACATGATCCTGCAATGATCCGTCCCGGATCCGGCGCGGCCTTGCAGGGCACGCGCCGTTACATAAAGGGGCCCCGCGCGTCACCGCGTCGGGGCCCCTGCTGTCAGGACGGTCGGGCCGCAGTGCGCCGATGGGCGCCGACGGGCCCTAGATCGGGCGAAAGGCGCCTTCTTCGGGCTGGAACTGCTCCATCTCGCCGCCGCCGATGTCCTTCCACATGCCGTGCAGGCTGAGGTTCCCGGCATCGACCGCATCCTTCACGAAGGGGAAGGTCATCAGGTTGTCGAGAGAGACCAGCACCGCCTCCTTTTCCAGAGCGCGGAACCGGTCGTCGTCGTTCTCGATGTCCTTCACCCGGTCGTAGCGCGGGCGCAGGATGTCCATCCAGCGGCCGACAAAGCTGGACTTTTCCTCCAGCTCCGGGGCGTGGCCGGCGCACATGTCATGGCAGCCCTTCACGCCACCGCATTTGGAATGCCCGACGATGATGATATGCGCGACCTTCAGCGCGGTCACCGCGTATTCCACCGCCGCCGAGGTGCCGTGCTGCTGGCCGTCGGGCTCGTAGGGGGGAACCAGGTTGGCGATATTGCGGTGGATGAAGAATTCCCCCGGCTCGGCGCCGAACATCGCGCTCATGTTCACGCGGCTGTCACAGCACGAGATGAACATGGCGCGCGGGCGCTGTCCCTCGTCCGCCAGGCGTTTGTACCAGGCACGGTTCTCGGCATAGGCGGTCGCCTTCCAGCCGTGATAGCGTTGCACCAGGTAGGATGGCAGCGGTTTGGCGTGATCCATGCGCATGGCTCCTCTGTCGGGATGGTTGTCGGGTTCTATAGCGGGGGAAATCGCGCTGCGAAACGTGTTCCGGGCAAATGCATCGAAAATCTGATGAATTTCAGACGCAAGATCGGGATTGCAGAAAGGAATCGTGAAGCTTTCCACTCCACCCTGGAAGAGGTGTTTCAGGTAAGAAGAACCGGCTTGGTACGAGATGTCTTCGTGTCAAGACAATGGGAAGGGATCCGGCTGGAGTCTATCCCGCTGACCGGCCTTTTGCGCATGGGAAAGGCGCAGGCCCGCGAGGGGGGCGCCACCGCACTGGGCGTGCTGCCGCGCCCGCTGCGCATCGGCGAACGCCCGCTTTCCGCGATCAGGGACAAAGGCGACCGGCCTTGGTCGGGGCTGGTGTCCGGGATATCCGGCTGGGATGCGGGGCTCGGCGGGCGGAGGGGGGCGGGGCGAAAGTCGCTTGCAGCCAGTGATGAACCCGATAGCCTGCCGAAAACCACTGGCTGGACATTCCCATGACCGACACTCCGATGAAATTTGCCGCCACGACCAAGGCGGCGATCCCCCTGCATGTCGTCGCGGCCGAGGCGCTGGACGATTTCCTGGCCAGGCAGGACGATACGGCCCGCGCCTGGATTTCCGCCTCCGGCTTTGCTGGCGCGCTGAAAACCGGCATAGCGGTACCCGGCCCCGATGGCACGCCGGCCATGGCGCTGATCGGCCATGGCGATGCCGCTGGTCGCGCGCGGGGTCGGTTCTGGCTGGCCGGTGCGCTGCATGCCTTGCCTCCGGGCACCTACCGCATCGCCTCCGGGCTGGCGGGCGCGGAGCTGGAGGCGGAGGCTTTGGGCTGGCTGTTCGGCAATTACCGCTTTGACCGCTATGCCCGGCAGTCGCCGGCTCGCCACCTGCTGATCGCTCCTGACGGGGTTGATGCGTCCCGGATCGAAACCCTTGCCGAAAGCGAGGCGCTGACCCGCGACCTGGTCAATACCCCCGCCGCCGACATGGGGCCGGCTGAACTGGCCGCTGCCGCACAGGCCCTGGCCCGCGATTTCGGCGCCGCCTGCACGGTGATCGAGGGGCAGGCTCTGCTGGATCAGAATTTCCCCATGATCCATGCGGTGGGCCGCGCCGCGACCGCCGCGCGCGCGCCGCGTCTGATCGACCTGCGTTGGGGCGAGGCGGGCCCCAAGCTGACGTTGGTGGGCAAGGGGGTCTGCTTTGACACCGGCGGGCTGGACCTGAAACCCGCCGCCTCCATGGGGTTGATGAAAAAGGACATGGGCGGCGCGGCCAACGTTCTGGGCCTGGCGCGGTCGATCATGGCGCTGAAGCTGCCGGTGCAGCTGCGGGTGCTGATCCCGGCGGTGGAAAACGCCGTCTCGGCCGACGCGTTCCGCCCGCAGGATATCCTGACATCCCGCGCCGGACTGACGGTAGAGATCAACAACACCGATGCGGAAGGCCGGCTGGTTCTGGCGGATGCGCTGACCTATGGCGCGGAGGAAGAGCCGGATCTGATGCTCTCCATGGCGACGCTGACGGGCGCGGCCCGTGTGGCCGTGGGGGCGGATCTGGCGCCGGTCTTTGCAGATGACGATGCCGTATTCGCTGCGATCGACGCCGCCGGGCGGCAGGGCGCGGACCCGGTCTGGCGGATGCCGTTCCATGACCCCTACGAGGCGCTGATCGAACCGGGCATCGCCGATCTGGACAATGCGCCCAAGGGTGGGTTCGGCGGGGCGATCACCGCCGCGCTGTTCCTGCGCCGGTTCGCCGGTCGGCAGGTGCGCTACACCCATTTCGATGTCTACAGCTGGAGCGCGACGGCCCAGCCCGGGCGCAGCCAGGGCGGATTTGGCCAGGGTGGGCGGGCTGTGTTGGGCGCGCTGCCGCAGATCCTGGCGCTGTGATTCGTGGATCGCCGTCGCTTTCCCGCCAATGATCGGGTGGCCTTGCAGGGGGTGGCCGATCGCGCGCCGGGCCGTCATGCGGTGTCGGGGCAGGCGGCGCAGGTGGTCTGGCCCGTGGCGGATCTTTGCGCCGCTCCGGGTGGCGCGCGGGATCGGCAGCTGCTGTTGGGCGCCGCCGTCACGGTGATTGAACTGCGGGGCGATCACGCCTTTGTCCAGGCGGATGCGGATGGCTATGTCGGCTATCTGGTGCAGGAGGCGCTCGGGCCCGTCGCGACGCCCACCCACAGGGTGATCACCCGCGCCACCCATGCCTATGCCGCGCCGGACCTGAAATCGCCGGATCGCATGGCCCTGCCCATGGGGGCGGCGGTGGCGGTGACGGGGGTGCAGAACGGATTTGCCGCCACGGCGGTGGGGCATGTGCCCCAAGGCCATCTGGCGCCGCTGCACCAGCCTGCCGCCGATCCGGTGACCGTGGCGGAACGCCTGCTGGGCACGCCTTATCTGTGGGGCGGGAATTCGGCTTACGGTATCGATTGTTCGGGGCTGGTGCAGGCGGGGCTGGCCCTGTGCAACCTGTCCGCGCCCGGCGACAGTGACATGCAGGCGACCGAGTTGGGCGAGGCCTTGGATATGGATGCGCCGTTGCGCCGGGGCGACCTGTTGTTCTGGAAGGGGCATGTCGCCTGGGTCGCCGATGACAGGCGGATCCTGCATGCCAATGCCCATCACATGGCCGTGGCCTTCGAGGATCGTGAACAGGCCATTGCCCGCATTCACGCGGGAGGCGACGGGCCGGTGACGGCGCGGCGGCGGATCGCGGAGATCACTCCACCGCGCGGATAAGCTTGCGCTCCAGCACGCGCAGGACGGTTTTCAGGTCATGCCCGCGCTTGAGAATCTGACCATCCATGCCGACCACGGAATATTGCCCCTGCCGGTTGCGCAGGCGGGGGCGTTTCTCGATCCGGTAGAGGGGATGTTCCGCCGTGCGCCGAAACACCGAGAACACCGCCATGTCGCTGAGGTTGGAAATGCCGTAGTCGCGCCATTCTCCGGCGGCGACCATGCGCCCATAAAGGGAAAGGATCACGTTCAGCTCGGTCCGGTGGAACGCGGTCTGAACCGGGGCGGGCTGCGGGAACGGGGTGGGGGGCTGAACGGTCATACCAAAAGATTTGCGGGCTGCGCGGTGTAAATCAAGGGGAAAGCGACCGGAACCGGGCGTTCGGTTCGCTCTGCGGAAATGCATTCCGGCAACTTGACCCCCCGCACCGGATCGCGCAATTTGCCGCCAACCTTTGAAGGGAGAGAGATCATGACCGAGGCATTCCTCTGCGACGGGCTGCGCACACCGATCGGACGCTATGGCGGGGCGCTGTCCTCGGTCCGGCCGGACGACATGCTGGCCCATGTGATGCGCGAGCTGATGGCCCGCAACCCCGGCGTCCAGGTGGACGAGGTCTTCATGGGCTGCGCCAACCAGGCGGGCGAAGACAATCGCAACGTGGCGCGCATGTCGCTGCTGCTGGCGGGCCTGCCCGACACGGTGCCGGGCGTGACGATGAACCGGCTGTGCGGCTCGGGGCTGGACGCGGTGGGCACCGCCGCCCGCGCCGTCAAGACCGGTGAGATCGAGCTGGCCATCGCGGGCGGTGTCGAATCCATGTCGCGCGCGCCGCTGGTGATGCCCAAGGCCGACAGCGCGTTCTCCCGCCGGGCAGAGATCTACGACACGACCATCGGCTGGCGCTTTGTGAACAAGGCGATGCACAAGCAGTTCGGCACCGATTCCATGCCCGAGACGGCGGAAAACGTGGCCGAGCAGTTCGACATCAGTCGCGAGGCGCAGGATGCCTTTGCGCTGCGGTCGCAAACGCGCGCGCTGGCGGCCATCGAATCTGGCCGCCTGGCGGAGGAGATCACCCCGGTGACGATCCCGCAGCGCAAGGGCGAGGCCATTGTCGTGGATCGGGACGAACATCCGCGCCAGACCTCTCTGGAAAAACTGGCCAAGTTGCCGACGCCCTTCCGCGAAGGCGGGTCGGTGACGGCGGGCAATGCCTCGGGCGTCAATGACGGCGCCGCCGCGCTGATCGTGGCATCTGCCGCGGCGGTGGAGAAATACGGCCTGACCCCGCGCGCGCGCATTGCCGGGATGGCCACGGCAGGCGTGCCGCCGCGCATCATGGGCATTGGCCCGGCGCCGGCGACGGAAAAGCTGTTGGCGCTGACCGGCCACAGCATCGGCGACGTCGATCTGATCGAGCTGAACGAGGCCTTTGCCGCGCAAGGGCTGGCCGTGACCCGGCAGCTGGGCCTGCCGGACGATGCGGATTTCGTGAACCCCAATGGCGGGGCGATTGCCTTGGGTCACCCGCTGGGCATGTCCGGCGCGCGGCTGGCGCTGACGGCGGGGATCTCCATGGGTCACATGGGGGCAAAGCGTGCGATCTGCACCATGTGCATCGGCGTCGGCCAGGGCATCGCCCTGATGCTGGAAGCCGTCTGACCGGCCGGGCCGGGCATCGCGGCGCGTGGGTCAGGCCCCGCGCGCCGTGGTCAATCGGCGTGGCGCCCCGCCTTGTAGGGCGTCCAATCCGTGATCTCTGGATAATACATCGCCCGCCATTTGCGTACGCGTGGGTTCATCCGGCGGCGCCACAGCGGCGGGACCATCGCCAGCGTGGCCATGCGGGGATAGCCATGCGGCAGCTGCGGCGCCTGTTCCGGGCCATGGGTCTGCAACAGCGGAAAGCGGCGGTCGGGCTTGTAATGGTGGTCCGAATGGCGTTGCAGGTTGATCAGCAGCCAGTTCGTCGCCCTGTGCGCGGCATTCCAGCTGTGGTGCGGTTTGACATGTTCGAATTTTCCATTGCCCAGATATTTCCGCGTCAGCCCGTAATGTTCGACATAGTTTGTCAGTTCCAGCATCCAGACGGCAAAGAACGCCTGAATGATGAACAGCACCAGCCCCGTCGCCCCGCCCAGCACCAGCGCCAGCACCAGCATCGCCCCCTGTAGCGCGGCATAGCGCCAGAACGGATTGGCCCGGTCAAAGGGCGATTTGCCGCGTTTCTCCAGCCGGTGCGCCTCTGCCCGCCAGGCGGACCGGGGGCAGTCCCGCAACACCCGCCAGAAATAGTGAAAGAACCCCTCGTTGTAGCGCGCGGTGACCGCGTCGCGCGGGGTGGCGACATGGACGTGATGCACCAGCAGGTGTTCGGTACGGAAATGCGAGTAAAGCGTCATGGACAGCAGGATATCGCCCAGCCACCGCTCTGTCCGGTTGCGTTGGTGCAGCAACTCATGGGCGTAGACGATGCCCACCGCGCCGGTCATGGTGCCGACGCCGTAAAGCAGCAGAAGCGTTTCCCAGACCCCCAGGTGATCGGCGCGCGCGACGTACCAGATCAGCCAGAACAGCGTCACGAATTGTACCGCGGGCCAGGCCATGGTGATGGCGCGGTACCAGATCAGATCGGCGTCGTCGGTGTCTGGATCGGCATTGTCGGGGTTCAGGCCAAGGATCGCGTCCAGGATGGAGAACACGACAAAGCCGTAGGCGGGCAGCAGGATTACCGTCCAGCCGCCATGAACGGCGCCGATCACCGCCAGTGGCACCATCGCCAGCGAGAGCAGAAACGGCGCGATGGCGCGGGGATCGGTGAGGGCGGGGGGCTGGGACATCCGGGCCTCTCCTGTTGCGGCGGCGGGTTGCCTAATCTTGTACGAAGGTAGGTTGGCCCAGGTCAAATGCCTTGCGCATCAGTGTCGGCAGATCGGCGGGGCGGAAGTCTGCGGGGGCGGCGAAAAAGCCGCGCTGCGGCGTGCAATCGGCGGGAAGATCGGCCAGCCGCAGCGACAGGCGCAGGTGGAAATGGGTGAAGGTATGGCGCACCTCCGCCCCGGGATCGCGCCAGCGGGCGACGGCCGGCGGATCGGGATCGGGGGTCGTTTCACGCCAATCCGTGGAAGGGAAGGCCAGCATCCCGCCCAGCAGCCCGCGATCCGGGCGCCGCTCCAGCAGCCAGGCGCCATCGGTGCGACGGCCGAGGTAGACCAGCCCCTGGCGTACCGGCTTGGGCTTTTTGGGTGTCTTGCGGGGCAGTTGGGTGGCGGTCCCGGCATGACGGGCGGCGCAATCGGCCATCCAGGGGCAAATGCCGCAGGCGGGGTTGCGCGGGGTGCAGATCGTGGCGCCCAGGTCCATCACCGCCTGGGCGTAATCGCCCGGCCGTCCTGGCGGCGTATGGGCGGCGGCCAGGGCGCTCAGCGCGGGTTTGGCGGTGGGCAGGGGGGTGTGCAGGTCGTGGATCCGCGCCATCACCCGTTCGACATTGCCGTCCAGCACCGCCTCTGCCCGGTCAAAGGCGATGGCGGCGATCGCGGCTGCGGTATAAGGGCCGATGCCGGGCAGGGCGATCAGCCCGTCACGGGTATCCGGGAACTGCCCGGCGTGATCGGCCACCACCACCCGCGCGCATTTCAGCAGGTTGCGGGCGCGCGCGTAATAACCCAGGCCCGCCCATTCCCCCATCACCCGGTCATCCGGGGCGGCGGCCAGGTCGGCCACGGTGGGCCAGAGCGTGGTGAACCGGGTGAAATAGGCCCGCACCGCCGCCACGGTGGTCTGTTGCAGCATGATCTCCGACAGCCAGACGCGATACGGATCCGGCCGCTGCCCGGCCTGCCGCGCGGCGGGGCCGACGCGCCACGGCATCTGGCGGGCGTTGCGGTCGTACCAGTCCAGCAGCTCTGCCGCTCTCGCTGTCTCACGCAAGTGTTATGCCTCCTGATCGCTTGCCGCGCTGGTCCATGGGCGGCAGAAGGGTAAGATAGGGTGCAACGAAAGGAAGGGCCATGCCTCCGCGCAAGACCACCACCTACGGCTTTGCCCGCACGTCCAAGCTGCTGGAACAGCGGATCCGGCACGCGGGCGAATCGCGGGGCTTTGCCGTGTCGCGCCTGCTGACCCATTGGGAGGAGATCGTCGGCCCCGACATTGCCGCCATCGCCCGCCCGGTGGATGTGAAATACGGTCGCGGCCAGCTGGGCGCGGCGCTGACACTGCTGACCACGGGGCCGAACGCGCCGCTGCTGGAGATGCAGAAGGAACAGGTGCGCCAGAAGGTCAACGGTTGCTACGGCTACAACGCCATCGCCCGGATTCGCGTCACCCAGACCGCGCCCACCGGGTTTGCCGACGGGCAGGCCGATTTCCAGCTGCGTCCGACGCCCCGTGCGCCGGAACGGCCGGACCCCGAAACCACCGCCCGTGCCGCCGATGTGGCGCAGGGCGTTGCCGACACCGGCCTGCGTGAGGCGCTTGAAGCTTTGGGCCGCAATGTTCTACGCAAGACCTGAATTAACGGAAGGATCACAGATGGACCGCAGGACCCTACTCGGAGGCGGGACAGCCGCCGCCGCCGCCCTTCTCGCTGCTGGCGGGATCTACTTCGGCACGACCCCGCGTCCGGTTCTGGCCCAGGCCGAAACCGGGGGCGATGTCGATACCTCCACCATCAACGAGATGGTGCTGGGTGACGAGAACGCGCCAGTGACGATGGTGGAATACGCCTCCTTCACCTGCCCGCATTGCGCGACATTCCACCAGAATGTGTTCAAGGATCTGAAGGCCGATTACATCGACACCGGCAAGGTGCGGTTCATCTACCGTGACGTGTATTTCGACCGCTTCGGTCTGTGGGCCGCGCTGATGGCACGCTGCGACGATGGCGCGCGGTTCTTTGGCCTGGCCGATGTCATCTACGCCAAGCAGAAAGAATGGCTGAACGGTGACAGCCCTGCCGAGATCGCGGACAACCTGCGCCGCATCGGCAAGGTCGCCGGCATGGAAGACGACACGATCGAAGCCTGCCTGGCCGACCAGGACAAGGCCCGGACGCTGGTCGCCTGGTTCCAGGAGAACGCCGAAGAAGACGACGTGACCGCCACGCCGACCCTGTTCGTCAACGGAACCAAGCATTCCAACATGTCCTATGCCGATCTGCGGGACGTGCTGGATGCGGAACTGAACGGCTGATGAGCGCACCGCTGTCCGGCCTGAAGGTCGTTGAACTGGCCCGAATCCTGGCCGGCCCCTGGGCCGGTCAGACCCTCGCCGATCTGGGTGCCGAAGTCATCAAGGTCGAAAGCCCCGCAGGCGACGATACCCGCCAATGGGGCCCGCCCTTTGTCGAACGTGATGGCGATCGCAGTGCGGCCTATTACTATTCCTGCAACCGGGGGAAATCCTCGGTCACCTGCGATTTCCGCACGCCCGAGGGACAGGAGATGGTGCGCGACCTGGTGCGCGATGCCGATATTCTGGTCGAGAATTTCAAGCTGGGCGGGCTGAAGAAATACGGGCTGGATTACGACAGCCTGAAAGAGGTGAACCCCCGGTTGATCTATTGCTCCATCACCGGGTTCGGTCAGACCGGGCCCTATGCCCACCGGGCGGGGTATGATTACATCATCCAGGGCATGTCGGGCCTGATGTCGATCACCGGCGAACCCGATGGCGCGCCGCAGCGCGCGGGGGTGGCGATCACCGACCTGTTCACCGGCGTCTATTCCGCCACGGCGATCCTGGCCGCGCTGCACCAGCGGCAGACCACGGGTCGGGGGCAGCATATCGACATGGCGCTGTTGGATTGCGCGGTGTCGATCACCGCCAATCAGGCGCTGAACTATCTGACCACCGGCACACCGCCGGCGCGGACGGGGAATTATCACCCCAATCTGGGCCCCTACCAGACCTTCGCGGTGTCGGACGGGCATATCATCATCGCAACCGGCAATGACGGCCAGTACCATCGCCTGTGCGACCTGCTGGACCTGTCGGGGATGAAGGACGACCCGCGGTTCCTGACCAATTCCGACCGCGTCGCCAACCGCGAGGAGATGGCCGCCCTGTTGCAGGAAGCCTGCCTGCGGTTCACCGGGGCCGCGCTGCTGGCCGCCTGCGAGGCGCAGGGCGTGCCTGCCGGGCCGATCAACACCATGCGCGACGTGTTTGATGACCCGCAGGTGCAGGCGCGCGGGATGCGGGTGGATCTGGATGGGGTGCCCAATGTGCGCTCCCCCTTCCGGTTTTCCGATGCGGATCTGGCGCTGGATCGTCCCGCCCCCGTTCTGGGGCAGGACGATGACACGGCGGCGCGCGGTTAGCGCATCAATTCAGGCAGGTCGCCGGTCAGTCCGGCGGCCTCCCGGATAAAGCTGCGGCGCAGGCCGGGCAGGGCGTTGATCGCTCCCATCCCCAGATCGCGCCCCAGACGCAGCAGCGGGTTGTCATTGGAAAACAACCGGTTGCTGAGGTCTGTCGCCAGGGCAAGGGATTGCGTGTCGAACCGGCGCCATTCCTGGTACCGCTCCAGCACGTCGATGGCGCCGATATCCTCGCCGCGCTGGCGGGCGTCGGTCAGCACCTGCGCCAATGCGCCGATATCGCGCAGCCCGGCGTTCAGGCCCTGGCCCGCGATCGGGTGCAGCCCATGCGCGGCATCGCCCACCAGTGCCAGCCGGGGCGCGACGAAGCGGTCGCAGATCGACAGGCCGAGAGGGTAGGAGAACCGCGCCCCCTCCAGCCGGATATCGCCCAGAAAGTCGCCAAAGCGCGGGCGCAGGGCGGCGAGGTATTCCCCCTCCGGCAGGGCGGCGATCTCGCGGGCCAGGGCGTCCCGTTCGCTCCACACGATGGAGGACCGGTTGCCCGGCAACGGCAGGATCGCCAGCGGCCCGGCGGGCATGAAGAACTGATGCGCCACGCCGTCGTGCGGCCTTTCATGCGCGATGGCGCAAACCAGTGCCGTCTGCCCATAGCCCCAGCCGCGCCGCGCGATGCCCGCCCGCCGCGCCGTGCCGCTGGACCGCCCGTCGCAGCCCGCCAGAACCTGTCCGTGCAGCACCCGGCCGGAGGCCAGGGTGACGCTGGCGGTCGTGGGGGTGATCTCCTGCGCGGTCACCGTCTCTCCCGCCAGATGAGTGATCGCCGGGCTGTCGGCCATCGCCGCCTGCAAGGCGCGGCGCAGGTGACGGTCTTCCAGCATGTGGCCCATCGGGCCTTCTTCGATCTCCGCATGGTCGAAATGCATGAAAAAGGGCGCGGCACCGGTGCCGGGATGGCCATCGCTGACCTTGATCTCCAGCATCGGCTGGCTGTCCGTGCCGACACGGTCCCAGACCCCCACCGCGCGCAGCAGCCGGACGGAGGCCAGCGCCAGCGAATAGGCGCGGCCGTCAAAACCGGCGTCGCCATGGGCTGCGTCGGGCAGGGCGTCGATCACGGTGCTGGAGAAGCCGGCCCGCGCCAGGGCCAGGGCCAGAACCGGGCCGTTCAGGCCGCCGCCGGTGATCAGGATGTCGCTGTCAATGCTCATGCCCCGCAATATGTGCGGCCGGGCTGGTTTGTCCATGCGCCCTGCTGCCGCTGCTCCCGTCGCGCGGGACGGGGCAGGGGGACTGTGGCACGGGGGTCGCGGCATTGTCTTAAATACAACAAACGGATGGCAGGCCCCGGCACCCGCTGGACGGGTGGCCGACCAATGCGCTACGATCCGGCAAAACGGGGCGATAACGATCCCGTAATCCTGAGGCAGCGCACATGTACCCCGAGCGGTTTTCGAACCTACCGGAATACGCATTCCCACGCCTGCGCGCCCTGCTGGATCATCACGATCCGGGCGGCGAGGTTGTGGATATGACGATTGGTGAGCCAAAGCACCCGTTTCCGGATTGGGTGCCGACGGTTATTGCCGATCATTCCGAAGAATTCGGGCGGTATCCGCCCAACGATGGCACCCCGGCCCTGCGCGGCGCGATCCGTGACTGGGTCGCGCGGCGGTTCGGCACGACACTGGAGGCTGACAGCCAGATCGCGGCGGTGAACGGCACGCGCGAGGCGCTCTACAATGTCGGCATGGCGTTGTTTCCCGAACGCAAGGCGGGGCAGGTGCCGTTGGTGTTGATCCCGAACCCGTTCTACCAGGTCTACATGCTGGCCGCGCTGTCGGTCGCGGCAGAGCCGATGTTCGTTCCCGCCACGCGCGCGACCGGGTATCTGCCCGACTACGCCAGCCTGCCGCCCGAGGTGCTGAACCGGGTGACGGCGGCTTATGTCTGCTCTCCCTCCAACCCGCAGGGGGCCGTGGCCTCTGCCGCCTATTGGGAAGAGCTGTTCACCCTGGCCGAACGTCACGATTTCCGCATCCTGTCCGACGAATGCTATTCCGAGATCTATCGTGACACGCCCCCCCCCGGCGCGCTGGAGATCGCGGCGCGCATGGGCGCGGATCCGGAGCGGGTGGTCCTGTTCGAATCGCTGTCCAAACGGTCGAACGTGCCTGGGCTGCGCTCGGGCTTTGTGGCCGCGGGACCGCGCAGCATGGCCCGCATCCGCCAGCTGCGCGCCTATACCGGGGCGCCGATCCCGCTGCCGTTGCAACGGGTGTCCGAACGGCTGTGGGCAGAGGAGGATCACGTGATCGCCAACCGTGCCCTCTATGCCGAGAAATTCGCCATGGCGGATGATCTGCTGGGCGCCGTGCCGGGCTATGCCTCTCCGGAAGGGGGATTCTTCCTGTGGTTGCCGGTGCCGGATGGCGAATCCGCCGCCCTGCGCCTGTGGCAGGAGGCCGGGGTACGGGTGTTGCCGGGCGCCTACCTCAGCCAGACGGTTGCCGGCGAGAATCCGGGTAAAGAGTATATCAGGGTCGCGATGGTGGCCCCGAAGGACAAGACGGCGCGCGGCCTGACCAGCCTGCGCGATTGTCTTTACAGATAGGGAACGGAACATGGCATTTCAGACACGGGGACGCGATCCGCTTTTCGACAGCAACATGCAGGCCGCCATCGAAAAACGCGGGCGGGAGCTGGCAGGCCTGGCCCTGTTGGGAGTGTCCGTGCTGTTGGGACTGATGCTGGCCAGCTATTCGCCGCAGGATCCGTCGTGGATCTCGGCCAGCGATGCGCCGGTGGAAAACTGGCTGGGTCTGTTCGGATCGGCCATCGCGGCGCCGTTCATGATGATCCTGGGGCTGGGCAGTTGGGCGCTGGTCGCGATTTGCGGGCTGTGGGGTCTGCGGTTCGGCCTGCACCGGGTGGAAGACGGGACAACGGGGCGGCTGGTCTTTGCCCCGATCTGGGTTGCCATCGTGTCGATCTATGCCTCCGCGCTGGTGCCCTCGGCCGAGTGGACCCATGCGTTCGGCATGGGCGGGCTGTTCGGCGATACGGTGCTGGGCGCAGCCATCGGCATCGTGCCGCTGGATCCCGGCGTGTCGCTGAACCTGCTGGCGTTGGCTCTGGGGTTCGGCGTCGTGGCACTGGGCATCTTTGTCGGCGGCGTCACCCTGCCGGAGGCGCGACGCATGGGACGTTATGCGCTGATCGGGCTGGTGCTGGCCTATGCCGGGCTGCGGTCGCTGGTCGGGCTGGGGGCGACGGGGGCCGTCCGCGCCGCCGATAGCACCCGCCGCCGCATGGCCGACCGCCGCGCACAGCGCCGCGAGGCACGCGAGGATACCGCCTGGTTCCACGCGGACGAGGAAGACGATCAGAACCTGCTGACCGAGGATTGGGACGATGCGCTGGGCGATTACCCCGCAGCCGATCCGATTCCGGCGGAAAAGCCCGGCCTGCTGGGCCGTCTGCCCGGCCTGATCCGCCGTCCCGAACCGATGGAGATGCCGCAGGACGAGCTGGTGGAGCGCGACCCGCTGGACCTGGATATCGACATGCCGGGCGATGAGCGGATCAAGGCCAAGATCGCATCGGTGGTGCGTTCGCGTGCGCGGCGCGTGCCGACCCTGACCGATGACGGCGCCATCATGGGCCGGCGCAACGCCCGCATCGCGGAGGCCGCACGCGGCAGCCGTAGCCGGTCCGAGCCGCCCCTGACCGGCGGCCCTCGCGGCCCTGCGGCAGAGGAACCGCCGCTGACGCAGCGCGCCATCCCGCCCGCGCCCGAGGCGCTGCCCGGTGCCGGGATGGCGACCCCGGTGATCTGTGCCGCCGCGATGGCCGCCCGCCACTCCGGTGCCGAGGCGCCGATGGCGGAGATGGCTGAACCGCTGACGGCAGAGGACCATTTTGCCGCTGCGCCTGCCGGAGGCCATGTCGACGATTACGGCAATCCGCAGGGCGCGGGCCATGATGATCGCTACGATGACAGGTACGACGCTGGCTACGATGACGGCTTTGACGGGGCCTATGATCCCCGCCGGGACGCGCAGGTGCCGGGCGATGCCTCCGCCGAACCGGTACGGCGCCGTGCCGCGCCGGACCTGACCCCGGCCGACAGCGCCTATGACCTGCCGCCCGAACCGGGCGCGCCGGCTGCCCTGGCCGAGATCCGGCCGCAGGAAGGCGACGACGAACCGCTGCCCTTCCGCGAAAGCACGCCGCCGCGCATGATTGTCCCCAAGGTCGAACCGCGCAAGGTCGTGGAACATCCGCCGCGCAAACCGGCCCAGCCCTCGACCCGCGCTCGTGCGGAGGCCCAGCCCGGCCTGCAATTCGACGAGGCCGGAACCGACTACGAGCTGCCGCCGCTGTCCCTGCTGACCAGCCCGTCCGAGATCACCCGCCACCACCTGTCCGACGAGGCGCTGGAGGAAAACGCCCGGATGCTGGAGAACGTGCTGGACGATTACGGCGTGAAGGGGGAGATCGTGTCGGTCCGCCCCGGTCCCGTCGTCACCATGTACGAGCTGGAACCGGCGCCGGGCCTCAAGGCGTCGCGCGTGATCGGGCTGTCGGACGATATCGCGCGGTCGATGTCGGCGCTGTCGGCGCGGGTCTCCACCGTGCCGGGCCGGTCGGTCATCGGGATCGAACTTCCCAATGACAACCGCGAGATGGTCGTGCTGCGGGAAATCCTGTCGGCGCGGGAATTCGGCGATACGCACATGAAATTGCCGCTGGCCCTGGGCAAGGATATCGGTGGCGAATCCATGGTTGCCAACCTGGCAAAGATGCCCCACCTGCTGATCGCCGGGACCACCGGGTCCGGGAAATCGGTGGCGATCAACACCATGATCCTGTCGCTGCTCTACCGGCTGACACCGGATGAATGCCGGCTGATCATGATCGACCCCAAGATGCTGGAACTGTCGGTCTATGACGGTATCCCGCACCTGCTGTCGCCCGTGGTGACGGATCCGAAAAAGGCCGTCGTCGCCCTGAAATGGGTCGTGGGCGAGATGGAGGAACGGTATCGCAAGATGTCCAAGATGGGCGTGCGCAACATCGATGGCTACAACGGCCGTGTCTCCGATGCGCTGGCCAAGGGAGAGACGTTCTCCCGCACCGTGCAGACCGGGTTCGACGACGAGACGGGCGAGCCCGTTTTCGAGACAGAGGAGATCCAGCCCGAGAAAATGCCCTATATCGTCGTCATCGTGGACGAGATGGCCGACCTGATGATGGTCGCGGGCAAGGAGATCGAGGCCTGCATCCAGCGTCTGGCGCAGATGGCGCGGGCCTCGGGGATCCACCTGATCATGGCCACGCAGCGCCCGTCCGTCGACGTGATCACCGGCACGATCAAGGCGAACTTCCCCACCCGGATCTCCTTCCAGGTGACATCGAAGATCGACAGCCGCACCATCCTGGGCGAGATGGGCGCGGAGCAGCTGCTGGGCATGGGGGATATGCTTTACATGGCGGGCGGCGCGCGGATCACGCGCTGTCACGGCCCCTTTGTCAGCGACGAGGAAGTCGAGGAGGTCGTGCGCCATCTGAAATCCTTTGGCCCGCCCTCCTATATCGGTGGCGTGGTTGAAGGGCCGGGCGAGGACAAGGCCGACAATATCGATGCGGTGCTGGGCCTGGGCGGCAATTCCGACGGCGAGGACGCGCTGTATGACCAGGCGGTGGCGATCGTCGCGAAGGACCGGAAATGCTCCACCTCCTATATCCAGCGAAAACTGGCCATCGGCTACAACAAGGCCGCTCGTCTGGTTGAACAGATGGAGGATCAGGGCGTCGTGTCCCCCGCCAACCACGTCGGCAAACGCGAGGTGCTGGTGCCCGAACCGGTCTGATCGGACCCGGCGGCAAGGTCATCAGGGGCGGTTCTCCGGCGGGGGGCCGCCCCTTTTCCATCGTCACCTGCTGCGTGGTGTCCTGCGGTGGCGCCCCGTGGCCCCCGGCGCCGTTCCGCCCAGCCGGGCGAATTCGCGGCGATGTGACAGCGCCGCTATGGAACCGGATGCACCTCGGGGTTATTTCATCTGCATGAACATCCTGCTGCGCCGTCTGGCCCCCGCCCTTGCTGCCTTGTCCATCGCGCTGCCCGTCGCGGCAGAACCGCTGCCGTTGTCGGAAATCTCCGCCTATCTCAACAGCATCCGATCGGCCGAGGCGAAGTTCACCCAGATCAACGACGACGGGTCGATCTCCACCGGGACGCTGTATATCAAGCGTCCGGGCCGGATGCGGTTCGAATATGCGCCGCCCAATGATGCGCTGGTGCTGGCCTCTGCGGGCGCTGTGGCGATCCATGACCCGAAATCCGATGCCGGGCCGGAAACCTACCCGCTGTCGCGCACGCCCCTGAAGATCATTCTGGACGACAATGTGGATCTGACCCGCGCCCGCATGGTAACCGGCCACCGCGAGGACGGCCCCTCTACCATTGTGACGGCGCAGGATCCCGAACATCCCGAATACGGCAATATCGAACTGGTGTTCACCGGCAACCCGGTGGAGCTGCGCCAATGGGTCGTGAACGACGACGCGGGCGGCGCCACGACCATGGTGCTGGGCGATCTGCGCACCGGGCTGAACCTCAAGGATTCCTACTTCAACATTCAGCTGAACACGGAGAGAGAGCGGATGCGCTGATCCGCTCTTCGGTTCCGCGCCAGCCGGGCAATGTGCGGGGCCGCCCGCGTCTCAGACGCGGGGGCAGGCGGCCAGTTGGATGGAGTAATTCGTCGCCCGCGCCTGCACCTTTTCGGCGACGCCCAGCAGCCAGGGCTTGCCGTTGTACGAGCCGCGTGCGTAGCCGGTGCGCCCCTCGTGATAGGCAAGGTACTGGTTGCGGGCGTCATGTAGCGGAATGCCCAGCCCGGTATTGGACTTCTGCATGTACCAGCCCATGAAATCGGTGGCGTCGTCGATGTCGGTGCGCCGGGCGCCGCGCCGGCCTGTATCCTGCCGGTACTCGTCCCAGGTGCCGTCCAGCGCCTGGCTGTAGCCGAAGGCCGAACTTTGCCGCCCCATCGGAATCACCCCCAGGGCATAGCGGTGCGGCGTCTTGGCATTGCCGATGAACCGGCTTTCCTGGTGGATGACGGCCATCTGGACGGCGATCGGCACACCGTAGCGCCGTTCGGCCCGTTTGAAGGCCCTGAGATACTTGGGCCGTTCCGTGACGATGGCACAGGCATTGTCCAGGTTGCGGGGCGCCGAATATTTACCGCCGCCACAGGACGCCAGAACCAATACGATCAAAATCGCTGAGAGCTTCCTGCTCATCTGCCTCTCGCTTTTTTCTGCTCTGTTCTTTTTTTCCAGCTTAACGGAAAACGCCGCCGGGCGAAATCACGTTTTCCACAGCCGGGTCAGAGCAGAACTGCCAGAAGCAGCGGAATCGCCGCGACGGAGATCAGCGTCGAGGCCACGACCAGCCCGGCGACCGCATCCGAATCCGCGCCGTATTTCTCGGCCAGCATGTAGGAGGTCACCGCCACAGGGGTGGAAATTTGCAGGACCAGTACGGCAAAGGCGACGGGCTCCAGCGCGAAGAACCGGCCGGCGACCCAGGCGATGCCGATGCACAGCGCCAGTTTGGCGACCGACATGCCCACCGCCAGCAGGGTGCGCCCGGGCCGCATCCGGGCCACGGCCACGCCCAGAGTGATCAGCATCATGGGAATCGCCATCTGACCGATCAGGTCCAAAGTGTTGGTCAGGAATACGGGCGTTTCCCAACCCTGCCACAGGAAGATCCCGCCCAGAACCGTCGCCCAGACCAGCGGCTCCTTCAGGGCCGGCCGCAACGACCCGCCGCCCGACACGATCCAGACCCCGAAGGTAAAGGACCACAGCGCCATGATCGCAAAGACGACGACCGCATAACCCAACCCTGTGTCACCAAAGGCAAAAAGCGCAAGGGGCAGGCCCAGGTTGCCGGTGTTGCCAAAGGTCAGCGGCGCCAGGTAGGTGCGCTGGTCCTGGCCGCCGAACCGCAGGATCGCGGCGGCGATCAGGGTCAGGGCGCCATAGCTGACGATAGACGCAAGGCTGAGCGTGGTCAGCGCCTTGGGGTCGATTTCGGTCTGCATGAGCGCGACGAAAATCAGGCAGGGCACCGCCAGGGTCATCGCCATGCGGGTGACGAATTCAACCTTGTATTCCAGGCCCATGCGCACCCAGGTAAAGCCGATAGCGGCCAGCAGAAACACGGGCGCGACGATTTCCAGCACTGTCAGAACAAGGTTCACAAACTGTTTCCCTCAAATTGGCCCTGCTTGTTGGACACTGGGCGGCGTTTGAGGGTAATAGTGCACGCAAGGGGCTGCAAGACTATGTTAAAGACACGCGCGAAATACCATCTGGGTCAGGTGGTACGTCATAAGAAGCACCCGTTTCGCGGGGTGATTTTCGACGTCGATCCGGAATTCAGCAATACCGAGGAATGGTACGCGGCCATTCCCGAAGACTCGCGCCCGCTGCGCGATCAGCCGTTCTACCACCTGTTGGCGGAGAACGATCAAAGCTATTACGTGGCCTATGTCTCCGAACAGAACCTGATCGAGGACATGAGCGGCGAACCGGTGGACCATCCAGACATTCCCGATCTGTTCGGGCCGTTCCAGGATGGTCATTATCCGCTGCATTTCCACATGAACTGACGGAAATCCCGCAGCTCGACAGCAGGTGCGGCAGGATCGGCGCCTTTGTCATTTCTTGCGGTTGGCTGTCTTCGGCGGGGGGGGCGAGGTTTTTCGGGCCTGACTGGCAGGGCGCGCAGGCCCGAAAGGTCGGAAAGGACCGGACCGCCCGTCCTTTCCGTAGGTTCGGAGATCTCGGCGGTTTCAGTAGCCCAGGGCGCAGCCGTCCTTGCGATGGTCCGACCCGGCCTCCAGCATGCCATCGTCATTGATACGGATCGCCTGCGCGCCGCCGATCGGGACGTCGGGGATCGTGACGTCATGGCCCAGCTCTGCCAGCTCCTGGCGGATCTTGTCGGCATAGCCCCGTTCCACCTGCAACTGCCCGTCGGCGGCAAAGGCGCGGGGGGCGTCGATGGCCTGCTGCGGCGACAGCCCGAAATCGATGAGGTTGGAAACGAACCGCGCATGGCCCGTTGCCTGGTAGGCGCCGCCCATCACGCCGAAGGGCATGGTCACGCGCCCCTCCTGCTTGATCATCCCCGGAATGATCGTGTGGACGGGGCGCTTGCCGGGGGCCAGCTCGTTCGGATGGCCCGGGATCAGGTTGAACCCGGTGCCCCGGTTCTGCAACGACAGACCGAATTTCTCGGTCCCGATGCCGGAGCCGAAGGAATGGAACACCGAGTAGATCAGCGACACGGCCATCCGATCGCGGTCGACCACGGTGATATAGACGGTGTCCTTGTGCGCCGCGCCGGAGGCGGGCGGGAAAGGCGGCAGCACCCCCTTGGGGTCGATCTGTGCCGCCAGGTCGCGGGCGGTGGCCGGGTCCATCATCACTGCCGCGCCGTCGCCGTAATCGGGATCGGACAGCAGCCGGTTGCGGGCGTCATAGGCCAGTTTCGTCGCCTCCGCTTCGATATGTGCGCGGGCGGTGCCCCAGGGATCCATCCCGGCGATATCGAACTGCGACAGGATGTTCAGCAGCAGGATCGCCGTCGCGCCCTGGCCGTTTGGCGGATGCTCCACCACATCCAGGCCCTGATAATGGCCCTGCACCGGGTCGGTGAATTCGGCGCGGGTGTTGGCCAGGTCCGCCGCCGTGTGAGGGCCGCCCAGGGCCTGCAATGCCGACAGGATATCGTCTGCGACCTCGCCCTCGTAGAAGGCCTGCGGCCCCATCGCCGCCAGCCGTCGCAGGACCTCCGCCTGGCCTGGCAGGGCAAAGCGCGCGCCGGGGGCCGGGGCGGCGCCCCAGGGCAGGAAATGTTTGCGGGCCGCGGGGTTCAGCGCCCCCGCCGCGCGGGCCCAGTCAAAGGCGACGCGGTCGTGGATCGGCACCCCCTCCTCGAAATAGCGGATCGCAGGGGCCAGGCTGTCGGCCATTCCCAGCTTGCCCCAGCGTTCGGACAGGGCAAAGAAGCCCCGGACGGCGGTCGGCATGGTGACGCCAAGCGGGTGATCGCGGGGGATTTCCCTCAGGCCCTGGTCGCGCAGGGCCTGGGCATCGGCCCCGGCGGGCGCGCGGCCCGATCCGTTCAGCGCCTGAACGTCGTCACCCCCCGCGGGCGAGACCAGCGCGAAAAGATCCCCGCCCAGCCCGCACATCGGCGGCTCGCAAACCCCCAGCAGCACCGCGCCCGCAATCGCCGCATCCATGGCATTGCCACCCGATTGCAGGATGCGCAGGGCCTCCTGGGCGGCAAGGGGATGGGACGTGGCGCAGATGCCATTGGCGGCCCGAACCGGAGAGCGGCCGGGAAGATGCAGATCGCGCATGGTGTTCCTTTCCATCTGTGGCGATGGAGGGTCCGTCAGGACGCGCGAAAGGTCAATGGTGGGGAGGGCTGCAAAACCTCGACATCGCGCACTGGGTGGGGGCTGTGGAACGCGACGCCGAGGGAAGCCTCTTGCAGCTACCCCTCATGTTTCTCCGATCTTCGGGGCAGTAATTCGCTGGCATTCGGGCTATTTTGGGGCACTTTCCTTTCCGCAAATCGTACCGCTGGCGGCAGGGGTCAGTTCCACACCGGCAGGGCGACGGCCATGCGGAACGTCAATTCGTTGCGGTTGCCGGTGCGCTGGTAGGACAGGTCGCGTGCCAGGTCCTGGATGATGAACCAGCCGTAGCCCCCTTCGGCCAGCAATTCGGGGTCCGGGGCGGCCAGGGACAACAATTCGGGCGGCAATCTCCCGCCGGGCATCGGTCGACCCCGGTCGATCACCTGGAAATGCAGCCCGTCTGTCGCCTGTTGGCAGGTCAGGGCGATGGGACCGGGCGATGCGTCGCGATAGGCATGTTCCACGACATTGTTCAGAACCTCCGCCGTGACCAGTTCGACGGCGCCGGTTTCCTCCAGGTCCAGCCCGGCGCGGGTCAGATGGGCGCAAAGTGCGCCCACAGCCTCCCGAACGCCGAAAAGACTCGACGAGAAATCGATGCGAAACGGCGACGGAGCGATCGTGCCCACCGAATCCGGGGGCGCGGGATCAGTCCGCATGGGTCTGCACCGCCGATTGCACATCCGGGTGGATGGCAAATTTCCGATCCATCCGGGTCAGCTGAAAGACGCGTTCGACATTCGGGTTCAGCGCCGCGAGTTCCAGAACCTGGCCGGCGGGCATCCCCTTCCAGGTGGCAACGATGGCGCCAAGGCCGCTCGAATCCACGAAGTCCACCAGCGCGAGGTCCAGCACCACCCGCCCGGAGGGGTTTGGCCGGCCCCGCACCGTGATTTCGCGCATGCGATCCTTGAACCAGACGGTGGCCGCCGCGTCGATCCGACTGGCGATCACGCGTACGATCCTGGCGTGGGGCAAGCTTTCGATTGTAAAGTCCATGATCCGCCGCTGTAGCTGTTGCATGGGCCGTGAGGGTAGACGCCAATCGTTACCATCCGGTATGCAGCCTTCAAGAAATGCCCCGAGGAGGCCGGAAATGACCGTTGATTACGAAATGCTGGCCCAGACCCTGCGCGCCCTTACCGAGGGGGAGACCGATCAGGTCGCGCTGATGGCGACACTGGCCTGCGAGATTCACCATTCCGACGCCCGATTCGACTGGACCGGGTTCTACCGCGTGACCGAACCGGGCCTGATGAAGATCGGGCCCTACCAGGGGGGGCACGGCTGCCTGGTGATCCCGTTCTCGCGCGGTGTCTGTGGCGCTGCTGCCCGTACCGCGCAGACCCAGATCGTCGCCGATGTGGAGGCCTTCGAGGGCCATATCGCCTGCTCCAGCTCGACCCGATCGGAACTGGTGATCCCGGTGCGCGACGCGACGGGGCTGGTGATCGGGGTGCTGGATATCGACAGCGATCGGCCCAATGCGTTCACGACCGCCGATGCCCGCGCGCTTGAGGCGATCCTGGCGGAGATCTTTGGCCACGACCCGGCCACCTGATCCAACACCTGGTCCGGCCACCCGGCTCTGACGGCGCCGGTGGACCGCGCGGCGCGGGGGGCGTAGAACCGCGCCATGAATGAGCCCTACACCCCGCCCGACGACCCGCTGCGCGTTCTGCACGAGGATCAGCACCTGCTGATCGTCGACAAGCCCGCCGGTCTGTTGTCCGTTCCCGGCAAAGGTCCGCATCTGGCCGATTGCCTGTTGTCGCGCATTCAGGCGGCTTTTCCCGATGCGCTGCTGGTGCATCGCCTGGATCGGGATACCTCGGGTGTGATGGTCTTTGCCCTGACACCGCAGGCGCAGCGGCACCTGGGGCTGCAATTCGAACATCGCCGGGTGAAAAAGACCTATGTCGCCCGCCTGCACGGCGTTCTGGAGCCCCGGCGCGGCGAGGTCGATCTGCCCCTGTGCGTCGATTGGCCGGAACGTCCGCGCCAGAAGGTCGATCACGAGAACGGGCGCCCGGCGCAGACGGAATGGCGGGTGCAGCGCCACGATGCGGGCGAAACCCGGGTCAAGCTGATGCCGCGCACCGGCAGGACGCACCAGCTGCGGGTGCATATGCTGGCCATGGGACATCCGATCCTGGGCGATCCTTTCTATGCCGAAGGCGCCGCACGCGAATACCCGCGCATGATGCTGCATTCGGAGGAGTTGCGCCTGCTGCATCCCGATGGCGGGGTGGGCCAGCGGTTCCGGGCGCCGGCGCCGTTCTGATTGTTCCGAAGTGAGCGGCGCGGCAGAACTGACTGAAAAAAACTGTCGGTTCAGAAATTTCTGACGTCTCGGAATGTTCAGCCGCGCAGGTAGCGGTCCGTCAGGTTCTGCCGCCCGGCCAGGATCGGAGCCAGCGTGGCGCGCAGGGTCGGATCGCGGACTTGCCGTTCCTCGACCTCGTCCAGGCGGTTGGCGGCGATCAGGGACAGAAGGTCGGCACGGATATTGCCCTGGGCATCGCGGGGCAAGGACGGCACCGGCTGGGCCTTTTCCGACAGGCTGGCGGGCAGCAATTGGCGCAGGGCCTGCGCCGTCAGCTCCGTCTCGGCAAAGGTGTAGAGTCCAACGCCCCGGCCCGGTTGCGGATATGTGACCGTCAGGTGATGGGCAACGCCCGGCGCGCGGGCCAGGGCGGCGCGGATCGCGGGGCCGTCGCGGTCCAGCCGGTCTTCGGTCCCCTCGCCATCCGACCAGTTCATCACCCGTCGGGTGACGAAATTGTAGACTGGCTTCACGCTGACCATCCACAAGCGCGAGGGCAGCGCCTTGCGGGCCAGCATCGTCCGCTCTGACGGGGTCAGCAGATCGGGGGCAAAGGCGCGTTTCTGTTTCAGCAGGTGGCGCAGATCCTCCCGTGCAAGGGTGCGAAACAGCGTGCCGCGCCGCCGGTGGACATGGGCCAGCTGGAAATCGATCACCTCGGCCCGGCCATCGGGGGCCAGCAGCCAGTTCTGCGGTTTGGCGGTATCGTTATGGGTCACGCCCCGGCGCCGCATCTCGCGCAGCAGGCGCTTGGCGTCGCGGTAGAATCCGGGCGCGTCGGGGCGGGCCAGGTGCAGGGGCGTACCGTCGGACCAGATGCGCAGGATCCCCTCGGGCCCGTGGGACAGCAGGACGGGGCAGCCGGGGATGCCCTGAACGGCGGCCAGGGCGCGGGCTTCGCGACGGGCCAGAAAGCCGGCCAGGGGGCGGGACCAGCCGGGCACCCGGTCCAGCCGTCGCCAGGCGAGCCGCGTGCCGGGATCGTCGGCCATGTGGCCGGTCACTGTCTCTGACAGCACGTCCCGTTTCAGAACGCTGATTTCGACAAAGGGGGGTGTGGACACGACAGACGGCCTTTCGGTCGGACTGCGCCCAGCCTAGCAATGGGCCGCCGGATTGTGAAACGCGATCACCCCGCCGGCAGCGCCGCCGGCGGTGCGGCGCTATTCGCCGGGGACCGAGGTTTCCGTGCTGGACGCCCGGTCCCGGGCCCGCTGCGCCAGCGCGAACATGGAGGCGGTGGAATTGCGGAGCTTCAGAAGGTCCAGCCCGTCATGGGGGCCGCTGGTTGGCTTCCAGATATTGTAGGCGTCGCGGAAATAGTCGATCGCGGCGACGTCGGCCTTGACCCGGTCATGGCCCTGCTCGACCAGCTTTTGCAGCGAATGGCTGTGACCATATTGCAGGTCACCGGGCCGCTTGCCCCCGGCGTTCAGCCAGATCGGCACGCCCGCGCGCTCAAGATGGCCAGAGATCCAGGGATCGTCGACCGTCCACAGCACATCGGGGATCTCGAATGCGGCATCGTCCAGCCATTCGGGTCGCAGCATCACACCGCCATAGCCCGAGATCTGATCGACGAAGCCGGAATTGACATACATGAACGGCTTGTAAAGCGTCAGGGTCAGCGCCCGGACAGAGCGGTAGCGCCAGTCACGCTTGCGGCGATGGGCGCGGGGCAGACGGTCGCTCGGGCGGGAGCTGTCGGCGATGTCGGGAAAGGTCTCTCCCGCCTCGACGATACAGGCGTCGGGATGGGCGGCGCGGGCGTCCTTGAACCGCTGATGCCATTCCGGGTCATAGACTTTGTCGTCATCGCAGAACAGGATGTCGACGTCGCGGCCGCGCAGGTCGCGGGCGGCGGGCAGAACCTTGGTCGCCGGGCCGAAATCCTTGTCACAGCGGTGAATCGTCACTCCATCGGGCAGCGCAGGCAGGGTGCCGTCCCAGTCGCGGAAACGGCGGTAGCTGTCGGGAATGTAAAGTCGGATCTCGCTTGCCGGGAGAGTCTGCGCCAGAAGGCTGTCCAAAGCCGCGCCCAATCGGTCAAAGCGGGGCGGAATCGTGCTGAGCGTGATGACAGTGTGTTGGGACATGATCACATACGGGTTGACGCGGGATGCGAAGATCAAATGGTGCCATCAAAGGCGATTGCCAGTCAATTACGCAGGGTTTTTCATCGCCGCAATAGCACTGAGCGGATTTGCGCGCGGGAACCGGATCTGCGCAGGGGGCGGAGCGCCGGAAAATGCGGCGCCCCGCAAACCTGATCCCCGGTCAGGCGGGGGATTTGGCGAACCGCAGGTAGGGCAGTTTCTTGTCCAGCGTGCCGTATTTCTCTTCCGCTGCCGCATCATCAAGAGAAGTGGCGACGATCACGTCTTGCCCGACTTCCCAGTTGGCCGGGGCGGCGATGGGCTGCTGGTAGGTCGTCTGCAACGCGTCCAGGGCGCGAAGAACCTCGCCGAAATTGCGGCCCACTGTCATGGGATAGGTCATCGACAGCTTCAGCTGCTTGTCCGGCCCGATGATGAAGACAGAGCGCACGGTGGCGCTGTCCGCCGGGGTGCGACCGTCGGGCAGGTAGGCCTCGGCCGGAAGCATGTCGAACATCTTGGAGACGTCCAGCCCCTCGTCGGCGATGATCGGAAAGCCCGCGCTGGCGCCGGCAAAGCTTTCGATGTCACCCTTCCATTTGCGGTGATCCTCGGCCCCGTCCACGGAGATGCCGATCACCTTGGTGCCGCGTTTCGCCCATTCGTCGGACAGCTGCGCAACAGCGCCGAATTCGGTTGTGCAGACGGGGGTGAAATCCTTGGGATGGCTGAACAGGATGGCCCAGCTGTCGCCGATCCAGTCGTGAAAGCCGATGCTGCCCTGATCCGTTTCCGCGGTGAAATCGGGAACCGTGTCGTTGATGCGCAGTGCCATGTGATCCTCCATCTGGTTCAATGCGTCGCCCTATAGGTAAGGGCTGCGCGGTGCCTTTGCACCCCCTCTCTTGCAGTCCCTGAATGGCGGTGCCAAGGTGACGGCGACACCGTGGGAGGGGCATCCGCATTGCGGAAACCGGCCTCTGGACCTGCGAAACCGGGAGGATCCTATGATCGAGAAACGCCAGTTCTACATCAACGGGGAATGGGTCGATCCCGCTACCCCCAACGACCACAACGTCATCGACCCCTCGACCGAGGAACCCTGCGCGGTGATCTCGCTGGGCTCTGCCGCCGACGTGGATCGCGCGGTCGCTGCGGCGCGGGCAGCCTTCCCCGCCTGGATGAAGCGGGACCCCGCCGAACGGATCGCCATCGTCGAGACGTTCCTCGATCTCTACAAGGCTCGTCAGGAAGACATGGCCAAGGCGATCTCGATGGAGATGGGCGCGCCGATCGACATGGCGATGGCGCAGCAATGGGGCGCAGGGTTCTCCCACACCAAGAATTTCATCCGCGCGGCCAAGGAATTCCAGTTCGTGCGCCCGTTGGGCGATCACGCGCCGAACGACCGCATCGTCTACGAGGCTTACGGCGTCTGCGCGATGATCACGCCATGGAACTGGCCGATGAACCAGGTCACGCTGAAGGTGGTCGCCGGTCTGATCGCGGGCTGCACGATGATCCTGAAACCTTCAGAGGAATCGCCGCTGAACGCCATTGTCTTTGCCGAGCTGATGCACGAGGCGGGTGTGCCTGCCGGTGTCTTCAACCTGGTGAACGGCGATGGCATGGGCGTCGGCACGGCCCTGACCGGGCACGAGGACGTGGATATGGTGTCCTTTACCGGGTCCACCCGCGCCGGTCGGGCGATTTCGGCCAATGCGGCGCAGACCCTGAAGAAAGTGCACCTTGAGCTGGGCGGCAAGGGCGCCAACGTGATCTTTGCCGATGCCGACGACAAGGCGGTGAAGCGCGGCGTCATGCACATGATGAACAATTCCGGCCAATCCTGCAACGCGCCCTCGCGTATGCTGGTCCAGCGGGAGATCTACGACCGCGCGGTGGAAGAAGCCGCCGCCGCCGCCGAGAAGGTGGCCGTGGGGCCGGCCGGAGAATCTGGCCGCCACATCGGTCCGGTGGTGAACGAGGTGCAGTTCAACAAGATCCAGGATCTGATCCAGAAGGGCATCGACGAGGGCGCCCGGCTGGTGGCTGGCGGCACCGGCCGTCCCGACGGGATGAACCGGGGATATTACGTCAAACCCACGGTCTTTGCCGATGCCAACAACCAGATGACCATTGCCCGCGAGGAGATCTTTGGCCCCGTGCTGACGATGATCCCCTTCGAAACCGAGGAAGAGGCGATCGAGATCGCCAATGACACGCCCTACGGCCTGACGAACTACGTCCAGACCCAGGATGCCGCGCGGGCCAATCGCATGGCCCTGTCGCTGCGGTCGGGCATGGTGGAGATGAACGGCCAGCCGCGCGGCGCCGGGGCGCCCTTTGGCGGCATGAAGGCTTCGGGCATCGGGCGCGAGGGCGGCATCTGGGGGCTGGAGGACTTCATGGAGGTCAAAGCCGTTTCCGGCTGGGATGCCAAGACGGGCTGACCCCGCCGCAGCCGCTGCTGCCGCGGTCCGCCAGACCAACGCGCCGGAACAGCCAGGCCAACTGGGCTGGCCCGGCGCCGAGCGGTCCAATCGAACCCTCTTCAGGGCCGCCTCGCCATCGCGGGGCGGCCCCGTTCATGGGCGGGTTTCCGCACTTTCGTATCGCGAAATTACTTTGTGCCGGGGGCACGGCGGTATAAGACTGGGGCGTCCGGGCCATCGCGTCTTCGCGAACGGACCATACCGGATATTGGAGTGGGACAGAATGAACATCGCTGCACGGCGCCCGATCAGCGCCCGCTTGTCCATTGTGCTGGCTGTCTGCCTGCTGACAGAGGCATTGATCCTGCTTGTCCTGGGGTGGGGGGCCTCCATCGCGGCCATCGTGCCCCATGCGCCTGTCTGGCCGGTGCCGGTCCCCAGTTCCGCACTGGCCTTCGCATTGGTCGCACTGGCGCAGCTGGGCCTGTGGTCGCGCAGCTTCACCCTGCGCGGTTACGTGGCGCCGATGGTGGTGCTGATCGCGTCGCTGGCCGGGTTGAACCTGGTGGACCGCCTGGTCTTTGCCGGGGTGGATTTCGACGTGACTGTGGGCTGGGCCGAATTCGGGCGCCATTTCATGGCTTCGTCCGAGGCGACGGGCCACCTGTTGCTGTGCCTTGTTCTGCTGCGGGTGCTGGCCTGCGGCGGGGTGCCGATGCTGGCGGTCTACCTGTCTGTGGCGGCGCTGTCCGCCGCGGCGGCGATCCTGTGTCTGCGCATGACCGGATCGGTGCTGCTGTCCGATATCGCCAGCTTGCGCGGCATGTCGGCGATGACGGCGGCGATGTTCCTCCAAGCCTTCCTGGCTGTTCTGCTGATGCCGGACGAGGACGTCCAGGCCTTTGGCACCGACGAGGACACGATCACCGAAAACTGAGCGCGCCGCGATTGTCATTCCCGGTTTCCGGCTTTGGCCCTTGGCAGTTGACCGCCGGCACTCATTCCCGAAGTGCCTGCCTGTCCGGCATGGGCATTTCCCCCCGATCTGACCCGATCTGACCGAATGGTCCCGGGCCGCAGGACATCCGCCTGCCCCTGCCCATCCCGCCCGGCGCACCCGCCTGACATGAAAAAGGGGCCCGCAGGCCCCTTTTCCCGATATCGCCAGAGCGGGAGGGATCACTCCTCTGCCGCGTCTTTCGTCATCTCTTCGCCGGAGTCCTGGTCGACCATCTTCATGGACAGGCGCACCTTGCCCCGATCGTCAAAGCCCAGCAGCTTGACCCAGACTTCCTGACCTTCCTTCAGCACATCCGAGGGATGGTTCAGGCGGCGGTTCTCGATCTGGGAGACGTGCACCAGCCCGTCCCGCTTGCCGAAGAAGTTCACGAAGGCGCCGAAATCGACGATCTTCACGACCTTGCCCTTGTAGATCTTGCCCTCTTCCGGCTCGGCCACGATCGAATGGATCATGTCATAGGCGCGTTGGATCGCATCACCATCGGCCGATGCGATCTTGATGATCCCATCGTCGTTGATGTCGACCTTGGCGCCGGAGGTTTCCACGATCTCGCGAATGACCTTGCCGCCGGACCCGATGACTTCACGGATCTTGTCGGTCGGGATCTGCATCGTCTCGATGCGCGGGGCATGAACGGAGAAGGACGCAGCGCCGGAGAGCGCCTTGTTCATCTCACCCAGGATGTGCATCCGGCCGTCCTTGGCCTGGGCCAGGGCTTTCTCCATGATCTCGGGGGTGATGCCCGCGACCTTGATGTCCATCTGAAGGGAGGTGATCCCGTTTTCCGTCCCGGCGACCTTGAAGTCCATGTCGCCCAGGTGGTCTTCGTCGCCCAGGATGTCGGTCAGGATGGCGTATTCGCCGTCCTCTTCCAGGATCAGGCCCATCGCCACACCGGCCACGGCCGATTTCAGCGGCACGCCCGCATCCATCATCGACAGCGATCCGCCGCAGACAGACGCCATGGAGGAAGAGCCATTGGATTCCGTGATCTCCGACACCACGCGCAGCGTATAGGGGAAATCCGTCGCGGCGGGCAGCACGGCCTGAAGCGCGCGCCAGGCCAGTTTGCCGTGACCGATTTCGCGACGACCCGGAGGGCCAACGCGGCCAGCTTCGCCCACCGAATACGGGGGGAAGTTGTAATGCAGAAGGAAGTTCGACTTGTAGGTGCCGTTCAGCGCGTCGATCATCTGTTCGTCATCGCCGGTGCCCAGCGTGGTGACGACCAGCCCCTGGGTTTCCCCGCGGGTGAACAGCGCCGACCCGTGGGTCCGCGGCAACAGGCCGGTTTCGGCGACGATCGGGCGCACCTCGTCGGTGCGGCGCCCGTCGATGCGACGGCCATTCTTGACGACATCGCCACGCAGGACGCCGGATTCCAGCTTCTTCAGGGCAGAGCCGAGGTTGGCGTCTTCCAGCTGATCTTCGGTCAGCGCGTCCTTGATGTCCGCCTTGGCGGCGGCAACAGCGGCGGTGCGTTCCTGCTTGTCCGTGATGGCATAGGCGCTGCGCATCTTGTCTTCGCCAGCGGCTTTCACTGCGGCGTAGAGATCGGCGTAATCCGGCGGGGAGAAGTCGAACGGCTCTTTCGCGGCGTCTTCGGCCAGATCGATGATCAGGTCGACAACCGGCTGGATCTGCTCGTGCGCGAAGGTCACGGCGCCCAGCATTTCGGCCTCGGTCAGCTCGTAAGCTTCGGATTCGACCATCATCACGGCATCGCGTGTCCCCGCGACAACCAGGTCAAGACGCTGCTCGGGATTGTCCCGCAGCTTGTGCATATCCTCGACCTCGGGGTTGAGGATGTATTCGCCATCCACATACCCCACGCGGCAGCCGGCAATCGGCCCCATGAAAGGCGCGCCGGAAATGGTCAGCGCGGCAGAGGCCGCGATCATCGCCACGATATCGGGGTCATTGACCAGATCGTGGGACAGCACGGTGCACATCACCAGAACTTCGTTCTTGAAGCCGGGGACGAACAGCGGGCGGATCGGACGGTCGATCAGGCGTGCGGTCAGCGTTTCCTTTTCGGTCGGCCGCGCCTCACGCTTGAAGAAGCCGCCGGGCACCTTGCCTGCGGCGTAGTATTTTTCCTGGTAATGAACCGTCAGCGGAAAGAAGTCCTGCCCCGGCTTCGGTGCCTTGGCGTAGGTCACGTTGGCCATGACCGAGGTTTCGCCCAGGGTGGCGATGACAGAGCCATCGGCCTGGCGGGCAACCTTGCCCGTTTCCAGTGTCAGCGTTTCTTCGCCCCACTGCATGGATTTCGTCGTTACATTGAACATCTATCGTATCCTAAAGGGAGCACTCCCGGCCCCTGCCGGGTCTCCCGATTGCATGGCGGCCCCATTGCCGCCGCCCCCAATCCTCTTGCACAACGCCGGGGGCCGCCGCGTTACGTCTCAGATGCGCGGGCCATACAGCAAAAGCAGGTGTTTGGGAACAGGCAACTGGTCACGATGGCGCGGGGCGGGGTCTCGGTGCGAGGGGCGGGGCGAGGGGCGGTCAGACCACCGGGCCGTCACCGGGTCGGCGCGGATCACGGGGCAGCCCCCAGGCCTTGCGCGCGGTGACAAGGCGCAGATCCTCGGGGTCCATGCCCAGGGATCGGATCGTATTGCGGTCGAATTGCGCGCGGGCGCGCGCGGGATCAAGGGCGGTGCCAAACAACCTGTCGATCCAGCCCATTCCGAAGGAAACATGGAAGGTCGCATCGTGGTCCTGCAAATGATGCGCCAGGTGGCTGCGTGTCAGGCGCCGCCCGAACCAGCCCTTGGGCACGTTCAGATGGGCCAGCGTGTGGCAATATTCGTAGAAGGCGAACGCCAGGGCAGAGCCGAGGAACAACGCCACGAACGCCAGCTTCGCCGCCTCTGCCAAACCGACCAGCGGCCAGAGCGGCAGCAGGTGCAGCACCAGGGAGACCGCGGCGACGCGCACCGGAAACCAATGGTCGTCGCCGGTGAAGAACTCGGGGTTCGTGGGAAATTCGTGATGCCCGATATGGCTGCGGTAAAGCGCATTGAACGTCGGCTGATCGACGGGGGGTTCGCGATGATAGACAAAACGGTGAAAGATGTATTCCAGGACGAATTGCGCCACGATGCCATAGGCGATTGCCAGCGGTACGGCCCAGGACCAGCCCAGGATCGCCACCAACAGCGCGACCAGTGTCAGCGGCGCCAACCGTTGCAGGCTGCCCATGTGGGCGATGATGCGCAGGGCGTGAAACATGGCCTCTCCTCCTCCTGCAGCATGGCTGCGGGAAGGGCGGGCCGTCAATGGTGATGGGGCGGAGAATACCCGGAAGGGCGCGCGGCAGGGGACGGTATCGGCGCTTCGGCTGGCCCCAAACGCAGAACGCCCGCCGAAGGGGCGGGCGTTCGAACATCGGGGCGTGGCGCGATCAGCGGCGCAGGCCCAGGCGTTTGATCAGATCCTGGTAGCGGGACACGTCCTTGGCTTTCAGGTAGTCCAGAAGCTTCCGGCGCTGAGCGACCAGCTTCAGAAGGCCACGGCGACCGTGGTTGTCCTTCTTGTGGGTCTTGAAATGCTCGGTCAGGGTAGAGATGCGGGAGGTGAGGATCGCGACCTGGACTTCGGGCGAACCGGTGTCGCCTTCCTTGGTCCCGTATTCCTTCATCACGCGTTGTTTTTCTTCGACGGTAATCGACATCGGGGTCTCCTTCGAGTTGGTGTTTCGGGCACAAGCCGGGATGTCGTCCAGCAGGGTCCATGGAGGGTCCGGCGCCAGATGGCGCGCGGATTGGCGGGATGTAAGGGATCGACGCCCAAAAGAAAAGGCGATTCGCGCCGTCGGGCGCTGTCGGGGCCGCCCTTGGCGGTCGGGTCGGCGCGCCGGAGGGCGCCCATCGGAGCGTTGACGCCCCGCACCGGTGTCGTCATGCGGCGCGTAGGGCAGAGGACAACAGCCGCCTGGGCGGGCAAGGATGGCCCCGCGCCGGAGGGCGCGCACAGCGCCAACCGGGCAGGCGGAGGCAAGTCCCGGCGCCCGCCGGCCCCGGCAGGTGCGGTTGCGGCACCGTCGCTGTCCGGGGGGAGGCAGGTCATCGCGATGCCATGTCGGATATTGCGGGCGGTGATCCGGCATTGGATGTTGCAGGCCCTGCGATCGCTTGGGGTAACGTGTCGGGTATCGGGCGTTGCGGGCCATGCCCGGCGCCCGTCGTTTTCAGCATCGTCCCAGGGGACCGCACCGCTGCGTGTTAGAGCATCCCACCCGCCCTTGAGCGGTGCCGGGGGGATCACGCCGCGAACCCGGCCTCCGCCGCTGCGGTTTCGGGGACAAGGGCGATGGCGTCTGGATCTATGCCCAGCCCCTGCACGATGGCCGCCAGATCGCCATCGGCAAAGATGCGGGTCAACTGGGCCGTCGCATCGGGCGACACTTCGATCAGCGGGGCCTCCAGTCCGGAGTAGAGCAGCACTAGTCGATCCTGGCCGGGGTCGAAATCCATCACCTCCAGTGCGCCGGGGGCGGAAATCATGCCCAGCAACGTATCCGCACCGGCGCCCAGGCTGACGATATCGCCACCATCGGCGCGGATCACATCCGCCCCGCCGCCGCCATTCAGGTGATCGATTTCCGGCGTCAGAGATAACCCGTCCAGCACATCCGCCCCGGCGCCACCGAACAGGGTGTCATTGCCGGCGTCGCCTGCCATGCGATCGTCGTGCCAGCCGCCGTGCAGTGCATCATCGCCACTACCGCCCAACAGGGTATCGGCCCCGGCCCCGCCATGCAGGCCGTCGGCCCCTGCCTGACCGGAGAGCAGATCATTGCCCAGCATGCCCGACAGGAAATCGCCGCCCGCCCCCCCGCGCAGCGCGTCGTCGGCATCGCCGCCCGACAGGGTATCTGCCCCGGTGCCGCCCGCCAGCATGTCATTGCCCGCGCCGCCGTGCAGCAGGTCGGCCCCGGCGCCGCCGGACAGGAGATCCGCGCCGTCGTAGCCATGCATCTGGTCCTGCATCGCGGTGCCGGCCAGGGTATCGCCCCCTTCCGTTCCCGTTGCGACGATCCCCGGCGGCGGCGCGTTGTTGATCTGCGCCAGCAGGGCGGAGGTGACGGCATCCAGGTCGTCCTCCTCGGTGATCAGGGTGCCGTGGGCGGACTGCGCCTGCAACGGGGCTTGCACTCCTGATAGCGACGCGGCTTGCGCTTCTGACCGGGCTTGTGGTTGCGACTGGGTTTCCGGCGCAGAGCCGGCCTGGTCCGGCGGGGGGATGTCCTGGCCCGGTGGGGCTGGGGCGGGCTCCTGCGCCGTGGCGGCTAAGTCCGAGGCTTCGGACGCCTTGGTCGCAAGGGTGGCGCTATCCTCTGCCAGCCAATCGCGGGGATCCTCCGTCGCCCCGGCCGCCCCTGGCGGGTCGCGCCTGTCATCGGGCGTGGTATCGGCGCCGCCCGGTTTGCTGTCGGCAGCCGGGTCATCGGGGATCAGGCTGGCAAGCAGGTCACCATGGCTGGCCAGGTCGGGCGGCGGATCCTCGGTGGCAATGTCGTGATCGCCCTCATCCTCCGCCTCGTCGGCGATCAGAATGGAGGACGCGCCCACCATCAGCATACCCATCAACCCGGCCAGAAGAAACATCAACCCACCCCTCGCAAACACTCCTGTTCTGGCTTGTCGGGGGCCAACGGGTCAAAGCCTATCGGTCACGTTGGTTAACCCGTGGTTGCCACCGCCGGCGGGACATTCCAGACAACCGGCTGCTGGGCATAGGCGATATAGAGCGGATGGCGCGGGTGCCCGGCCTTGGACAGGCCCAGGCAGTGCAACGGGCGCCCGGCCCGGCACAACAGCCGTGTCACCGCCGGTCCCCGGTCGCGGTGGGCGCCATGCACGCCCCAGCCGCACAGCAGCATGTCATCCGGCCCGCGCAGCCAGTCGCGGGCACTGCTGCGCAGCACGGCATCATTCTGCGGCCCCTCGGGGTCGGCGGCGCGGCGCAGGGCACGGGGATCGGTCTCCCGCCAGGCAAAGATGTTGCTGACGCGGAACGCCCCGAACCCCAGCGCGCGGGCGCGGCGCTCGCAGCGTTCGACCGTGGGATCATTTGCCACTTCTGTCGCCTTGGAGGGGTTCAGCATGACATAAAGAAGTCGCGGCCCCTCCCCCCATTCCCGCGTCAACGCATAGCGATAGCGGCCGCAAGGAGAATAGAGCGCCTCGGACGTCATGCCCGCGTGATTGTGCTGGCGTCGGACCAGACCGGTCATTGCGAAATCAGAGGTTGAAGACCCGGCCGGGGTGTAGCTCTCCGGCCTTGAAGATGCCGACGGCGACCGGCGCACCATCGTATTCGGCCCAGCATTCGTCGCCATATTCGACGTCTTGGCCCATGACCATGCCGGGGTTGCCGTGGCGCAGGCGGTTGGCGCCCTCGGCGGTGGTGGTGACGCGGGGCAGCTCGGCCAGCCCGGTTTCCAACGGCAGCAGATGCGCATCCAGACCCTCGGTACCGGCCATCTCCTCCACCTGCTGCATGGACAGTCCATCGGACGCCTCGAACGGGCCCGACCAGACCCGGCGCAGCTGGCGCACATGTCCGTGGCAGCCCAGGGCGGCGCCCAGGTCACGCGCGATGGCGCGGACATAACCGCCCTTGCCGCAGACCAGTTCCAGCACGACGTGATCCGGGTCGGGACGGTCCAGCAGCACCAGGCTTTCCACCCAGAGCGGACGGGCGGCGATCTCGACCTCTTCGCCGTCGCGGGCCAGCTTGTAGGCGCGCTGGCCGTCGATCTTCACGGCGGAATATTTCGGTGGCACCTGCATGATGTCCCCGACAAAGGGGTTCAGCGCCTCCTTGATCGCCGCCTCGTCGGGGCGCAGATCGCTTTCGGCGATCACCTCGCCTTCGGCGTCATCGGTGTTGGTGGCCTGTCCCAACCGCACGGTGAATTCATAGGCCTTCAGCGCGTCGGTCACGTAGGGCACGGTCTTCGTCGCCTCGCCCAAGGCGACGGCCAGGACGCCGGTCGCCTCCGGGTCGAGGGTGCCGGCATGGCCCGCCTTCTTCGCCTGCATGGCCCAGCGGACCTTGTTCACCACGGCGTTCGACGTCAGCCCCGCCGGCTTGTCGATCACCAGCCAGCCCGAGATATCGCGACCCTTGCGTTTGCGTGCCATGCGGCCCTCCGTTCAACAAGCCCCGGCGGTTAGCCAAAGCGGCCCGGCCCGTCAATGCCCGCAGGCCCGTGATCAGGGCGTCGCGGGGGCCACCACGCCCACCACGGGCCCCATCCGACGGCCCAGATCGGACCGCCCGATCCCCGGCGCATGCAGCCGGGAGACATTGCCATCCAGATACAGCGCCTGGTTCAGGCCCAGCCGGTCACGGAAAAAGCTGGCGAAATCGTGGAACGTCACGGCGTTGCGGGAGATGACGAAGACGACGCGGTCGCCGGTGTCACTGGTGCCGACCCCGTTGCGGATATAGCGCGACGTGCTGTCGGGCATGAACCGGGGGTGCAATTTACCGTCGATCACCAGCATGGGACCGGATTGCGTGGCGTCGCGACATTCGGGGCGGTCGCCGGTATCATAGCGCATCGTCTCGATCACATGCGCCGTCGTGTCGGTCAGGCACAGCAGGCCATTGGGCAGCAGGCCGAAATTGCCCGGCCCGGCATTGGTGATCAGGCGCATCTCCTCCCGGCCGTTCTGGCGATAATAGCCGACGGGGGCGCGGTCCTCGTGATACATCCCGGCGTTCATCGCAAAGGCCAGATGCTTGCCCTGCGCCGCCAATGCCGTCTCGATCGCGGAGAACTCGCCGTAGGGCGCGCCGGCGTCGTCATAGAGAAACAGCCGCAGGTCGTCGCGGGCGGGATCGACTTCGCAGACGGTATAGCGGTTGTCGGCATGGGCGATTTCAGAACAGGCGACCGGGCCTTCGGTGGCACCGGCGGCCATCCCGGCCGAAGCGGCAGGCCAGGCGGCAAGGGCCAGCAGGGCAGACAGGCGGCCCAGCCCTCTCATTCCGCGTCCTCCTCCGCGTCGCCCTCCAGGTCGCGCTGGACATCGTCCTGCGAGAACAGGCGCCGGGTTTCGTCCAGCCGGTCGAAAGTCTCGTCGAGGCGGAACCGCAGGTCGGGGGTGAACTTCAGCGCCATCTGCTTGCCGATCTGGCGGCGCAGCTCGCCCTTGTTGCGGGCCAGCAGGGCGATCAGCTCGTCGCCGCCAGTGCCGCCCAGGGGAACGACATAGGCGGTGGCGATCTTCAGGTCCGGGCTGGTGCGGACCTCGCCGACGGTGATGGAAAACCGGTTCAGGTCGGGGTCGTGAATGTCGCCCCGCGCCAGAACCTGCGACAGCGCCCGGCGAATCGTCTCGCCAACGCGCAGCTGCCGCTGAGAGGGGCCGGACCCCTCGCTGAACCTGTTCCTGCTCATGTATCGCGCCTTCTGATCATGTCCCGCATCTAGTCTCCGCAGCCCCGTTTGCCAAGCAGGCTTTGCCAAGACGGCGCCATGACGCTAAGCAGACCCGCGCAGAAAAGGGAGCCTGAGATGAGCGACAAACCGGGGATCGTGGTGACGGGCGCATCGGGACGCATGGGCCAGATGCTGATCCGTGCCGTGACCGAGGCCGATACCGTGCAGCTGGCCGGTGTCGTGGAACGGCCTGGCCACGACTGGATCGGATGCGACATCGGGCAGGCCATGGGCGGCGCGGCGCTGGGGGTCACGGTGACCGACGATCCGGCGCAGGCGCTGGCCGGGGCGCAGGCGGTGATCGACTTCACCGCCCCCGCCGCAACGGTGGCGCTGGCCGATCTGGCCGCGCAGGCGGGCGTGGTGCATGTGATCGGCACCACAGGGCTGGCGCAAGCCGATCTGGACCGCATCGCAACGGCTGCCCGGCGCACTGTCATCATCCGCGCCGGCAACATGAGCCTGGGGGTCAACCTGCTGACCCAGCTGACAAGACGCGTCGCCGCCGCGCTGGACGAGGATTTTGACATCGAGGTGGTGGAATATCACCACAACCGCAAGGTCGACGCCCCTTCCGGTACCGCGCTGATGCTGGGCGAGGCGGCCGCCGACGGGCGCGGCGTCGATCTGGACGCGGTCGCCGACCGGGGCCGCGACGGTATCACCGGGGCGCGCGAACCTGGACATATCGGCTTTGCCGCAGTGCGTGCGGGCGGGATCGTGGGGGAACACGACGTGATCTTCGCCTCGGAAAGCGAACGCATCGTCCTGCGCCACGTCGCCGAAGACCGCACAGTCTTTGCCAAGGGCGCGCTGAAGGCCGCGCTTTGGGGGCAGGGGCGCGCGCCGGGCGACTACGACATGCTGGACGTGCTCGGCCTCTGAGCGCGGGTCGGTTCTGCCGGTCTGATGACGTCCGAAAGGGCGCCCGCGCCGGCGCCCCCCCCTTCGGGCCGAAATACCGCAGGGGTGAATTGAGCGCGGCGCGCTCAAGAGGGGGCAGAGCCCCCTGCTCGGTCACAAACCGGCATAAGGTCCGGGGCAGGGGCTGGACGGATCAAGCCGCGCCCCCTGCCTGCCGGGATCCGGGCATGGCGCCCGGGGCGGATGCGCCGTCCCCTGTCGACCCCGGTTCAGAAATCGACCGCGATGCCCTTCTTCTCCCAATCGCCAAAGCGGATGGGTTCGGGCCCGTCGCGGCCACCCAGCTCGGGGGCAAGGGCCTCCATCTCGGCATCCGCCTTGCGGCGCCGCTCCGCGGCCTCGGCCAGCGCGCGTTGCGCGGCAGGAGGCAGTGTCGGGTCGATCTGGTCGTCGGTGGTGTGGGTCATGGGCAGTGTTCCCTTGGGCCTGTGCTTGATATATGCCCCTGCGGTGCCGCCGCAAGGAGTTCCCGATGTCAGAGCGCCGTCCCCCGCGCAAGCAAGCGTCCCGCAAGCCCGATCCCCGCAAACCCGCCGGGGCCGGGGCGCCGCCGCGCGCGCCGCGTATCCTGTCTGCCCGCGAGGGCGCGCTGCGCCTTCTCGCCGGTGTGCTGGGAGAGGAGGCGCGCGTGCTGACCGACCAGCGCGAAGCCCCCTGGATGCGCGCCATGACCCCCGAGGACCGCGCCCGCGCCCTGCGCCTGGCCGCCGGGGTGTTGCGGTTCCTGCCCAATTGCGACGCTGTACTGTCGCCCTTCCTGCGCCACCCGCCGGATCTGCCGATCCGCAACGTGCTGCGGCTGGGCACGTTTGAGCTGTGTACCGGGGCGGCGGCCCACGGGGTTGTCAACGAATCGGTGCGCCTGGCCGAACGGCAGCCGCGCGGGGCCCATGCCAAGGGGATGGTGAATGCCGTATTGCGCCGCGTCTCCGAACAGGGGCCGGCGCGCTGGCCCAACCTCTCCGCGCCGGCGCTGCCCGACTGGCTGCGCCTGCCCCTGGCAGAGGCCTGGGGCGAGGCCCGCGTCACCGCGTTCGAGGCCGCCCATGCCGCCGGTGCCCCGCTGGACCTGACCGCGGCAACGGCCGATCCCGCCGCGCTGGCCGATCTGGCGACGCGGCTGGGGGCCAGTCTCTTGCCCACCGGCAGCCTGCGGCTGGCCGAGGGGGGGCAGGTCTCGGCCCTTCCGGGATTCGAGACGGGCGAATGGTGGGTACAGGACGCCGCCGCCGCCATCGCCGCCCGTGCCCTTGCCCCCCGCTCGGGGGAGGCGGTGCTGGATCTTTGCGCCGCGCCTGGGGGCAAGACGCTGCAACTGGCCGCCGCCGGAACGCAGGTCACGGCGGTCGATGTCTCCGACCGGCGGCTGAACCGGCTGCGGGACAATCTGCGCCGCACCGGGTTGGACGCGCAGGTGATCGCTGGCGATGCGCTGGACCAGGAGGGACAGTTCGATGCTGTCCTGCTGGACGCGCCCTGTTCCGCCACTGGCACGATCCGGCGCCACCCCGATCTGCCCCATGCCCGCGACGGGGCGGAGATCGGCGATCTGATCGCCCTTCAGGCACGCATGCTCGCCCATGCCATGACGCTGGTCAAACCCGGCGGGCGGCTGGTCTATTGCACCTGTTCCCTGATCCCCGACGAGGGCGAATGCCAGGTAGAGGAAGCGCTGGGCGCCCATCCCGGCTGGCGCGCCGATCCGCGGGCGTTGACCGATCTGCCGGGGATCGACGCCACCTGGACCACCGAAGAGGGCGGCCTGCGCCTGACCCCCGACCTGTGGTCCGAGATCGGTGGCATGGATGGATTCTACATCGCCTGCCTGCGCCGCGACTGACCGCGCGGCGCCTCGGGCCGGGGCGCGACATCACAGGCAATGCGCGCAGGGCAACAAGGGCCATGACTTCGTTCGTCCGTTTGGGTAGAGTAGGCCCAGACGCCGCAAGAGCGTGAGAGGCAGGCCCCCATGTCCCATTCCGAGCCACTGGCCACGCGCCGCGCCCGGTTCCTGAATCGTTTTCACGCTTGGCTTTCCACCCGAGGCCGGCCTGCGACGGGCTTTACCTCTCAGCCGGAGCCGCGCACCGTGGGCAGCTATGCCCGCGGGCGGCAATTGCTGGCGGGGAACTTCCTGTTCGCCGGCACGCTGGTCAGCGCCCCCGACACGACGATCTGGGATCTTGACGCGCCGGATCGGGATTTCCTGGCGGAACTGCATGGCTTTGCCTGGCTGGACGACCTGGCCGCCGTGGGCGATGGCCGCACCCGGCGGGTGGCGCAGGATTGGCTGGCCGCCTGGGTCGCCCGCTATGGCCGGGGGCGCGGGCCGGGCTGGGTGCCGGACCTGGCGGGGCGGCGGTTGATCCGCTGGATCAACCATGCGCTGTTCCTGCTGCGCGGGCAGGACCGGGCGGCGTCGGATGCGTTCTACGTCAGCCTGGGGCGGCAGACGATCTTCCTGTCGCGCCGGTGGAAGGGGGCCACTCCCGGATTGCCGCGATTCGAGGCGCTGACCGGGCTGATCTACGCCGGATTGGCGCTTCAGGGGATGGAGGAACATGTCGATCCCGCCCTGGCCGCGCTGGAGCGCGAATGCGCCGCGCAGGTGGACGGGCAGGGCGGTCTGCCCACCCGCAACCCCGAGGAGCTGCTGGAAGTCTTCACCCTGTTGACCTGGGCCGCCGCCGCGCTGTCCGAGGTGGATCGCGACCCCGGCCCCGAACACATGGCCGCCATTCGCCGCATTGCCCCCACCCTGCGCACCCTGCGCCATGCCGACGGATCGCTGGCGCGGTTCCACGGCGGCGGGCGTGGGCTGGAAGGGCGGCTGGACCATGCCCTTGCGGCCAGCGGCATCACCCATTCGCAACCAGACGGGCTGTCCATGGGCTATGCCCGGCTGGGTGCGGGACGTACCAGCGTCATCGTCGATGCCAGCCCCCCGCCCGAAGGCCGCGCCAGCGCCAATGCCCATGCCAGCACGCTGGCGTTCGAACTGACCTCGGGTCGGCGTCCGATGATCGTGAACTGCGGGTCGGGCGTCAGCTTTGGCCGCGAATGGCGCCGCGCCGGGCGGGCCACGCCCAGCCATTCGACCCTGTGCCTTGAGGGGTTTTCGTCGGGTCGGCTGGGCCGGACTGAAGGCAACGGCGCCATCGAATACCTGTCTGACGCACCGAAGAAGGTGCCGATCCGCATGAGCCACGCCAGCGACGGCGTGCGGTTTCAGGGCGGGCATGACGGCTATTCCTCGGCCTATGGGCTGACCCATGCGCGCACCCTGGAGCTGACCTTTGACGGGCGCGGCATGGCGGGCGAGGACATGCTGCTGGCGCTGGACGACAACGACAAGCGGATCTTTGACCGGCGCATGGACCGGGTGCACATGCAGGGGCTGGCCTTTGCTCTGCGCTTCCACCTGCACCCGGAGGTGGAGGCCCATGTCGACCTGGGCGGCACCGCGATTTCGCTGGCTCTGAAAAGCGGCGAATTGTGGGTGTTCCGCCATGACGGCAAGTTCGAGATGTCGCTGGAACCCTCGGTCTACCTGGAACGCAACCGGCTGAAGCCGCGCGCCAGCCGCCAGATCGTCCTTTCGGGGAAGGTGATGGAATATGCCTCGCGCATCCGCTGGTCTTTCGCCAAGGCACAGGATACTCCCATCTCCATCCGGGATCTGAAGCGTGACGACGACTTCCCGACGGCGGGGTGACCCCGCCCGGACCGTTCCGCGCCGCGACCCCGGTGGCCTCCATTGCGGCGGCCCCCTGACCGATGTGATGCAACAACCCTGGATTTCCGACCCGATGCCCGACCAGACGACTGCCGCCACCGCCCCCGGATTGTCCCCGCTTCGCCGCGCCCTGATCTCCGTCTCGGACAAGACCGGGTTGGTCGAACTGGCCCGCGCCCTGACGGACAGGGGGGTGGAGCTGCTGTCCACCGGCGGTAGCGCCGCGACGCTGCGCGACGCCGGGCTGGCGGTGCGCGACGTCGCCGATGTCACCGACTTTCCCGAGATGATGGATGGCCGGGTCAAGACCCTGCACCCGGCCGTGCACGGCGGGCTGCTGGCGCTGCGCGACAACGCGGCGCATGTCCAGGCGATGACCGATCACGGGATCGCGCCGATCGATCTGCTGGTGGTGAACCTCTACCCGTTCGAGGAAACGGTGGCCAAGGGCGCCGATTACGGCACCTGCATCGAGAATATCGATATCGGCGGCCCGGCGATGATCCGGGCGGCGTCCAAGAACCACGCCTTTGTCAACGTGGTCACCGACGTGCAGGATTACGACGCCCTGCTGGCCGAGCTGGAGGCCCATGACGGTCAGACCACCTATGCCTTCCGCCAGCGGCTGGCGCTGACCGCCTATTCCCGCACGGCGGCCTATGATTCGGCGGTGTCCGCCTGGATGGCCGGGGCCATCGGCGAGCCGACACCGCGCCGCCGCAGCTTTGCCGGGGCGCTGGCGCAGACCCTGCGTTACGGCGAGAACCCGCATCAGGCGGCGGCCTTCTATACCGACGGCTCCGCCCGGCCCGGCGTGGCCACCGCCCGCCAGGTGCAGGGCAAGGAACTGAGCTACAACAACATCAACGACACCGACGCCGCTTTTGAGCTGGTCAGCGAGTTCCGCGCCGAGGACGGCCCCGCCTGCGCCATCATCAAGCACGCCAACCCCAGCGGCGTGGCACGGGGCGAGACGCTGAAACAGGCCTATGGCCGCGCCTTCGATTGCGATCGCACCTCGGCCTTTGGCGGGATCATCGCGCTGAACCAGCCGCTGGACGCCGCCACCGCCGAAGAGATCGCCGGCATCTTCACCGAGGTGATCATCGCCCCCGGCGCCGATGAGGCCGCGCGGGAGATCCTGGCGAAGAAGAAGAACCTGCGCCTGTTGCTGACCGACGGGCTGGCCGATCCGGCTGCCGCCGGGCTGGCGATCCGTCAGGTTTCGGGCGGGATGCTGGTGCAGGACCGCGACAATGGCCGGGTGCTGCCCGCTGACCTGAAGGTCGTGACGAAGCGCGCCCCGACCGAGGCAGAGCTGGCCGACATGCGCTTTGCCTGGACGGTGGCGAAACATGTGAAGTCCAACGCCATCGTCTATGTTCGCGATGGCGCGACCGTCGGCGTGGGCGCCGGGCAGATGAGCCGCGTGGACAGTTCGACCATCGCGGCGCTGAAGGCGCGGCGCATGGCAGAGGAATGCGGCCTGCCCGAGACACCGGCCAAGGGGTCCGTGGTGGCATCCGACGCGTTCTTCCCCTTTGCGGACGGTCTGCTGGCTGCGGCAGAGGCCGGCGCCACGGCTGTGATCCAGCCCGGCGGGTCGATGCGCGACGACGAGGTGATCGCGGCGGCGGACGAGGCCGGTCTGGCCATGGTCCTGACCGGCATGCGCCACTTCCGGCACTGAGAGGGGCGCGATGCGAACGGTATTCTGGACGGGCTTCTGGGTCTTCCTGCTGGATCAGGCGACGAAATACATCGTCGTGCACATGATGAACCTGCGGCAGCTGGGGCAGATCGACGTGTTGCCACCCTTGCTGACCTTTCGCATGGCCTGGAACGAGGGGATCAACTTCGGTCTCTTTGCAGGGGGCACGCCCTGGACGCGCTGGATTCTGATCGGCATTGCCGCGCTGATCTGCGCGGGCGTGATCTGGTGGGTCTGGCGCGAACGCCCGCGTCGCATCGGTCTGATTGCCGCCGGGCTGGTGATCGGCGGGGCGCTGGGCAACGTCGTGGACCGGCTGCTGTACGGCGCCGTGGCAGATTTCATCAACATGAGCTGTTGCGGCATCGACAATCCATTCGCTTTCAACGTCGCGGATGTGTCGATCTTTGTCGGGGTGTTGATGCTGGTCTTTCTTCCGGCGGAGAAAGACGCGTGACGTTGCCGTGGTGATCGTCTAGAACGGCTGACAATAAAGGAGGGTGGCCATGGCGCTGGCACGCGGCTTGATCATTGTTGCCATACTGGGACTCGCAGCCTGCGGAGAGCGGGAGCGGGATATTTCCCTGCGCAGCTTCCACAATCCCGGCGGCGGGCCGGAGGAATTCGCCATCCTGCCCAACAAGGCGCTGGAGGCACCGCCCTCCTATGCGGAACTGCCGGCGCCGACGCCGGGACAGGGCAACCGTACCGACCTGACACCGGAGGCCGACGCGGTCGCGGCGTTGGGCGGCAACCCGGCGGCGCTGGACAATCGGGGCGTGGCCGCATCGGATGCGGCGCTGGTCGCCCATGCCGGCCGGCGCGGCATCAACCCGGACATCCGCCCCGTCCTGACCGAAGAGGACGAGGATTTCCGCCGTCGCAAGTCGCGGTTCACCAAGATCCGGCTGTTCCGCGTCGATCGGTATTATCCCGCCTACAAGCGCCAGGCGCTGGACGGCCAGAAAGAAAAACAGCGGTGGCAGAACGCCGGCGCGCCGACGCCCACCGCCCCGCCTGCGGTTCAGTGACCCGACCAGCGGGGCGTGCGCCCCGGTGACGAGGCGCATCTGTCACGCGGCCTTGGATGCCAGGGGGCAGGGTCTGGCGTGCGACATCGGGCAATGCAGATACGACGGCGTCACACCCCCGGTGTCGCGCCGTTTCGCTTTTCTGGGGGACCGGTCGCCGTGAAATAGGGGCCGCCGTGCCGCCGCGCCCGTGGTTTCCCTTTGCCGCGATTGGGTCTATTGCAGGTCAGCCGGATGGCCGGGCCCTCACGGTCTGTCATCCCGCGCGCCAGTAGGAGAACCAGATGTCCCAGCCGCTTGATCCCGTTGACCTGACCGCCCGCCTTGTCCGCTGCCCCTCTGTCACGCCGGAGGAGGGCGGCGCCCTGCGCCTGCTGGAAGAGATGCTGACCGGCGCTGGCTTCACCTGTCACAGGGCCGATCGGGGCGGGATCTCCAACCTGTTCGCCCGCTGGGGCGACAAGGGACATGCCCGCACCCTGGGCTTCAACGGGCATACCGACGTGGTCCCGGTGGGCGATACGGCGGCCTGGTCCGTCGATCCCTTTGGCGCCGAAATCCGGGATGGGAAGCTGTGGGGACGCGGCGCGACGGACATGAAATCCGGCGTCGCGGCCTTTGCCGCCGCCGCCGTGGATTTCGTCACCCGGACACCGCCCGATGGGGCCGTCGTGCTGGCCATCACTGGCGACGAGGAAGCGGACGCCACCGATGGCACCCGCGCCCTGCTGGACTGGATGGACAGCACCGGCGAGGCGATGACCCATTGCCTGGTCGGAGAGCCCACCTGCCCCGAGGTGATGGGCGAGATGATGAAGATCGGGCGGCGCGGCTCTCTCACCGCGAAGTTCACCGCCAACGGCGTGCAGGGCCATTCCGCCTATCCCCACCGCGCGAACAATCCGATCCCCGCGCTGGTGCGTCTGATGGATCGCCTTTCCGGGCACGAGCTGGACACGGGCACCGATCATTTCGACCCCTCCACCCTGGCCGTCGTCACCATCGACACCGGCAACCCGGCCACCAACGTGATCCCCGCCGCCTGCCGTGCCACGGTCAACATCCGGTTCAACGACACCCATTCCGGCGACAGCCTGACCCGCTGGCTGCAACGCGAGGCGCAGGAGGTCAGCCGTCTGTTCGACCTGCCCATCGACGTGGAGATCAAGGTCAGCGGCGAGGCCTTCCTGACCCCGCCCGGAGCATTCTCCGAGCTGGTCGCGAGGGCGGTGGCGGCGGAAACCGGTGTGACCCCGGTGGCCAGCACCTCTGGCGGGACATCGGATGCGCGGTTCGTCAAGGATCACTGCCCGGTGGTTGAATTCGGGCTGGTCGGTCAGACGATGCACCAGGTGGATGAACATGTCGTCGTCGACCAGATCACCCAGCTCAAGGCGATCTACGGCCGGATCCTCGCCGATTACTTTGCCTGACATCCAGGTCCGGGGCGCTGCCGCCGCGCTCTGATGCCAGGGGAGGCGCAGGACCGTGGTTCGCGGCGCGGGGGGCTGTGGCGTTTGAACGGCCTGACGGGGGTGGACAGCGCCGGCGCCGCCCCCATTTCCTTCATGACGCCCCGTTGCACCCGTGATAGGCCTCGCTCATGACAGATCTGCCTTCAAAATCCGATATCCTGCAATGGATCTCCGACAACCCCACCCAGACGGCCAAGCGTGACATCGCCAAGGCCTTCGGGATCAAGGGCGCCGCGCGCATCGATCTGAAGCGCCTGCTGAAGGAGCTGGAGGACGAAGGCCACCTGGAAAAGCGCAAGAAGACCTACCGCGATCCGGATCGCCTGCCGCCCGTCAGCGTGTTGCAGGTGGCCGAACCCGGCCCCGATGGCGACCTGACCGCCCGGCCGCTGGAATGGGCGGGGGAGGGGCCGGAACCTGCCGTGCACATCATCGCCCGCAGTTCTGACCCGGCCCTGGGCGCGGGGGACCGTATCCTGGCCCGGTTGACCCTGATCGAGGGCGCGCATGCCTATGAGGCCCGCCTGATCCGCAAGATCGGACACAATCCGCAGCGCATCCTGGGCGTCTACCGCCAGGGGGCGGAGGGCGGGCGCATCATGCCCATCGACAAGGGGTCGGACCGCGAATGGCTGGTGCCCGACGGCGCCACCCACGGCGCCCGCGATGGCGAATTGGTCGAGGCCGAGCAGAGCGGCCCGAAATCCCGCATGGGCCTGCCCCGCGCCCGCATTGTGGCGCGGCTGGGCGATCCCTCGGCACCGCGCGCCGTATCGCTGATCGCCATTCACCAGCACGGCATTCCCGACGCCTTCCCCGATGATGTCGTCGCGGAGGCCGACGCGATGAAACCCGCCGGGCTGAAGGGGCGCGAGGATCTGCGCCATCTGCCGTTGGTCACCATCGACCCGGCCGATGCCCGCGACCATGACGACGCCTGCTATGCCCAGGCCGACGACGACCCGAAAAATCCCGGCGGCCATGTGCTGTGGGTGGCGATCGCCGATGTGGCCCATTACGTGCGCCCCGGCACCGCGTTGGACCGGGAGGCCCGGCGGCGCGGCAATTCCACCTACTTCCCCGACCGCGTGGTGCCGATGCTGCCCGACCGGCTGTCGGGCGATCTGTGCTCCCTCCACGAGGGGGTGCCGCGCGCCTGTATCGCGCTGCGGATGCGGCTGGATGCGGATGGCAACAAGATCGATCATGCCTTCCACCGCGGCATCATGCGTTCTGCCGCCTCGCTGCATTACGAGGAGGTGCAGGCGGCCATGGACGGCGCGCCCAATGACCGCACCGCCCCGCTGATGGAAGAGGTTCTGGAGCCGCTCTATGCCGCCTACGCCGCGTTGGTGCGCGCGCGCGAAGCTCGGCAGCCGCTGGATCTGGACCTGCCCGAACGCCGGATCGAATTGTCGGAGGAGGGCGAAGTCACCTCGGTCCGGTTCAAGGATCGTCTCGATGCGCACCGCATGATCGAGGAATTCATGGTTCTCTCCAACGTCGCCACGGCGGAGACGCTGATCGCCAGGAAGGTGCCCTTGCTGTTCCGCGTGCATGAGGAGCCGCCGGTGGAAAAACTGGAAAGCCTGCGGGAAACGGCCCAGGCGTCGGGCTTTGCCCTGGCCAAGGGGCAGGTGGTGCTGACCCGCCATTTGAACCAGCTGCTGGATCAGGCTGCCGGCACCGATTTCGCGGAACTCATCAACATGTCCACCCTGCGCAGCATGACGCAGGCCTATTACGCCCCGGTGAATTTCGGCCACTTTGGCCTGGCGCTGAAGCATTATGCGCATTTCACCTCGCCGATCCGGCGCTATTCCGACCTGGTGGTGCATCGTGGGCTGGTCCGCGCCCATGGATGGGGGGAGGACGGGCTGACCCCGCAGGAGATCGAGACGCTGGATGCCACCGGTGCCCATATCTCCGAGACGGAGCGGCGGTCGATGACGGCGGAGCGTGACACTACGGATCGCTATCTCTCGGCCTATCTGGCAGAGCGGGTTGGCAGTGAATTCACGGGCAGGATCAGCGGTATTGCCCGGTTTGGCGCCTTTGTGCGGCTGGACGAGACGGGCGCCGACGGGTTGATCCCGATGCGGTCTCTGGGGGCGGAATATTTCCATTTCGACCGCGATGCCGGCACCCTGATGGGCAGTGAAACCGGGGTGGAAATCGCGCCCGGTCAACGCGTGCGTGTCAAGCTGGCAGCCGCCGTGCCCGTGACCGGCGGGCTGGAGCTGGAGCTGCTGGAGCTTGACGGCCAGCAGATGCCCGGCGGTACCGGCGGACGGGGCGGGCGCGGCGGACGAGGCGGCCCGCGCGGACGCGGCGACAGTCCGCGCCGCAAATTGGTGAAGGCCAAACGCAAATCCGACAAGATCAAGCGCAAGGTGAAACGCCAGCGCCACTGAGCGCCGCGCGGAATCCTGCGCGCCTGCCGCGGCGCTATCTTTCGAAATCGGCGCCAAGGCTATATGCTGTTGTCACAAGTCCGGCAAACGGGCAGCGAAAACAGAGCAGTCAGGGCGGTCACCATGACACGTATCCACGCGGGCCTTCCGGGTCTGGTCCTTCTTTGCGGGTTGCAACTGGCGGTGGCAGAGGCCGTGCGCGCCGATGCGCCCGGCCGGTCTCTGCGGCCCCAGGTCCGACCGGCCAGCATCACCTCCATGGCGACCCGCGTCGCGGCGGCGCGTCCGGTGGATGTGGCCCCGCCCACGCCCGGCGCCCCGGCCTCCGCCGATGCGGGGGAGGTGGCCCGCGCAGCGCTGCGGGCCATCGAAGTGACGCGCAATGCCAACCCCCGTGCGCCCGCCCTGCCGCGCGGCAATGCCACCGACGAGTTGTCGAACGTGATCGCCGTGACCGCCCGCGAATCGGAGGCCCACGCCCCCGTCACCCTGGTGCGCCGCAGCCTGCGCCCCCGTCTGCGCCCCGCCAACCTGGCGGAGGCCCCACGCCGCGCCGCCGCCGCCGCCGCCCCTGCGCCACAGGCCGTGCCTGCCGCGCTGCAAGCCGATTTCAACCGCTGGATCGCCGGGTTCCGGGGGCGCGCGCTTTCGGCGGGGGTCTCCGGCGCGGTGTTCGACCGGGCCTTTGCCGGCGTCGAATACCTGCCGCAGGTCGTGAAACGCGACGGCAACCAATCGGAATTCACCACCTCCACCGGCGATTACCTGTCGCGCGCGGTGTCCGACAGCCGCGTCCGCAACGGCCGTGCCGCCGCCGCCGAACAGGCCGGCCGCCTGAATGCGATTGCCGCGCGCTACGACGTGCCCGGCCATTACGTGGCCGCCGTCTGGGGCATGGAAAGCAATTACGGCGCCAACCGGGGCAACACTCCGCTGATCTCCGCGCTGGCGACGCTGGCCCATGACGGCCGGCGCGGTGCCTTCTTCGAGAAGCAGCTGATCGCGGCGCTGAAGATCCTGCAAAATGGCGATGTCCGGCCCGAGGACATGACCGGCAGCTGGGCCGGGGCCATGGGCCACACGCAATTCATCCCGACCTCCTACGCGGCCTATGCCGTCGATTTCACCGGCGATGGCCGCCGGGACATCTGGTCCGACGATCCGACCGATGCGCTGGCCTCTACCGCCGCATACCTGGCCAAGGCCGGCTGGATCCCCAACATGCCCTGGGGGGTGGAGGTCATCGTGCCGCGCGATTTCAACTTTGCGCTGGCGCATGGACCCAAGAAGATGCCGTCGGAATGGGAACGGCTGGGCCTGCGCGCCGCCGATGGCGGGCGGCTGCGCGATCACGGATCGGCAAAACTGCTGTTGCCCTCCGGAGCGCAGGGCGTGGCCTTTCTGACCTTCCGCAACTTCGACGTGATCAAGCGGTACAACAATTCCGATGCCTATGCGCTGGGTGTCGGTCACCTGGGGGACCGCATCGCCGGGGCTGGCCCGTTGAAAGGCTCATGGCCGGAAGGCGACCACCGCCTGAAACGGGCGGAGCGGGAGGAGGTCCAGCGCCTGCTGGCCCGGCGCGGGTTCGATCCCGGTGGGGTGGACGGTCGGCTGGGGCCGAATTCCATCCGCGCCATCCGCGCCTTTCAATCCAGCGCCGGGCTGGTGCCGGATGGCCACCCGTCCGTGCCCCTGTTGCAGGCGCTGCGGCGCTAGGCTGCCTGGCGGTCTCGTGCCCGGACCTGCACCGCAGGATGGGCAGGCGGAAGGCGCCACGGGGTGCCTTAGGCGGGGGGAATCAGCTTGCCTGGGTTCATGATGCCCGCCGGGTCCAGCGCGGCCTTGATCGCGCGCATGGCGGCCAGCGCGGCGGGATCCTTGCGCCGGGTCATGGCGCCCAGTTTGACCGTGCCGATGCCATGTTCGGCCGAGAAGGTGCCGCCCAGGTCCAGCGCGATCCCCTCGATCTCCTCCATCACATGTTCCTTGTGCACGGGATCGGCGTCACGCGGGAAAATCGTGTAATGCACGTTGCCGTCCCCCAGATGCGCCACCACCGATGTCGTCGCAGCGGGATCGAGCTGTGCCAGACGCGCATCCGCCCGGCGCAGGAATTCCGCCACCCGGTCCAGCGGCACGGCCACGTCCAGGGTAATCCGCAGCTTGTGCTGACCCGCGATTTCGGCGGCGGCCTCCCGTCGGGCCCACATCTCCCGGCGCTGTGCCTCGGAACTGGCGATCACCGCGTCGGAGATCCGGCCATCCTCCAGCATCCGGCCCAGCACCTCCTCCAGCCGGGACTGCACCGGGATGCGGCCATCGGGGCCGGGGGTGCAATCGCGCGGAGCCAGAGCGCCGACCTCCACCAGGATGTTCACCGGCCAGGTCCGGTCGAAGGGCGCGCGGTGGCCGGGGGGCAGGGCGGTGTGGGCCTGCACATAGGTGCCGGGCATGTATTCGCAAGCCTCCACGCTGCCGCCCGTCTCTGCCTGTAGCGTGTTCAGCAGCGCCAGCGCATCGTCCAGATCGTCCATGGCGACCATGGCGGTAGCATAGGCGCCGGGCTTCGGGAACAGCTTGACATGGGCGGCGGTGATCACGCCCAGCGTACCCTCCGCCCCGATCAGCAGGTGCCGCAGGTCATAGCCGGAATTGTCCTTGTGCAGCGGGGACATCAGATTCATCACCGCGCCCGAGGGCAGGACCGCCTCGATCCCCAGCACCAGGTCGCGGGTATTGCCGTAGCGCAGCACGTTGGACCCGCCCGCATTGGTGCCAAGCGCCCCGCCGACCATCGCCGATCCGCGCGCCCCGAAAGTCAGGGGAAAGACCAGGTCGTGATCCTCGACCGCGCTGTGCAGATTGGCCAGGATCACCCCGGCCTCCACTACGGCAGAGCGCCCCTCCGCCCGGATTTCGCGAATGCGGTTCATCCGTTCCACCGACAGGATCAGCGCGCCCTCTCCGTGGCCCGCGCGGGTCAGCCCGGTGCGCCCGGCGACGGGGATCAACGCCGTTCCGGTCGCGCCCGCCAGCCGCACGATGGCCGCCACTTCTTCGGTGGAGGCGGGGCGCACAACGGCCAGCGGCACGGTCGCATGGGCCGGATCGCCCCAGCCATGGCCATAGGGCGCGGCATCCGCCCCGGTCAGAACATGCTCTGCCCCGACGATCGCCTGCAAGTCTTCCAGCATCCGCGCTCCCTCTCCGTTTCGGTCCCGGCGCGCGATCATGGGCAAGTGCCGTCGGAACGGCAAGCGGCGGGCCGGCGAAAACCCGGCTTTTTCCGCTTGACCTCCATCGGAGCCTGCCCTAACTAGCGCCACGGTTTGGCGGAGTAGCTCAGTTGGTTAGAGCAGCGGAATCATAATCCGCGTGTCGGGGGTTCAAGTCCCTCCTCCGCTACCACCACACCCCCATATTCTCAGAGTACGACACGTGGGCGCGCCTGTGCGCGCTGATGGTTATGTGCCTCTCCGGGCGGAGGTCAGGCACAGGCGACGGCCCGGGCCATGAAGGCAGAGGCGACAACGCCGTCGATCAGCACCGATCCTGTCCGCGTCGACAGCCGCTGGCGCAGGCGGGACATGCCGGCGCAACCAAGAACGACGGCACCGGCCCCCCTGGACCGCGCCGTGGCAATGGTAATCGCAAGCCGGTCTTCGACGGCTTGTCCGCCTTGCTCGACCTCCAGCACCGGCAGCCCGGAGGCAAAGACCCCGAAACAGGCCTGTCGATGGCCATAGGCGTCCACGTTCGCCGCGATCACCGGCACGGAGATGTCGAGGGTCGTGACGATACCGAAGCGGTCGCTGTGCAGCGTCGCCAGCGACATGGCGGCCTGTCCGATGCCGATCACCGGGCAATGTGCCGCGGCCCGCATCCGGGCCAGACCGGTGTCGTCGAAACACCCGATGACAATCGCGTCCACACCCGTGGCCCGCGCCTTCGGAAGGAGGGACAGCATTCCCTTGATCGCGGCGGCGCCATCTTCCGGGCCCTGAATCGCGGGCGGGCCAAGGTGATTGGTCCAGCCCAGCACGTCGGCGTCCGGCGCGGTGTCTCGGGCGACCGCCACCATGCTGTCGGTCATGGCCTCGGTGGAATTCGGGTTGAGGTAGAGCAGGCGCATGCTCAGACCTGCGACCGTGCGTGTCTGGCCCAATCCCGAAGGATCTTCGCGGCTTCCGCGTCCAGATGCTGTTCGGAGGGCATGGCGCGCTCCCCGACTGCGCGCCCGCATTCATGGGTCAGACGATCGACATCCACGGGAAAACGCGCGGCTTCGGGCAGATCGGCGATGGCCTCACCGGCCTGCGCCATGTCGGCGGCGTAATAAAGCGCGGTGATCCCGGCGATGTTCATCGCCGCCACGCACAGGGCACAGGGTTCGCAGCTGGAATACAGCTGACAGCCGCGCAGATCGACGGTTTCAAGGTTGCGGCAGGCATCGCGGATCGCTTCGGTTTCGCCATGCGAGGTGGGATCGTGGTGCATGACCGAGCGGTTGATGCCCTCGCCGACGATCTTGCCGTCCTTTACGATGACCGCGCCGAACGGCTCCGTTCCGGGGGTGTCGAGCGCCTGGGCCGAAATCGCGATGGCGCGGCGCAGGAAGGTCTCATCGTACATCGGGGGTTCCTTCTTCGGCCGCGAAACAGGCAACGCGACGGTTGTGGACATCGGGACTGCGCTGCGGGCGTTCTGATTTGCAGCGGTCGAACGCCAGCGGGCAGCGCGGGTGAAAGCTGCACCCCGAAGGGGGCGACACCGGGGAGGGGACTTCGCCCCCCATCGGGCTGCGGTCGCGGCGCGGGGCCTCAAGGTCGGGGATCGTGTCAAGCAGCAGGCGGGTATAGGGATGCAGTGGGTTGACGAACAAGTCGGCGGTTGGCTGGATCTCGACGATACGGCCCAGATACATCACCGCGATCACGTCGGCCATGTGGCGCACCACACTCAGGTCGTGGCTGATGAAAAGATAGGTCAGGCCCATCTCCTTTTGCAGCCGTTTCATCAGGTTCAGCACCTGCGCCTGAACAGAGACATCGAGGGCGGAGGTCGGCTCGTCACAGACCAGGAATTCCGGCTCGCCGGCCAGGGCGCGGGCGATGGAGATGCGCTGCCGCTGGCCGCCCGAGAATTCGTGCGGGAATTTCAGCCCGTCGGCGGGGGCCAGCCCCACGGTGCGCAACAATTCATCCACACGGGCCGAAACCTCGGCCTCGGGGGTGTCGGGTTTCAGCGTGCGCAGCGGCTCGGCGATGATCCGGGCGACGCGCCAGCGCGGGTTCAGGCTGGCAAACGGATCCTGGAAGATCATCTGGAGCCGATCCCTGTCACCGTTGAAAGTGATCTTCCCCCCCGAAGGGGCGTGAAGCCCGGTCACCAGCTTGGCGATGGTGCTCTTGCCGCAGCCAGATTCGCCAACCAGCGCAAGGGTCTGGCCGCGCTGGATGACGAAATCGACGCCGTCGACGGCGCGCAGGGTCTTGCGCGGCTTGCGCTCGATCAGGCGGTTGAGCCAGGGGGCGGAGACGTCGAAGCGGCGTTCCAGCGCGTCGACCTCAAGGATGGCGTTGGTGCGGAGGGTCATGCAGCTTCTCCCTGGTCTACGGTGCCGGTCTGCGCCAGCCAGCAGGCGGCGCCGGAGGCCTCGCCGCTGGCGATGCGCGGCACCTCGGCGCGGCAGCGCGGCCCGGCATGGGCGCAGCGCGGGTTGAAGGCGCAGCCTTGCGGGATGGCGTTCAGCCGCGGCATCGCGCCGGGGATCATCTGCAATTCCTCGACATCCTTGCGCAGCGAGGGGATCGAGCCCATCAGCCCGGTGGTGTAGGGGTGGCGTGGCCGGCGTACCAGGTCATTGACGCTTCCGACCTCGGCCAGCCGGCCTGCATACATCACCGCCACACGGTCGGCGGTTTCGGCGATCACGCCCATGTCATGGGTCACCAGCATCACCGCTGTGCCCCGCTCCCGGCACAGCCGTTTCAGCAGGGCGGTAATCTGCGCCTGGATCGAAACATCGAGCGCGGTGGTCGGCTCGTCCGCGACGATCAGCTCCGGCTCGGCACAGAGCGCGAGGGCAATCACGATCCGCTGCCGCATCCCGCCGGAGAACTGGTGCGGGTAGCTGTCGATGCGTTCTTCCACCGCCGGGATGCCGACCTCGCGCATCAGTTCCCTGGCGCGTTCGCGGGCGCGGGGCTTGTCGAGGTCGCTGTGCAGGCGGATGGTTTCGACCAGCTGGTCCCCGACCCGGAACAGCGGGTTGAGCGAGGTCAGAGGGTCCTGGAAGATTGCGCCGATGCGACGGCCGCGCACGGCTTGCATGGCACGGTCATCGAGATTGTCGATCCGGTCGCCGGAAAGGTGAATCGTGCCGGCGGCGATCCGTCCCGGCGGTTCCAGAAGCCCGAGGATCGACATGCCGGTCATAGACTTGCCGGCACCGGATTCACCGACCACGCCGAGGATTTCACCACGTCGGATTTGCAGCGAAATGTCATCGACGGCGGTCAGCACGCCTTTGCGGGTGGGAAATTCGACGCGCAGGTTCTGCACGTCGAGAACGACATCGCTCATGGCGTGACCCTCTTGTAGCTGGGGGTGAAGATTTCGCAGACCGGCGGATGGCCGGCGGTGCGGTCCGGGTATTTGGCGATCAGCCCGTCGAATTGCGCCTGGGCGCGGGCGGCATCGGCCGCAGCGTCGACGCCGGGGATCACGCCATCGGCCATCACCTGCCGCCCGTCGATCCAGACATCGCGCATGTCGCGGCCAGAGGCGGCGGTCATCAACGTCTGTACCGGGTCGGGCGTTTGCAGGCAGTGGCGCAGATCGATCACCGCGATATCAGCCTTGGCACCGGGGGAGAGGCGCCCGAGGTCAGCCCGATCCAGCGCCTGTGCACCGCCCAGCGTGGCCGCATCGAACATGTCTTCGGAACGAACCGCCGAGACACCTTCGGCCAGACGCGCGGTCATCATGCCGATCTGCATGTTGAGGATCATGTCGGCCGGATGGGTGTCGGTGCCCAGCCCGATGTTGATGCCGCGCGCGCGGGCCTTGGGAAAACTCTTCAGCATCCCGCCATGACGCGCGGCCACCAGCGGGCAATGCACCAGCGTGGCCTGGGCCTCTGCGATCAGGTCGAATTCGGCATCTGTCGCCTGCGTGCCATGCGGCAGCAGCCAGGTGTCGCGCAGCGCGCCGATGCGGCTCAACCACTCAATCGGTGCGCAGCCGTGCTGTTCCCGCACCAAATGCAGTTCCACCGGCGACTGGCTGCAATGCAGGCGCACCGGCGCGCCCATCTCGGTGGCGATTTCGGCGGTGCGTTGCAGCAGCGTCCCGGTGCAGGTTTCGATCCGGTCGGGGGCAAACATCGCGCGGATGCGTCCCCCGGCGATGCCGTCGACGCGCCGGGCGAAATCGGCCGCCTCGGCCAGCCCTTCCAGCCCGCGCGCCTCGTCAAAGACGGCGCGGATATTGCCCGCCTCATCCGTCACCTGTCCGCCGGTGCGATAGGCGGGACCGAGGTAGACCCGCAGCCCGAGGTCTTCGGCCGCGGCGGCGGCGGCTTCGAACTCCGCGACGGTCTCGCCCCATGCGCGGTAGAACAGGGAGGCGATGGGCAGCGCCGTGGTGATGCCGTTGCGGATCAGCTGGGCAAAGGCATGGCGCTTCTGAAATGCCAGCTCCTCGGGCGTGTACATCTCGTAGGGGCCACGATTGACATAGCTCTCCGGCCAGACGCGGCCCTTTTGCCACGCCGGCCCGTTGTCGAAGCCCAGGATCGTCGTGTCGAGATCCGACAGCGCATCAAGGTCGATGAAGCCCGGCGAGATCACGGCTTCGCCGTAGTCGATCCGCCGCGCCACCGCGCCGTCGAAATCTGTGCCGACATGCAGCACCCCGGTCCCTTCGATCACCACCACGCCGTTTTCATGCACCACGTGGCGCCCGCCCTGATGGCCTATGACCCAACGGGCCGAAAGAAGCGTCCGGCCCGGCTTCGCCCCCTCCATCATGGGGCCTCGATCACGCAGGCACCGTCGCGGGCGATGACTTCACCGCCCTTCAGTACCAGTTTGCGCGGCGCATGGGTGACGACGGCCTCGGCCAGGGTGTCGCCCTCGATCAGCAGGCAGTCGGCACGGCAGCCCGCGTCCAGCCCGTAGCCCTCGGCTCCCATGATCGCCGCGCCGCCGAAGGTGCAGATGTCCAGCGCCAGCTCCACTTCGTCATCGCGGCGCAGGTTGTTGCGCATCCCGATGTGCATGGCCTTTTCCAGCATGTCTGAATTGCCATAGGGCCCCCAGGTGTCGCGGATGCCGTCACAGCCCGCGCCGGTCAGGATGCCAAGCGCCTTCAGCTCCTTGACCGCCGGCACCGGAGCGGAGGCGGGGGCCGTCGTGAGGATGTGAATGCGGTTCTCGGCCAGTTTCTCCTGCAACCCTGCGACATAACCGCGATCCACCGCGCCCAGGCAGAAGGCATGGGAGATGGAGACCTTGCCCTGCATTCCCAGCGCCATGGTGCGGTCGATGATTTCCTCCATCGAGAACCAGCCCAGCGCATCGCGTTCGTGCAGGTGGATATCCACCGGCTTGCCGTGTTTCTCGGCCAGCGCGAAGACGGTATCGAGGTGACCCTTGGGGTCATGTTCCATCCCGCAGGGATCAATGCCGCCGACCAGGTCCGCGCCAAGGCTCAGCGCCGCATCCATCAGCTCGGCGGTGCCGGGCCGGGTCATCATGCCCGACTGCGGAAAGGCCACGATCTCGATGTCGACCATGCCGGCGAGCTTCTCGCGCGTTGCCATGACGCCCTCGATCCCCGCCAGCCCGTGATGGGTGTCCACGTCCACGTGACTGCGGATATGGGTGCAGCCGTGCGACATGGCGAGGATGGCATGACGTTCGCTTTGCACCCGAGGGTCAAGGCCAAGCGAGACCTTCACCTCGCGCTCGTTGTCGATCTTGTCGATCAGGCGGGGACCGACCTCGTTGCGATACCACGGCAGGCCCAACAGGGATTTGTCCAGGTGGGTATGCGCCTCGACCAGGCCGGGGATGACGATGCGGCCGCCGCCGTCGATCACCTCGGCGTTTGCGGATGCGTCGGCGACAAAAACGCCATCCGCGATATGCAGGTCGGTGGCCGGGCCGCCCATCGGGCGCACATTCTGAATTGTCTTGTTGGTCACTGGAATCACCGCAGTTTGGGGTTGAGCGCGTCGCGCAGCCAGTCGCCGATCATGTTGACCGACAGCACGATCAGGCAAAGCTGGATCGACGGGAAAACAACGATCCACCACAGGCCGGAAAAGAGATACTGGTTGCCGATCCGAATTAATGTGCCGAGCGAGGGCTGATCCGGCGGCATCCCGACGCCCAGGAAGGACAACGTCGCCTCCGACAGGATCGCGAGGCCAAAGTTCAGCGTTGCCGCCACCATGATGGGCGTCAGGCAATTGGGCAGGATGTGGTGCAGCATGACGCGCCAGGATTTTACCCGGATCAATTTGGCCGCCTGCACGTATTCCTTTTTCGCCTCCACCATCGCCGAGGCGCGGACCGTGCGGGCGTATTGCACCCAGGAGGGCACCGCGATGGCAAAGATCAGGATCGGCGCCGCCAGCACGTCCTTCAGCCCCGTGGGCAGCGAGGCGCCGGCGATGGCGGTGATCAGGATGGCGATCAGGATGAAGGGCATCGACAGCAGAACATCGCCGACCCGCATGATCACGTTGTCGATCCAGCCGCCGAAATAGCCCGCGATCAAACCCAGAGACAGGCCCACGGCCAGCGCCAGCAGCACCGAGGCAAAGCCGATGATCAGCGAGATGCGCGAGCCATAGAGCACCGCCGACAGGATGTCGCGGCCCTGGGTGTCGGTGCCCAGAAGGTAGGGCCATTGGCCGTCGGCCTTCCAGATCGGCGGGATCTCGGAATTCCAAAGCTCCAGCGCGGCCAGGTCATAGGGGTTCTGCGGCGTGATCAGCGGCGCCAGAAAGGCGGTCAGGGCCACCAGCGCCAGCAGCATCGCAGCAAAGATCGCCGAAGGATGCGCGCGGAAGGAATGCCACAGGTCGCTGTCGCGCAGGCGGGTCAGCCGCGCGGGGCGCGCCGGGGTGGCAGGCGGGGTCAGGGGGATGGATTTGTCCATTGGGGTCTCCGGTTCAGCCATTGCCACGGGCGCTGTCGTCGCGCAGGCGCGGATCGACCCAGGCGTAGGTGATGTCGACGAGGGTGTTCAGTGCGACGAAGATGAAGGACACGATCAGCAGATAGGCGGCCATCACCGGCAGGTCGACAAAGGTCACCGCCTGGATGAACAGCATCCCCATGCCGGGCCATTGGAACACCGTCTCTGTTACCAGCGCAAAGGCGATCAGGTTCCCGATCTGCATGCCCGTCAGCGTGATCACCGGCATCAGACAGTTGCGCAGCGCGTGGCGCCATTGCACGCGGGCGGTCGGCACGCCGCGCGCGCGGGCGAACTTGATGTAATCGGCGCGCAGGGTCTCCAGCATCTCGGCCCGCACCAGCCGCATCACCAGCGTCACCTGAAAGGTCGAGAGCGAGATCGCCGGCAGCACAAGCGCCGCCCGCCCGGAAGGCGTGAGCAGCCCGGTCGACCACCAGCCGATGTCTACCGTCTCCCCGCGTCCGAAGGCCGGCAGCCAGCCCAGAGAAACGGAAAAGGCGAGGATCAGCAGAATGCCGACCACGAAACTTGGCAAGGATACCCCCACGATCGAACCCAGCTGCAACATGTTGGCCAATCGACTGTCGCGATAGACGGCGGTGATCACCCCGGCCGGGATGCCCACCACAAGCGAAATCACGGTCGCCACCAGCACCAGTTCGAAGGTAGCCGGGAAGCGCTCCTTGATCAGCACCATCACATCCTGCTGGTTGCGATAGGAGATGCCGAAATCGCCCTGTACCGCATTGGTGACAAACCGGGTGTACTGGGTGACGAAACCGTCGTTCAGCCCCAGCCGCTCGCGCAGCTCGATGCGGTCCTGCTGGGTGGCCTGCTCGTTCACCATCATCTCGACCGGGTCGCCGAAGAAACGGAAGATCACGAAGGCCAGAAGCGCCACCGCCAGCATGACGAAGGCCGCGTTGGCCGTACGTTTTAGAAGAAAGGCAATCATTCCGGTCTCCGGGGTCAGGTGTCAGATGGGACAAGGCGCGCGCGGTCCCCGCGTCTTGCCGAGGGAATTCTCAGGGGGCCGGGGATCGGGCTCCTGGCCGATCGGACCGCCCCGCAGGGCGATCCGGGTCATGCGCTGGGTCAGCCGCCCATCTTCGCGAACCAGAGCCGCGGCTTGGCATCCGGGAAAAGCGGCATCTCGGCCACACCCTCGGTCACCGCCCAGGCCATCGGCTGCTGGTGCAGCGGGATCATGATCATCTCGTCCTTGACCATTTCGAGGGCCTGCGTTTGCAGGGCCAGCCGGGCGTCGAGGTCCAGTTCGCTGCCTGCCGCGTCGATCAGGGCGTCCAGCTCGGGGTAGGACCAGCCGCCCCAGTTGAAGACACCGGCATTGCCATCCTTGGAGTGGAAGATCTGAAGCAGCGGCGAATAGCTGTCGAGCAGCGGCAACGTCGCCCAGCCAAGCGTGTAGACGTCGGTCTTGCCATTGGTGCGCTTCGGCGATTGTACGGCGCGCGGTGCCACGTCCAGCTTGGGTGACAGTCCGATCCGGCTCCACATGGAGGCGATAGCCTGACAGAATTGTTCCTCGTTCACCAACCCGTCGCTGAGGCAGTTGAATTCGAACTCCAGCCCCTCGGGCACGCCCGCCTCGGCCAGCAGGGCCTTCGATGCGTCGGGATCATGGACCGGCAGTTCGTCCAGCGCCTCGGTATAACCGGGGATCGGCGGCGCGACGGTGGCACCGGCGTTCCGGGACTTGCCGCGCATCACCTTCTGGTGGATCAGGTCGAGGTCGATCGCCTTGTACAGCGCCTCGCGCACCGGCTTTTCCTTGAACGGGTTGGGTTCACCGGTGGTCAGCGTATCACGAAACGGAAAGCCGATCATCACGGTGCGCAGGTCGACGCCCTCCAGCACCTCGACATTGGGTGCGGCGGCCAGGCGCGGCAGATCCTGAACCGGCGCGTCATTGGTAAAACTGATCTCCCCCGACAGCAGCGCGGCCACGCGGGTCGCCGCCGAGTTCACCGGCGTCAGCTCGATCCGGTCAAGGTTGTGCTGCGGTTCGTCCCACCAATCGGGGTTGACGACAAAGACGGTCTTGGCGTCCGGTTGCCGGCTTTCGACGACGAAGGGGCCGGTGCCATTGGCGTTGTAGGTCGCGTAGCCTTCGGTGCCGGCGCCGACGTCGGTGGGCATCAGCGCGTCGTTTTCGGTCATCCATTCCTTGTCGAAGATATGGATGTTGGTCAGGTCGTTAAGCAGCAGCGGATAGGTGCCGTTCAAGGTGATGTCGACGGTCAGGTCATCCACTACCCTGGAGCTGACATAGGCCGGCAGGTTACCTTTCAACGGCGAGGTCTCGTGACTGACACGGGTCAGGGAGGCGACGACATCCTCGGCGGTGAACGGGTTGCCATTGTGGAAGGTCACGCCTTCGCGGAGCTTGAACCGCCAGGTGATCTGATCGTCGAGGATTTCCCAGCTTTCCGCCAGCGCCGGCTCGATCTTCAGATCCTTGTTGTAGCGCACCAGCCCCTCGTAGACGTGGTTGAGCACGTTGATGGTGAAGCTGTCGCCGAAGGAATAGGGGTCGAGCGAGCCGATATCGCGATTAGCGCCCCATTTCAGCACATTCTCAGCCTGCGCGGTGGCCGACAAAGCGGCAACCGCCGCAGTAGCGAGCATGAGGTGACGTAGTTTCATGATCTGGTCCTCTTTGGCCTGGATTGCATTTGAGATTCGAGAAAATTGGATACGATGTATTTTGGGTGGCACAGTGAATACGTTAGAGCAACCAAATTGTATCCGATTGACCATTTAAACCGTATGCGATAGTGATTGTGCAAATTTGATAGGCAGATCCGACCATGAGTGAGACCAAGACGACGCTGACCGATGCGGTGCATGACCTGCTGCGCAAGGCGATCATCGAACAGGCCCTGAAACCGGGAATGCGGTTGCCCGAGGACACCGTGGGAGAGCAATTCGGCGTGTCGCGCACCATCGTGCGCCATGCGCTTGTGCGGCTGGAGCACGAAGGCCTGGTGGAGACCCGGCGCAACCGCGGAGCCTTCGTGGCGGAGCCGACCCGCGACGACGCACAGCACGTCTTCGAGGTGCGGCGCTGTCTTGAGAACGACGTGATTCGTTTGCTGTGTGATCGCATGCCGGGCAGCGGTTTTGACCGGCTGGAGGCGCATGTGCGCCAGGAACAGGCGGTGCGCGGCAAGGATGGGCCGGTCTCCATTCGTCTGGCCGGTGAATTCCATATCCTGTTGGCCGAACTCACCGGCAACCCGGTGCTGACCCGCTATGTCGCGGAGGTGGTGCTGCGCTGTTCGCTGATCCTGTCGCTATATGCGCGCAACCATTCCTCGGATTGCGCGGTCGATGAGCATTCGCAGATCATCGACGCAATCCGCGCCGGCGATGCACAGCGTGCCATCGGGATCATGGAACATCACCTTGGCGCTGTCGCGGACCGTGCCGAACTTTCCGCCCAGCCCGATAGTATCCAATCCATCCTCTCACATTACGGCAAGGAACTGACCCAATGACCCTGCAAGACGGCCACCACGCCTTCGATTTCGCCGAGCTCTCTGCGCGTGAGGCCTACAAGGTGATGATTGGCACCATCGTGCCGCGCCCGATCGCCTGGGTCACCACGATCTCCCCCGACGGGGTGGTCAACGCGGCGCCCTATTCGTTCTTCAACTGCCTGTCCGCCGATCCGCCTATCCTGGCGCTCGGGGTCGAGAACAAGCCAGACCGCAGCTTCAAGGACACCGCCTGGAACATCCGCATGACCGAATGTTTCACGGTCAATATCGTCGACCGCGCCAATGCCGATGCCATGTCGGTAACCGCCGCCGATTTCGCCCCCGAAATCGACGAACTGGAGATGGCCGGGCTGACCGCAGTGCCGGGTGATCGCGTGGCCTGCCCCCGTATCGCCGAGGCTCCGGTGGCCTTCGAATGCGAGCGTTACCTGGGTATCGCGGTCAGTTCTGCCCGCGAGATCATCCTTGGCCGCATTCTGCGCGCGCATATCCGCAAGGATATCATCGAGCCGGGCACCTACTATTCCGATCACCGGAAACTTGACGCGCTGGGGCGAATGGGGGGCAATGGCTATGCCGGAACCTTCGATTATTTCGACCTGCCGACACCTTCGTCCGAAGAGGTGCTCAACCCCGGCAAGGCGCAGGCGCGGGCGGGCAACCGCTAAGGCTCGCTCAGGCCCGTCGACTTTGCCGGTTCCCCCTTGGGGATCGTGGTCCGCGCGGGTGCTGCAGGGTGTCAGGTAGGGGCGAAGACACCCACGCGCCCCTCCGGCGGGGCAGGTCAGGGCCGGATGCCAGAGGAACGCGACGGATGTGTATTCGGACGATAGATCGTCGAACGCTCCGGGTTGATACGCTGCCGCGCCGCGATCATCCTGAACCGTCATCGGGTCGTAAAATTTGCGGGTATCCGGGAGATAGACCCCCTCGACATTCAGTCCGGGGCTTGGAGACAGGAGTGTTCCCAGCCCCGTCAAAACGTGCCCGGAGGCCTTTTCCTGCGTGTCAGGGCGCTCCTCAATGCGCGGGGATGAGGACGATCTTGCCGACGTGCTGCTTTTCCTGGAAATCCTGCTGCGCGGTGGCGATCTGGTCCAGCGGATAGGTGCGCGCCAACAGGGGCCGGATCTCACCCGCTTCGATATAGCGGATCAGATTGCCAAAGACCGGCGCGTCCCAGGCGGTGCAGCCGATCAACGTGATATCCTTGAGATACATGTCGCGCATGTCCAGATCGACCATCGGACCCGCAATCGCGCCGGAGGAGGCATATCGCCCGCCGCGCCGCAGCAGCTTGAGACAGGTGCCAAAGCCGGGACCGGCGACGTTGTCGATCACCACGTCCACCGCCTCGGTGCCCAGGCAGGCCAGCGGATCGTCTTCGCGGGTCAGCACGATGTCTGCGCCGATTTCCCGAAGGGCCTGCCGCTTGCTGTCGCTGGTAATGGCGATGACCTCGGCACCCCGCCGCTTGACCAGCTGCACCAGCGCCGAGCCGACGCCGCCGGAAGCGCCGGGCACCAGCACCCGCATGCCGGCGGTGACCCCCGCGCGATGCACCATGTTCTCCGCCGTGCCATAGGCGCAGGGAATCGTCGCCAGTTCGGCGTCGGTCCAGTCGCAGGTGACGGCAAAGATCTCTGCGGCTGGCACGGCGACATATTGTGCAAAGGCGCCGTCGAAATCCGACCCCATCCAGATATTGTCCATCCGATCAAAACCATGTTCGCGCATGCAGGCCCGTACCAGGACGCGTGTGCCGATCAGGGCGCGATCCACGTCCTCCCCGACTTCGACCACCTCTCCGCAGCAATCGGTTCCCTGAACAAAGGGGAAGGGTGTCGCGGCATTCCAGCCGCCGTCGGGGCGGGGGTCGGTCTCTCCGGTGTCGTTGGTCGCTGCGGTCACGGAGGCGGAATACCAGCCCAGCCGGGTGTTGATCTCGGTATTGTTGACGCCGGCGGCCAGCACCTTGAGAAGGGCCTGCCCGGGGCCTGCGGCGGGCATCGGGTAGGGTTTGTAGACCAGCCGGTCATACCCGCCGGTTCCGGTGGTGACGACAGCCATCATCGTCGGCGCGGTTTCGGCGGAGTTGTCCTGCATGACGGTCGTTCCCTTGAAGGCGCGCGCGCAGCCAGCGCGGCAGCCGCAAGGGTAGTGACCGTTTTCCGCGGCCACAACCGTCGGCCCGCCGACAGGTGGGGGCGGTGCGGGGCGCGGGTGGACCATGCGCGCTGGGTGTCTGTCCCGCGCGCCCACAGAGGGAATGCCCGCGTGCAGGCCGATTGCACCGATCACACGGGTTTCCCGGCGATTTCAATTCTGACGTTTCCTTTGGGTCTGGCTGGCTGCGCCGCTACGCTCCGCCGGAATGCATGTCCGGGGAGGTGCTATGCTGCGGAAGGAAGAGGAATTCGCGAGGCAACGCCTGATTGCCTTCTTCGCTGAACAGGGAATGGCGTGCGAGGTGATCGAGGGGGCTGACCCGCCCGATCTGGTCGTGAAGTGGCCAAGCACGGTGGCTTGGGGCGTCGAGGTGACGCGCGCCGATCACCATTTGCCCGAGATCGGAACCGGGACTCCGAAACCCGCTCGGGGTGTCATGGAGGCGCTCAAACGTTTTGGCGACGATCTGGGCAAAAAGACCAAAGCGCTTCGAAAGCGGGCGTACGTGATCTCCCTCTCGCCGCCTGACGCGCTCAACCCCGGCATTGCGGGGCAAAGCTGGAAGGATTGGAAGACGATGGTCGAAACTGCCGTCCTTCGGCATCTGGAGGAGGCACCGGACGCTCCCCTGACACTACAAGGTTGCAGGTTACGGTTTTCGCATGGTCCAGCGGGCACATGGCGTGTGTGGCCGACCTCCGGGCTTCTTTGCCCCGATTCTGAGGCCGACAAGATGATCAGGAACGCCTTGGCGACCAAGGCGGAGGGGTTGGCCAGGTGGCCTGAGGGGAGCGGGGAAAAGTGGCTGTTCCTGTTTGTCGAAGGTGCCTGGGGCGGCGATGTGATTTCTCCGGCCTGGCTGGAGCAGTGCCGCGAAGAACTGGATATCTCTCCCTTTTTTGACGGCATCTTCTGGATGCTGCGCGAGGATCGGACCAGCGTGCAGGCGCACCGGTTCGACCGACCTTCCTCCTTGGTAGGGTGAGGCCCTTCGCGTCCCGTAGGCGCCCGCCTTTGGTATGGCTTGCAGCTACTTATGATGCGGGTTTGCGATAAATTGCGGAACCTCGGGGGGGTGGGGGCCGTTTGGGACATGGTGGTCCCGGTCGCGATCTTGGCGCGGCAGCAGGGACACCTCCAGCAATCGGGCCGCGAAGTCCGCGCCGACGTCAGAGGGTTGACCACATGTCCAGAGATTATCTTTCCACAACGCGCCGGGGGTTCCTGGGCGCGACGGCCGCGCTGCCTGCGTTGGTCGCCACGGGGGCGCCAGGGCGCGCGGCGGTGGCGGATGACGTGCCACTTGAGCAATACGAGCCGGAGTTCCTGACCCCCGCTGAATGGGCCTTTGTCATGGCCGCGACCGCGCGGATTATCCCGTCCGAAGGCGACGGCCCCGGCGCGCTGGAGGCTCGGGTGCCGGTGTTCATCGACCGCCAGCTGGCCGGGGATTTCGGCGCCGCAGCCGATCTCTACATGGAAGGTCCGTTCGTCCCCGACGCCCCCGAGGAGCTGGGCCCGCAAAGCCCGCTGACCCCGGCAGAGATCTACCGCGGCGCCATTGCCGCATTGGATGCCCGGCTGAAGGCGGGCGGGCGCCCGTCCTTTGTCGAGCGGGACGCCAAGGCGCAGGATGCCTTTCTCACCGATCTGTCGGAGGGCCGCGTGCGGCTTGAGCCGGAGCTGCGCGAATTCTGGGATCTGCTGCTGCAAAACACGCGGGAGGGGTATTTCGCCGACCCGATGTATGGCGGCAACGCGGGGATGGCGGCGTGGAAACATATCGGGTTTCCGGGTGCGCGCGGCAGCTACACCGAATGGGTCGGACGGGCGGAAGACTACCCCCTTGGCCCGGTTTCGATCTCGGGGGAGAGGGGCTGACCATGGCAAGAACCGAACGCAAGCGTGACGTGGTGATCGTGGGCCTGGGCTGGACCGGGGCGATCACCGGCATCGAGCTGGCCAAGGAAGGGCTGGATATCCTGGCCCTGGAACGCGGCCCCGACCGCGCGACCGTCCCCGATTTCAAATATCCGCAGGTCATCGACGAGCTGCGCTTTGGCGAGCGCTATGGCTTCATGCAGCGGCCCAAGGCCTCGACCCTGACGATCCGTCGCACCACGGACGAAACGGCGTTGCCCTATCGGCGGCTGGGTTCGTTCCTGCCCGGTGACGGTGTCGGTGGCGCGGGCATTCACTGGAACGGTCAGACCTGGCGGCCGCAGACCCAGGAATACCGCCTGCGCTCCTATGTGGAAGAGACATTTGGCGCCGACATCATCCCCGAGGGCATGACCATCCAGGACTGGGGCGTCACGGCAGAGGAGCTGGAACCCTATTACGACCGTTTCGAATACATGGCCGGGATCTCCGGGCAGGCGGGTCATGTGAATGGCGAAATCATCGAGGGCGGCAACCCTTTCGAACCTTCGCGCAGCCGCGATTACCCGCTGCCGCCGCTGAAACAGCAAAAGGATTCCATGCTGTTCGCCGAAACCGCGCAGGCGATGGGCTATCACCCGTTCCCGCGCCCCGCCGCCAATGCCAGCGCGCCGCATGTGAACGAATACGGCATGCAGCTGGGGCCGTGCAATTACTGTGGTTTCTGCGCCCGCTACGGCTGTCTGAACTATTCCAAGGCCGCGCCCCAGACCTGCGTTCTGGATGCGCTGAAACGCTATGAGAATTTCGAGTACCGGGTGAATTCCGAGGTTTTGCGCGTCGACCTGGCCCCCGATGGGCAATCCGCGACCGGCGTCACCTATTGGGATGCGGAGACGCAGGAGGAAGTGACCCAGCCCGCCGACCTGGTGATTCTGGCGGCCTATTCGATCCACAATGTCCACCTGATGCTTCTGTCGGGTATTGGCGAACCCTATGATCCCGCGACCGGGCAGGGCACGACCGGGAAGAACTATTCCTACCAGATGAACGGTGGCACGACGATGTTCTTCAAGGATCGGAACTTCAATCCCTTTGCCTCTGCCGGGTCGTCGGGGATGTCGATCAACGATTTCGGGATAGAGCAGATCGACTATGCCGCCGAGGGGTTCATCGGCGGCAGCTACATGACCTGCGGCCATTCCAACGGCCAGCCCATTCGCGGCATCGCCCTGCCCGAGGGGACCAAGGGCTGGGGCGCGGAGTGGAAGCAGGGAGTGGGCGAATGGTACGGCCGCTCCACGGGGTTGGGGTCGCACGGGTCGAACATGTCCTATGCCGATTGCTATCTGGACCTTGACCCGACCTATACCGATCCACATGGCCGCCCGCTGCTGCGCCTGACCTTCGACTGGAAAGACAACGACATCCGCATGACCCAGTTCATGCGCCGCAAGATCGAGGAAATCGTTCAGGCGATGGAGCCCGACACTTGGCAATCCAGCTACAAGGGCGACGGCGCGCGCTACGACGTGCGACCCTACCAGACCACTCATAACGTGGGGGGCGCGATCATGGGGACGGATCCGAACACCTCGTCTCTGAACCGGTACTTGCAGTGCTGGGGGCAGCATAACGTCTTTGTCATGGGGGCTTCGGCCTTCCCGCAGAACATCCAGTACAACCCGACCGGCGCGGTGGGCGCGCTGGCCTATTGGGCGGTGGAGGCGATCGTGAACGATTACCTGCCCGATCCCCGGCCCCTGGTGTGAGGTGAGATCATGAAAACCTTTCTGCGTATCGTTGCCCTTCTGGTCGTGCTGGGGGTCGTGGCCCTGGCGGTCTTCATCCTGTGGCCCGTGTCCCGGACCGATGCGGTGGCCTCCTTCGATGGCGGCACCCCGACCCCGGAGGAGGGGGAATATGCCATGCGGCTGGCCGATTGCGCGGCCTGTCACACGGCGGAGGGCGGCACCCCCTTTGCCGGTGGCCGTCCGATCGAAAGTCCGTTGGGCACAATCTATTCGTCCAACATCACGCCCGATCCCGACACCGGGATAGGCGGCTACACGCTGGCCCAGTTCCGGGGCGCGCTTTACGACGGGCTGGATGACGAGGGACATCACCTCTATCCCGCGATGCCCTATGCCAATTACCGCGCCATCGGAGAGGCGGATGTGCGACGGCTCTACACCTATTTCACCCAGACGCTGGAGCCGGTGAAGAACCCGGTGCCCGACGCCGAACTGCCGTTTCCATTCAACCAGCGGTGGGGCTTGCGGGCGTGGAAATGGGTCGGCCTGCCCGATCCCGGCTTTGCCGAAGTGGCAGAGGCGGGCGCCGATCCGCTGGCGCGCGGTGCCTATCTGGTCGAGGGGCCGGGCCATTGCGGTGCCTGCCATACGCCGCGCAACGCGGTCTTTGCCCAGGCCGGGTTCACCGCGGCGGATGGCGATTTCCTGACCGGCGGAGAGATCGCAGGCTGGACCGCCCCCGCCTTGCGCGGTCCAGGCAGTGCCGTCGACGGGTGGAGCGTGCAGGACATTCGCGACATTCTGGCCACCGGGCGTAACGCGCATGCGGCGATCAACGGCGAGATGCAGCTGGTGGTGCGCGACAGCACGCAGTTCATGACCGAGGACGACCTGACCGCCATCGCGGCTTACCTGGTGGACCTCAACGGGGGCGACGCCAGCATCCCGGCGGAGGAAGAGACCGCAGGCGCCGATGCCCGCCCCGCAGGTTTCGCCGAAACACTGACAGCAGAGGCGGAAACCCCGACAGAAGCGTTGCTGAATTCCGCCGATCCGGGGATGGATCTGGGGCCACGGCTATACCTCGACAATTGCGCGGCCTGCCATTTCACCGATGGCGGTGGCGCGGACGAGGTCTTTCCCGAACTGGCGGGCAATGCGCTGGTGACGGCGGACAGCCCGGTGGGCCTGTTGTCGATGATCCTCGCGGGGTCGGAACTGCCTTCCACGGCGGAACGGCCCTACGCCCTGCGGATGCCCGGTTTCGGCGACCGGTTGTCGGATGACGAGGTCGCGGAGCTGGCGAATTTCCTCCGCTCCGGTTGGGGCAATGAGGCGGCGCCAGTTGTGGCATCCGACGTGACCGATCTGCGCGGCGCGACCAATACGGCGCCGCATTAGGGGCGCGGCATGGGCCAGCGGGGGCGACGTGATGCGCCCTGTCCTTGGCTCCTGCGATTGACGCCCCGAGGTTGACGCCCCGAAAGCACCTGCGCCCCCGTCCGGATTGGATCGGGGGCGCAGCGCTTTTCAGGGCCCGGCCTCCCGAGGGGCGCACGGGCGGGGCCGATCAGTTCAGCACGTCATCCGGGTCCAGCCGGACGGCGCCCTGGCTGGCATTGCCAACCAGCGCGGCATAGGCCCGCAGCGCGCGGCTGACCTGACGCTTGCGCGGCTCCGCCGGGCGCCAGGCGGCGGGGCCCTTTGCCTCCATCGCGGCGCGGCGGTCTGCCAGGATGCTGTCTTCCACGGCCAGATGGATGGTGCGGTTGGGAATATCGATCTCCACCCGGTCGCCGGTTTCGACCAGCCCGATCAGGCCGCCCTCTGCCGCCTCGGGAGAGACGTGGCCGATGGACAGGCCCGACGTCCCGCCGGAAAAACGGCCATCGGTCAGCAGGGCACATTCCTTGCCCAGCCCTTTGGATTTCAGGTAGCTGGTGGGATAGAGCATCTCCTGCATCCCCGGCCCGCCGCGCGGTCCCTCGTAACGGATGATGACAACCTCGCCGGCCGCGACCTTGTTCGTCAGGATGCCGTTGACCGCGTCATCCTGACTTTCGAACACCTTGGCGGGGCCGGAGAATTTCAGGATACTGTCGTCCACGCCCGCCGTTTTCACGATGCAGCCGCTTTCGGCGATGTTGCCGAACAGGACGGCCAGCCCGCCGTCCTTGGAAAACGCATGTTCCACTGATCGGATCACGCCGCCCTGGCGGTCATCGTCCAGCGCCTTGTAGCGGTTTTCGGTCGAAAACGCCTGTGTGGTGCGCACCCCGCCGGGTGCGGCGCGGTACAGGTCGCGCACCTGCGGATCGGTGGCGGTGACGATGTCCCATTTGGCGATCGCCTCGGCCATCGTCGCGGAATGCACCGTCGGCACGTCGCCATGGATCAGCCCGCCGCGCAGCATTTCTCCCAGAATCCCGAAGATGCCACCGGCGCGGTGCACGTCTTCCATGTGCACATCAGGGACCGAAGGCGCGACCTTGCACAGCACGGGCACCTTGCGGCTGAGCCGGTCGATATCGTCCATGGTGAAGTTCACGCCGCCCTCATGCGCGATGGCCAGCAGGTGCAGCACCGTGTTGGTCGACCCGCCCATGGTGATGTCCAGCGACATGGCGTTTTCGAATGCCTTGAACGACGCGATCTCGCGGGGCAGCTGGCCGGGGGTTTCGTCCTCGTAATGCGCCTTGGTGATCTCCACGATGCGGCGCCCGGCCTCCAGAAACAGGCCCTTGCGGTCGGCATGGGTGGCCAGGGTGGACCCGTTGCCGGGCAGGGCAAGGCCCAGAGCCTCGGCCAGGCAGTTCATCGAATTGGCGGTGAACATGCCCGAACAGGAGCCGCAGGTGGGGCAGGCGTTCTGCTCGAACTCCGCGACCTGTTCGTCGGTGTAGCTGTCATCGGCGGCCACGACCATCGCGTCCACCAGATCCACCGCGCGTTCCAGATCGTCCACCGTGACCTTCCCGGCCTCCATCGGGCCGCCGGAGACAAAGATGACGGGGATGTTCAGGCGCATCGCAGCCATCAACATACCGGGGGTGATCTTGTCGCAATTGGAAATGCAGACCATCGCATCGGCACAATGGGCGTTGACCATGTATTCCACGCTGTCGGCGATCACCTCGCGCGAGGGCAGGGAATAGAGCATCCCGTCATGGCCCATGGCGATGCCGTCATCCACGGCGATGGTGTTGAATTCCTTGGCCACGCCTCCGGCTGCCTCGATCTCGCGGGCGACCATCTGGCCCAGGTCCTTCAGGTGGACGTGGCCAGGCACGAACTGGGTAAAGGAGTTGACGACGGCGATGATCGGCTTGCCGAAATCGCTGTCGGTCATGCCGGTGGCCCGCCACAGGCCCCTTGCCCCTGCCATGTTGCGACCATGGGTGGAGCGGCGGGAGCGGTAATGAGGCATTGGCTGGGTTCCGTGATTGGCGATGCGTCTGGGCGTCGGGTTTCTGGTGCACGGATCTGTAACCCTCTGCGCGGGCGGTGCAACCTTTTACGTGGTTTTGGGTAGGGGTGGGGCGCCCCGGTCACGGGCCGGCGCACCCCGGTGGGGGGCTCAGCCGTCCTTTGGGTCGTCGGGATGGGGGAGGTTGACGAACCAGCCGCCGACGCATTGGGTGGACAGGTCGGCGGGATCGGCGGGCGGGGTCTTGGCCTCCATCTCGGCGCGATACGCCTCCGTATTGTCCTGCGGCTGGTAGCCCAGATGCCCGGTGGAGGACATGTCCACCGGCTTGACCCGGTTGTCGGAAATGCCGAAGGCGATGGTGTGCCCGACATGCGGCGCGGTCAGGCTGGCGCTGACCAGCCGGATCAGGTCGTCAAAGCTGAGCCAGGACCACAGCATCCGCCGGTCGGCCGGTTCGGGAAAGGAGGAGAAGATGCGGATACAGGCGCTTTCCACACCGAACTTGTCCCAGTAGAGGCTGGCCAGCGCCTCTACAAAGCATTTCGACACGCCATACAGCGAATCGGGACGCACCGGCGCATCGGTGTCGATGTGATCGGCCAGCCGGTGATAACCGATGGCATGGACGGAGGAGGCAAAGACCACCCGTTTCACACCATGTTGCCGGGCACCTTCGTAAATGTGGTAGCCACCCTGAATGTTGGAGGCCAGGATCTCCTCCCACGGGTGTTCCTGCGGCGCGCCGCCGAGATGCACGATGGCGTCGCACCCCTCGATCGCGGCCATGGTCGCAGCCATGTCGGCCAGGTCGAAGATTGCGGCCTCCTCGTGGGGGGCCAGGTCGGGGATCTCTGTCCGGTCGGCCAGACGCAGGGTGTCGGCCAGCGGCGCCAGCCCGCGGCGCAATTCGGTGCCCAGGCGACCCGCGGCGCCGGTGATCAGGATCTTCTTGAACGGTTTGGTCATGGCGGTCTCCTGCCTGTCATTGGGTCCGGGTGAAACGGTAGCGCAGCTGGTGGCGATAGTCCTCCCCCGGGCGCAGGGTCGCGTCGGGGAAGTCGGCACGATTGGGCGCATCGGGCCAGGCCTGCGGCTCCAGCGCGACGCCCGCATGGGGGCCATAGGTCCGACCGTCGAGCCCCGGCAGCGCCTCGATATGACCCGCGTCGTAGACCTGTAGCCCGCATTCGGTCGTCGCCACCTCCACCGACAGGGACGGGCCGTCCAGCCGGGCCACCGGGCGCAGGGTGCCGCGCGGTCCCGCCAGACAGAAGTTGTGGTCAAATCCGCCGGGTCGCAGCGGGCGGGACTGGCGGAAATCGAACCGCGTACCGCTGACAGGGGCGGGCAGTCCGTCGGGGATGCCGCTGCCGGTCACGGGCAGGTAATGATCCGCATGGAGTGTCAGCCGGTGATCCAGAACATCCGCGCCGCCCAGCGTGAAGTAGCTGTGATGGGTCAGGCTGCACGGCGTCGGCGCATCGCTGCGCGCCCACAGGTCGAAGGCCAGCGTGCCGTCGCCGGGCAGGGCGCAGGTGGCGCGGATGTCTATCCGACCCGGGAAACCCATGTGCCCGTCCGGCAGGGTCAGACCCAGCGTCGCGGTCTCGGGCCGGTGATCCAGCACCTGCCACAGGCATTGCCCCGTGCCATGGGTGCCACCATGCAGCGTGCCGCCGGGATCGTTGCGATCGGTGTGATACGTCACCCCGTCCTGGGTGAACCGCCCCCCCGCGATGCGATTGGCGAACCGCCCGGTGATCGCCCCGAAATAGAGCATCGGCCCAAGGTAGGGCGCCAGATCCGGCGCGCCCAGAACCAGCGGGTGATCCACGCCATCCAGCCGCAGATCCTGCACCACCGCGCCCCAAGTCAGCAGCCGTGCGGTCAGCCCGCCACCCGCCAGGGTCAGCGCCTCGACCGTCTGACCATCGGGAGTTGTGCCAAAGGGAGTGCGGGACATTGCAGGGCCTTCTGCGGGAACAGGCGGCCGATCTGTCTCACGCCGCGCCCGCGCGGGCAAGCGCCCCTCCCTCAGCCGGAGGAGATAAGCCGCGAAAACAGGCGGAACGGCAGGAACCGCCCCAGGGTGAAGACCCAGGCGAAGGGCCGGGGAAAGTTGCGCACCCAACCGTGCCCGTCGATCAGGCGCAGGACATCGGCGGCGGCCTCCTCCGGCTGCTGGATCTGGGGCATGTTGAAATCGTTCTTGTCGGTCAGGCGGGTGCGGATGAAGCCGGGATTGGCCAGTTGGACCTCGACCCCGGTGCCACGCAGATCTGTCAGCATGTTCTCGGCCAGATGGTTCACCGCGGCCTTGCTGGCGCCATAGCCGATGACGCCGGGCAGCCCGCGAAACCCGACCAGAGATCCGATCAGCACAACATGGCCCGACCCGCGCCGCACCCAATGCGGCACGACATGGCCCAGTACGCGCAGGGCACCGAGGAAATTGGCCTCTGCCATCTTCACGGCGGTTTCGGGTTGCCAGTCGGGGGCGCTCATCGGTTCGTACAGGCCCACGGAATAGACCAGCCCATCGGCCAACTGCCCCGCCTGGGCGGCACGGGCCACGGCTGCGGCGTCGGTCACGTCCAGAGGCAGGGCGGTGGCGTCCAGCTCATCCGCCAGCGTCGCCAACCGGTCCGCGCTTCGGGCCGACAGGATCAGCCGGGCGCCACGGGCCTGCATCTGCCGGGCGATCTGTTCGCCCAGTCCGTCACTGGCGCCGATGATCCAGTAGGTTTTCCCCTTCAGATCACGCATGGCGGATCTCCTGGTCGGGATGTTCAGGCATGGGCCAGTTCCACCTGCACTACATCCGTCTGCCCGACCTCGAAGGACGCCGCGCAGATGCCCAGGTAATAGCGCCACGACCGCAGGAACCGTTCGTCATATCCCAGCCCCTTGATCCGGGCGATCTCCGCATCCAGACGGTCCAGCCAGATCCGGCAGGTGCGGGCGTAATCCTCCCCAAAGGAGAACGAATTGCGCGCCACCAGCCCGGCGCCCCGCGCGGCGCTGGCGATTTCGCCATCCGACAGCAACATCCCGCCCGGAAAGGTATGTTGCCGGATGAAATCGGAGCCCTTGCGATAGGTCTCGAAATAGCTGTCGGGCACGGTGATCGCCTGCACCACGGCTTGCCCGCCCTCTGCCAGGCGGGATTTCATCGTGGCAAAGAAGGTCGGCCAGTAGCGTTCGCCCACCGCCTCTATCATCTCGATGGAGACGATACCGTCATAGCGCCCCTGCGCCTGCCGGTAATCGCGCAGCTGGATATCGGCGCGCCCGTCCAGCCGCGCATCGGCATAGCCCTTCTGCGCCGGCGAAATCGTCAGTCCGGTGACATGCTGCCCCCGGTCGGCGGCGCGTTCGGCGAACCCGCCCCAGCCACAGCCGATCTCCAGCAGGCGCTCGCCGGCGACCCGATCCAGAATGCGGTCGTATTTGCGATGCTGCGCGCGGGTCAAGTCGTCGTCACCGGGCGCGAACAGGGCCGAGGAATAGGTCATCGACGGGTCCAGCCACAGCTGAAAAAACTCGTTCCCGACGTCGTAATGGGACCGGATATTGCGCGCCGCGCCGCGCCGGGAATTGGCGCGCAGGATGCGGTCCACCACGCGAAACGCCAGCGATTGCATCGGTCCCGCATAGGCATAGGCACGGAACTGGTCGAGGTTCAGCAGCGCCAGCCGCGTCAGATGTTCGATGGAGGGCGTATCCCACAGCCCGGCGACATAGGCCTCCCCCAGACCGACATCGCCCTTGGCCAGCGCGGCGGAAATGGCGGCCCAATCGTTGATCTGCAATTCCGCCCAGGGATCGCCCCGGCCGAAATCGTGGGCCTCGCCCTCCGGGGTGATGACGCGCAGGCTGCCCTGCCGGATCTTGGCGCAGGTGGACAGGAATTCCATACGTATGCGTTTGGTGAGGTAGGCCATCAGGTGATTTCCTCTGTCGGTGGGGCGGGGCGCGTTCTATAGGGCGCGCCCTTCAGTTTCAGCTTCAGCGCCTGCCAATGGATCAGCGCAACCACCCGCAGCGCCCAGGCTGGTCGGCGGATCAGCGCGGCCAGCAGGCCACGGCTGGTCAAAGGCCGCAGGGGTCCTGACAGCGTAGCATGGAGCCCGGCGTCGCCATCGCGAAAATCTATCACAATTCTCAGCTTCTCGGGACGGATGTCGAACTGGAAGGTGTAGTCTCCCGCGATCTGCTGAAACGGCGAAACATGCAGCGCCTTGCGCGCCGTCAGCCGGTCCGTCGCGGTGATGGGCGCGAAATCCGGCAGCGCACAGAAATAGCAGTGCCGGTCCCCGAAGGTGTTGTTCACCTCGGCGATGACCGCGTGAAGATCGCTGCCGCGCCAGGCCAACCAGAAGGATACCGGGTTGAACACCGCCCCTATGAAGCGCGGCTGGGTCAGCAGCTGCAGACGCAGCTCCTTGGCCCCCGGCCCGACATCGGCCCCGTTGCGCGCCAGCACCTCCCGCACCCAGGCGGCGCCGCGCCCGGCCCCGGGCGGCCCGCCATGGGACCGGTCGTGGACCGAAGCGAGGTTCCAGCGATTGCGCGAGAACAGCCAGGGGCCGCGCCGGGCCTCGGGGTCGATCAGCACATAATCCACGCCATAGCGAAACGCATTGCCGATCGCCCCGCGCCGGGTATGCGTGGTGTGGCCCGGCAGGTGCAGGGGCGCGCGTGCGCCGTGGTCGTCGGGGGGCGCGGTCATCCGTCCACCGGCTGCGGATCCAGCGCCCGCGCCACCCGCACGGCGGAGGCGAACCCGTCCTCGTGGAACCCGTGCCGCGCCCAGGCGCCAGCGAACCAAGTGCCGTTGCGCCCCTGCATGGCGCGGATCTGGTCCTGCGCGGTCATTGCGGCGCGGTCGAAAACCGGGTGGCGAAGCGTGACGGCGTCGTAAGTCAGTTCGTCCGGCACGTCCCGGCAAGGGTTGAGAGAGACGAACAGCGGATCGTCCTGTGGAATGTTCTGAAGCCGGTTCATCCAGTAGGTCACGCCGATGCGCGGTTCTTCCTGACGGGTATCGGCCTTGTAGATCCACGAAGACCAGCAATCGCGCCTGCGAGGCATCTGCGCGGCGTCACGGTGCAAGAGAACGCGATTGTCCTGATAGCGGATGGCGGACAAGGCCCGGGTTTCCGCCTCTGTCGGGCGGGCCAGAAGACGCAGGGCGATATCGGTATGGGTGGCCATGATGACCTGATCGAACTGCTCCAGCTCTGCCCCCTGGGTCGCGATACGGGGGCCGATGCCGCCGCGATGCACGGCGGTGACGCGGGTGCCGGTTCGGATGTCGCAACCACAGGCGCGCAACCGGGTTTCCAACCGCCGGACATATTCGATACTGCCGCCCGAGACGGTCCACCATTGGTGTTGCCCGGTGGCGGACAACAGCGCGTGATTGCGGAAGAACCGCACCAGCGACCGCGCCGGAAAGCCCATGATCCGGTCCGGCGGGGTGGACCAGATCGCCCCGCAGATCGGCGTCAGGTAATAGCGTCGGAACCAGGGGCCCAGCTTCAACCGCGCGATCAGGCCAGCGACGCTCAACGTCGGATCGGCCTCGGTTTCCGCCTCGGCGCGGGCGTTGAAACGGGCGATGTCGCGGACCATGCCCAGAAAGGCGGGGCGGCCGAGGTTACGGCGCTGGCCAAAGACGGCGCGCAGGGTTTGCAGCCCGTATTCGATGCGCCCGTCGTCGATCGTGGCACCAAAGCTCATGTCGCTGCGTTGCGTGGGCACGTCCAGATCGTGGAACATGCGGGTCAGGTGGGGATAATTCACGTGGTTGAACACGATGAACCCGGTATCCACCGGCTGATCCCCGCGCCGCCCGGCCAGCACGGTCCGGGCATGGCCACCCAGGCGCGGCTCTGCCTCGAACAGGGTGACGTTGTGTTGCGGCGACAGCAGGTAGGCCGCGGCAAGGCCGGAAATGCCGCCCCCGATCACGGCGATCCTCTGGGGGCGGTTCGGCAGGGCGTCAAAGGACATGGCGGCTCCGGTTTGTGGATGACAAGAGTACGGGGTTGTCCGGCAAACGGTTCAAAAAAATCGCGCAAAGTGATCCGATGCCGCGCCGGTGCCGTATTCGGTTCATGTTGATTGCGACGGACAGGCCTGCGACACTCCCACCGCCCGGTGCGCCCCGCTTTGCGGGGGGACGGGTTCGCACGGGGGGCAAGGCGCGGGTGACAGACGATTACAGCGAGCAGACGCAATGGATGCTTGCGGTGCGCGATCAGCGCAGTCAGGCGGATTTCGCCCGGCTGTTCGATCACTACGCTCCGCGACTGAAGGGCATGCTGATGCGGTCCGGCGCCGGGGCGGCGCAGGCTGAGGATATCGTGCAGGACGTCATGCTTTCGGTTTGGCGCAAGGCACATCTCTACGATCCGACGCGGGCGCAGGTCTCCGGCTGGATCTACCGGATCGCGCGCAACCGGCAGGTCGACATCGCCCGCAAGGCCGGTCGCCCGGAACCGGAACCGATGGAGACAGAAACCCCGCCCGAGGCCGATCCCGGCAATATCCTGGCGCTGGAGCAGGAGGCGCGGGCGCTGCGCTCGGCGCTGGACGGGCTGAAACCCGATCAGAAAGAGGTCATCGCCCGCGCCTATCTGGGGGAGCTGACCCATACCGAAATTCACCAGGCGACCGGCCTGCCGATGGGGACGATCAAGTCCCGCATCCGGCTGGGGCTGGAACGCCTGCGCCACGACCTGAAGGCATTGCGCGAGACATGACCATCACCCACCATATTCCCGAGGCGCTGATCGCCTCTTACGCGGCGGGTACGCTGCCTTATCCGTTCGAATTGGTGATCGCGGCGCATCTGTCGGTCTGCGATACCTGCCGCGCCGAACTGGAAAGCCACGATGTGCTGGGCGGTGCGCTGCTGGACGCCGCCGGCGACGGCGTTGCCGTCAGCGACGGACTGGCCGCTGCCCTGATGGCGCGGCTGGACGAAACGCCGCCGCCCGCACCGGTGCGGCAGGGGATCTACCCCGCCCCAGTGGCACAGGCTCTGGGTGGGCAGCCGCCGCGCTGGCGGTCGCTGGCGCTGGGCGTGAAACAGGCGGTGCTGAGCGATGAAAAAGACGGCAGCGTGCGTCTGCTGTCGATTCCGCCCGGTCAGGCCATGCCCGATCACGGCCATCGGGGGCTGGAGCTGACGCTGGTGTTGCAGGGCAGTTTCGCCGACGAGACCGGGCATTTCGGTGTCGGCGACGTGGAAGTCGCGGACGAAGACCTGGAACACACCCCCGTCGCCGGGCCGGGAGAGGCTTGCATCTGCCTGGCCGCCACGGATGCCCGGTTGCGGTTCAAGGGGATGATGCCCCGGCTGGCACAGCCGTTCTTCCGCATCTGATAGCCGGGCCCGCGCAGCGGGGCGCCGGGGGCTCTTTGGTACTCCGCATCCTGTGTTGCGACAAGATTGGGTAAAGGCTTTGCAGTACGCTCTTATTCATATATCCATGAAGTATGGAAGAAACGATTCCCTCTCAATTGGCCACGTTGGGCCATCCGCAGCGGCTGGCCGTCTGGCGCCTGCTGATGCGGCGCTACCCCGATGCCATCCCCGCCGGTGAGCTTGCGGCAGCGACGGGGCTGAAGGCCTCGACCCTGTCGGTCTACCTGGCGGCGTTGCGCCGGGCAGGAATGATTGAACAGACGCGGGAAGGTACATCCCTTCGTTACAAAGCCTCGCTAGGCACCGCCGAGGATCTGTTGTCCTACCTTTTCGCGGATTGCTGCCGCAGCCGGCCGGAGCTGTGTCTTCCCGGCCTCCCCAATCAGGAGACCCCTGTCATGCCCTATAACGCCCTGTTCATCTGCACCGGAAATTCCGCCCGGTCCCAGTTCGCCGAGGCGCTGCTGCGCGATCTGGGCGGCGATCGCTTCTCCGTCCATTCCGCCGGGACGCGCCCGGCGGGGGAGCCCAATCCCGAGGCCATGGCCCTGCTGGAGGCCAAGGGGCACGACGTCTCGCGCCTGTGGTCCAAGTCGGTGGGGGAATTCCAGACACCCGATGCCCCGGTCATGGATTTCGTCTTTACCGTCTGCGATCAGGCCGCGAACGAGGAATGCCCCCCCTGGCCCGGCCAGCCGGTCAGCGGCCATTGGGGCCAGCCCGATCCGGTCAAGGCCACCGGCACGGAGGCCGAGCGCAAGCTGGCGTTCCAGCAGGCCTACGGCGCGCTGAAGAACCGGATCTCGGCCTTTGTCGCCTTGCCCATCGAACAGCTGGACCGGGCCGCGCTGCAAACCCGCGTGGATGACATCGCAGATACGCGGGGCGAGGCATGACCACCTATGCGATCAACGGCCTGGGCCGTATGGGGAAACTCGCCCTGCGCCCGCTGCTGGAGGGTGGAGCGCGGATCGCCTGGATCAACGACGCGGTCGGCGATCCCGAAATGCACGCCCACCTGCTGGAATTCGACACGGTGCATGGTCGCTGGCCCGCAGACTTTTCCCATGATGCCGACAGCGTGACCATCGACGGCACGTGCATCCCCTTTGTCGGGACGCGCGATCTGTCGGCCCTGCCGCTGGAGGGTGTGGATGTGGTGATCGACTGCACCGGCGTCTTCAAGACCCAGGCAAAGCTGGCGCCCTATTTCGCCGCCGGGGTGAAAAAGGTGATCGTGTCGGCCCCGGTCAAGGACGGGCCGACCGCCAATATCGTCATGGGCGTGAACGATGCCACCTATGATCCGGCGGCACATCACATCGTCACCGCCGCCTCCTGCACCACCAATTGCCTGGCGCCCGTGGTCAAGGTTCTGCAAGAGGGGCTGGGCATCCGCCATGGCTCCATGACCACGATCCACGATGTGACGAACACCCAGACCATCGTCGACCGTCCGGCCAAGGATCTGCGCCGCGCCCGGTCGGCGCTGAACTCGCTGATCCCCACCACGACGGGCAGTGCCACGGCGATCACGCTGATCTACCCCGAACTGAAGGGGAAGCTGAACGGCCACGCGGTCCGGGTGCCCTTGCTGAACGCATCGCTGACCGATTGCGTCTTCGAGGTCTCCCGCGAAACCAGCGTGGAGGAGGTGAACACCCTGTTCCGCGCCGCCGCCGAGGGGGAGCTGAAGGGCATTCTGGGCTACGAGGAACGGCCGCTGGTGTCGTGCGACTACACCAACGACCCGCGATCGGCCATCGTGGATGCGCCCTCTACCATGGTGGTGAACGGGACGCAGGTGAAGGTCTACGCCTGGTATGACAACGAATGGGGCTATGCCAACCGGCTGGTGGACGTCGCCCGCATGGTCGGGGACCAGCTGTGAGCCGAAGACCCGAAGGGCTGAGCGCCTATATCGCCGTCACGGCCTCCTACTGGGCGTTCATGCTGACGGATGGCGCGTTGCGGATGCTGGTGCTGCTGCATTTCCATTCGCTGGGCTTTTCCCCAGTGCAACTGGCCTATCTCTTCGTGCTGTACGAAATCGCCGGGGTGATCACGAACCTGTCCGCCGGCTGGATCGCGGCGCGGTTCGGGCTGACCCGGACGCTGTATGCCGGGTTGGGGGTGCAGGTGCTGGCGCTGCTGGCGCTGGCGCGGCTGGATCCGGGCTGGGCTGTCAGCGCCTCGGTCATCTATGTGATGGCGGTGCAGGGCGCGTCGGGCGTGGCCAAGGATCTGGCCAAGATGTCGTCCAAATCCGCGGTCAAATTGTTGGCGCCGACGGCGCGGGGCGGGCTGTTCCGATGGGTCGCGGTGCTGACCGGGTCCAAGAACGCGGTCAAGGGTGTCGGCTTCCTGCTGGGGGCGGCGCTGCTGGGGTTGGCGGGGTTCGTCCCCTCGGTTCTGGCGATGGCGGCGATCCTGTCGGTGATCCTGCTGGCGGTCATGTTGCGGATGCCCGGCGGGCTGCCGCAGGGTCGCAAGGACGCCAAGTTCCGGGAGGTCTTCTCGAAGAACCCGGACGTCAACTGGCTGTCCTTTGCCCGCGTCTTCCTGTTCGGCGCGCGCGACGTCTGGTTCGTGGTCGGCATCCCGATCTATTTCTACGCCGTGCTGTCGGACGGCAGCGAGGCGGGCAACCGCTTTGCCTTTTTCGTGATCGGCAGTTTCATGGCGGTCTGGACAATCCTCTATGGCGCGGTTCAGGCCTCGGCCCCGCGTCTGCTGCGCGCCGCCACCCGGCCGGAGAGCGAGATCGCTGCCGCCGCGCGCCACTGGACCGCTGCCCTGATCGTCATTCCCGCGCTGCTGGCGGCGCTAGTCTGGTGGGCGGGAGAGCCGGCGGAATGGCTGACGCTGACGCTGATCGGCGGGCTGCTGGTCTTTGGCGCGATATTCGCGGTGAATTCGGCGCTGCATTCCTACCTGATCCTGGCCTTCACCAGCGGGGAGCGGGTGACCATGGATGTGGGCTTCTACTACATGGCCAATGCGGCGGGGCGGTTGTTGGGCACTGTCGCCTCGGGCGCGACCTACCAACTGGGCGGCTTGCCCGCCTGCCTGGGCACCGCCGCGCTGTTTCTGGTGCTGTCGCGGATCGGCGCCGGTCGGTTGGGCCCGCGCGGCACCGCCGCCCCGGCTTGACGCCGCTTGCATCCCTCCCGCCTCCGCGCCACCTTGCGGGGGAGGGAGGGACCACAATGTTGCAGGGTATTCGTATCGTCGAGATCGAGGGCATCGGCCCCGGTCCCTTTGCCGCCATGACGCTGGCTGATCTGGGTGCGGAGGTCATCGTGATCCATCGCCCGGAGGTGCCCGAGGCGAAAGGCCACGGCGGGCCGTCTCTGCTCGACCGGGGCAAGAAATCCGTCACCCTGGATCTGAAAGATCCCGCGCAACAGGCGCAGGCGCTGGCCCTGATCGCCCGCGCCGATGGCCTGATCGAGGGGTTCCGCCCCGGCGTGATGGAGCGGCTGGGATTGGGGCCGGAGGCTTGCCACGCCGCCAACCCGGCGCTGGTCTATGGCCGGATGACGGGCTGGGGCCAGGAGGGGCCGCGCGCGCAGCAGGCCGGGCATGACCTGAATTACATCGGTGTCTCCGGCGCGCTGTGGTACGCCGCGCTGCCCGGTCAGCCCCCGGTGACACCGCCCACGCTGGTCGGGGACATCGGGGGTGGGGCGCTCTACCTCGCGATGGGGATGCTGGCGGGTCTGTTGAAGGCGCGGGCGACGGGGCGGGGCAGCGTCGTGGATGCCGCGATCGTCGATGGCTCTGCTCATATGATGAACCTGCTGATGTCCATGGCCGCGCAGGGCGGTCTTTCGACGGAGCGGGGGAAAAGCATGCTGGACGGGCCGCATTGGTCGCGCAGCTATCTCTGTGCCGATGGCGGTTGGATGGCCGTGCAGGCGCTGGAGGCGAAATTCTACGCCCTCTTTCTCGACCGGATGGGACTGTCCGAGGATGCCGATTTCATCCGCCAGCATGACAGCAGCCTGTGGCCGCGCCTGGCCGAACGGCTGGAGGCGCTCTTTGCCCGGCATCCCCGCAGCCACTGGGAGGCGCTGTTTGACGGGCTGGACGCCTGCGCCGCCCCGGTCCTTTCGCCCCGCGAAAGCGCCGCGGACCCGCATATGTCCGCGCGGGAGATTTGGGCGGAGGGCCCCGGCGGATTGCAGGCCGCGCCCGCGCCCCGGTTCGACGGTCAGCGTGCGACCCCCGCCGACCCGCCCGAACGCGGCCAGCATCAGGAGGAGATTCTGGCCCTTCTGGCGCAAGACGCGGCGCAATAGCGCGCGGGCGCGGTCAGGACAGCGAGAAATCGGGTGCATCCCTGCGGTGAAAGCGCCGCGAGGTGCCATGCCCCTGGACGCGGTGCTGGGCATTGTGGAAGGCAGGGCAATCCCGGTGGGGGATGTCCGTCTGTGGGCGGTGGGCGGTGGGCGGCTCGAGCCGCTGCCCCTGAACATGTCGCCTTGCCGCTGCGATGGCAGGGCGGTTGAGCAGAGATCGGACCGGGTCGGCGCGCCCTCCCGGTGGGCTTGGCCCCAAGCCGCCGCCATCCCTTAAGCCAGAGCCGCGCCGGTTGCGCTTGGCCGGGCAGCCGCATTGCGATGTGCGGGGCGATCAGCCCAGCAGGCCTGTGGCCTCCCGCCGGCCGGCGCGGTCGTGATCGCTGGCGGCGTCCACGGCTTCGTGCTGGTCGGCGCGGTCCATGCCGGCGCGGGCGGCAGTGACCAACGCCCGAAAGATGGCGCGCTGGCGGTGGGCGTAGAACAGGTGCTCGGGATGCCATTGCACGCCCAGCATGAAGGGATCGCGCACCCGCTCAACCCCCTGGATCATCCCGCCACTGTCGCGGGCCGCGACGCGCAGGTCGGTGCCCAGAATGCAGACCGCCTGGGAATGCAGCGCGTTGACCCGCATCGGTTTCGCCCCCGCGACCTGCATCAGCCGGGTGCCGGGTTCGACGCGGACCCGTTTGCGCGGCAGGATGGTGCGGTAGAGGCGGCTGTTGGTATAGGTGGCATAGGCATCCTGATCCAGCGTGCCGCCCAGGGCCACGTTGATCATCTGGCTGCCCCGGCAGATGCCCAGCACGGGGGTGTCCTGTTGCAGGGCCTCCTGCACCAGCTCCTGCTCCAGCTTGTCGCGGGCGGGGTCGAGGCGGGCGGCGCTGACCAGTTCGCCGCCGTAGAGATCGGGGGAGATGTCGTCGCCGCCACCGATCACGATGCCATCTGCGCGTGAGACATCCATGCGCCGCCCGGCGCCCCAGCGGATCGCCCGGCCACCAGCCAACCAGATGTTCAGCGCCACCAGCGGAAAGATCCGCCAGCCCGACCTTTGGGAGGTCGTCACCCCGATAACCGGTCGTCTCACCGCAGGTGGCCCATGTCGGTCACTCCGGCGCCGGCCAGCAGGTCGCCGGTGCGCCGCGCCCAATGGGACCGGCCCAGTGTGATGGCACCGTGATCGTCCAGCCAGCCGTTGCACAGAGTGTCCAGCAGGGCGTCGTCCGCGGCGATTGTCTCCACCAGGTGCCAGCGGCGCCATTCGTGGCGCAGGGACCAGCCGTCTTCGTCGATGCGGCTGTCGGGCAGGCGAAAGTGGAACGCCGGACGGGCCGAGACGGAGTGCCCCTGGCCCAGGGCCTGGGTCACCGCCTCTGCGTTGCGGTGGGCGAGGATGGGCAACATGTCCAGCCCGTGATTGCGCGACGGCGCGTGGTGCAGGTAGGTCTCCGACACGTCGCGCAGAGACGCATCGGCCCCCGCACGCGCCAGCGCCCGGACCAGTGACGTCGGATAGGGCGCGGTAAAGGGCAGCAGTCTGCGGCTGTCGTCGATGGGATGGGCGTGGCGCATCCAATCCTCGATCAGGGCATAGGCCAGCAGAGGCCGGGTGACGCCCGGCGGGTCCATGCTGGCCACCGAGACGTTCAGATGCACGCCGAAACCGTAGATCAGCGCGGCACTGGTGCCCTTCGCCCCCGCCTCGCGCAGCTGGTGGCACAGCTGGTCCAGGTGGCCAAGATCCGCCATCGTCAGCGGTTCGGTGACGATTTCCACCGGGATGGCATCACGGCCCAGTTGCAGGCCACGGGCGACCATCGCGTTCTCGGCTTTCTTGCGCAGGGCAGTGTCCAGGTAGACTTGCAGCTTGCCCAGCCGGGTGTCTTCCAGCGTCCAGTCGGCGCCATCCTGGCGCGCGGTGCCGCCCAGGTGGCGGGTCAGCAGCTTGGCCACCGCATCTTCGTGCAGGCCGGAGAATTCGATCTCCACCCCGCATCGGCGCGGGGCGCCGTCGGCGTCACCCGCCTGCGGCAGAGAGGCAAAGGCATCGGGTGTCTTGGTCGCGTCACGCATCGGCGGGACAACGCGCGGGGCGCGAACCGGTTCCATGCAGCGGCGCCGTCGCGCGCCGCAATGGAGGCGCCACCGGGCCGGTTCCCCGTGGCCGCCCGTCCCCCGCATCGGGAGCGGGACGGCTCAGGCGGTGCCGGTCTCTGCCGCGATCTGGGCGCGGGACTTGCGTGCCCGTTCGGTGGCGGATTTCAACTGACCGCAGGCGGCCATGATGTCCTCGCCACGGGGGGTGCGGATCGGGCTGGCATATCCGGCCTTGTAGACGATATCGGCAAAGGCCTCGATCCGCGACCAGTCAGAGCGTTCATAGGGTGCGCCGGGCCATTCGTTGAACGGGATCAGGTTGATCTTGGCCGGGATGCCGGAGATCAGGCGGACCAGCCGGCGGGCGTCCTCGTCGCTGTCGTTCACGTCCTTCAGCATCACGTATTCAAAGGTGATGCGCTCGGAATTCGACAGGCGGGGGTAGTCTTTCAGCGCGGACAGCAGGGTTTCGATGTTCCACCGCTTGTTGATCGGCACCAGCTTGTTGCGGACCTCGTCGGTGGTGGCGTGGAAGCTGACGGCCATCATGCAGCCGATCTCTTCGGCGCAGCGGGCGATTTCGGGCACCACGCCCGAGGTGGACAGGGTGATCCGGCGGCGCGACAGGGCGATGCCTTCACCGTCCATGGTGATCTTCATCGCGTCGCGCACATTGTCGAAATTGTAGAGCGGCTCTCCCATGCCCATAAGGACGATGTTGGACAGCAGGCGGGTTTCGTTGCGCGGCGCGCCGGGTTCGGGCCATTCGCCCAGATCGTCGCGGGCCAGCATGATCTGGCCGACGATTTCCCCGGCGGTCAGGTTGCGCACCAGTTTCTGGGTACCCGTGTGGCAGAACGAACAGGTCAGCGTGCACCCGACCTGAGAAGAGACGCACAATGTGCCGCGGTCGGCTTCGGGGATATAGACCACCTCTACCTCGTGACCGCCGGCGATGCGCACCAGGTACTTGCGCGTCCCGTCGGCAGAGACGCTGCGCGACACCATTTCCGGCAGGCGGATCTGGAAATTTTCCGCCAGCAGGCGCCGGTAATCCTTGGACAGGTTGGTCATGGCGTCGAACTCGCGCACGCCCCAATGGTAGATCCATTGCCAGACCTGGTTGGTCCGCATCTTGGACTGTTTCTCGGGGGTGCCGGCGGCGATCAGCGCGTCCCGCAACTGGTCCCGCGTCAGTCCGACAAGGTTGGGCAGCCCCTCCTCGGCCTTGCGGGGCAGGGTCAGCACGTCCTGGGTGATCGGCGCCTGGATGTTGGTCCGGGCGGTCGGGGTGTCAGTGGTGGCTGTGGTCTTTGCTGCGGGCGCGTCCATGGGTGCACTCCTTTGGAAGTCCCCCCATATATGTGACTCGGCGGCGAAAGTGAACACATCGCCGCCGGGATCGTCAGTTGCAGCGTTTCTCCGCGTCCTCGACAGCGGCGGTAAAGCCGAGAAGGGAGAACGTATCCTTGGTCTTGGTCCCGCGCGAAGAGACGGCCGACAGGATCGCCGACGACCCGCGCTTGAGCGAGGCGAGGATCTTGGCATCGTCCGAGGGGGAAGCAGGCCAGGCCCATTCGCCTTCGGTGAACAGCTCGTATTCGGTGCCGTCCACGTTCAGGTTGACGGTGGAATTGGGCGCGAAGGGATAGCCGCCGGTAAAGGACACCTGCCCGGCCACGTTGGCGCCGGGGCGGTAGAACGCCATCAGCAGAATGTCGCTGCGGCGGACGGAAACGACGCGCCCATCCTTGGTGTTCACCGTTTCCTTGGGCGCGGAAACGGCCCAGCATTCGCGCGGATCCGATTCCTCGAAGACGCTCCAGTCCGTTTTGGCACCGACCTGGCTATCGCTGAATTGTTGCGCAACGGCCATCGGCGCGGCCAGCATCAATGCGGCCACGGCCCCCAGAAAACGTGATGTCATTTGTCCAGCCTCCAAGCTGTCCTCTGCCTCTGTCCGCCCGTGCCTTCGCGGCTTTTTCACCGGGCCAATTCCTTACGACATTGCAACATTTGCCTGAAATCTGCCACATGCGAAAGACCGATTGGCAAAAATTCGCGTGAGCTGAAGGAGAGCGACATGGGCAAGGCACAGCTTCTGGTCGAGGTGACGCGGGACAACCGCGTCGAAAGCCGCCACATGGGGCATGCCGTGGTGGTCGGGCGCGGCGGCACGGTGCAGCGCGCCTGGGGGGATCCGGCTGCGGTGATCTATCCCCGGTCGTCCTGCAAGATGGTGCAGGCACTGCCCCTGATCGAAAGCGGTGCGGCGGATGCGGCGGGTCTGGAACAGCGCCATCTGGCCCTTGCCTGCGCGTCGCATAATGGGGCTGCGATCCATACCGACCTGGTGACAGAATGGCTGGGTGGGCTGGATCTTGGCGAAGATGATCTGCGCTGCGGACCGCAGGAACCCGCCGATATTCCCGCCCGTGACGATCTGATCCGCAGCGGCGGTACGCCCTGCCAGATCCACAACAACTGCTCCGGCAAGCATTCCGGCTTTCTGACCCTGAACCGCCATATGGGCGCCGGGCCGGATTACGAGAAACCCGACCACCCCGTGCAACTTGCCGTCCGGGAGGCGTTCGAAGATGTGACGGGGGAGGACAGCCCCGGCTACGGCATCGATGGCTGTTCGGCGCCGAATTTTGCCACGTCGTTGACCGGGTTGGGCCGGGCGATGGCGTTTTTCGCCGATGCCCACAACCACACCGGCGTCCGCGCCCATGCCGCTGCCCGTCTGGTTGAGGCGATGCATACCCATCCCGATCTGGTGGCGGGTGAGGGTCGGGCCTGTACCACGTTGATGCGCGCCATGAACGGCGTCGCGATCAAGACAGGCGCCGAGGCGGTGTTTGTCGGTATTCTGCCGGAACTGGGCCTGGGCATCGCGCTGAAGATCGAGGACGGCGGCACCCGCGCTGCCGAATGCGCCATTGCGGCGATCCTTGCGGATCTGGGGGTGCTTGACGGCAACGGCACAGCGGCGCGCCATTATCTGGACGCGCCGCTGTTGAACCGTCGGGGGCTGGATTGCGGACGGGTGCAGGCCGCGCCCGGTTTTCCCGGCTGAAGACACGTCGCCCTGGCCATGTGACAGGCCGGGGCGACGGGAGTGAAGGCGGACGGGCGGCAGTCAGGCGCCGCCGCCCCGGCGCTGTCACTCCACCGTGGTTTCCAACCCCTCCGGCTGGCCCACCACGACGAATTGCAGATCCTCCGCCCGCAGCCGATCGGCGGCGACACGGTTCACATCCTCCAGCGTGACGGCGTTGACCCGGTCGTTGCGGGTGTCGGCGTAATCTATGGGGAAGCCCTGTTCCTGCATCCCGACCAGGATGCTGGCGATCCGTTCATTGCCATCGAACCGCAGCGGGTAGGCGCCGGTGATGTACTTTTTGGCATTTGCCAGCTCTTCCTCCGTCACGCCCTCGGCGCTGATGCGGGCCCATTCGTCGCGCACGACCTGTATCGCCTCGGCCATACGGGAATTGGCGGAGGCCATCATGCCCTTCCACATCTCGGCCGAATCGCCGTCCGACAGCCAGGTGGAGACGCCATAGGTCAGGCCGCGTTTCTCCCGTACCTCCTGCATCATCCGGCTTTCGAAGGAGCCGCCGCCCAGGATGGTGTTCAGCACGTAGGCAGCAAAGAAATCCGGGTCGGTCACGTCGATCCCCTCGTGGCCCCAGATCGCTTCGGATTGCGGGGTGTCGTAGGGGATGACGGTCACGCCGGGGGTCAGCGTCAGATCGGCGCGCGGTGGCAAAGGGGCGCCGCCCTCGGGCAGATCGCCCAGCAGGCTGTCGAGCAGGGTGCCCAGCTCCTCCGGAGTGATGTCGCCCACCGCGCCGATGGTCACGCGGTCGCGGACAAAAGCGTTGCGATGCGCGGTCACGATATCGTCGCGCGTCAGGGCGGCGACGCTGTCCAGCGTGCCCTTGCGCGACGACCCGTAGGGATGATCGCCAAAGGCCAGCCGGTCGAACGTCTCGGAGGCGATATCGCCGGGATCCTTCTGATCGCCCCGGATGATCGACAGCACCTGTTGGCGCACCCGCTCCACCGCGTCATCGGGGAAGGAAGGGGCGACGATGCTGCCCTTCAGCAGGTCCATCGCGGCGGCGCGGTTTTCGGTCAGGAATCGGGCATCGACGCTGAGCGTATCGTCATGGGCGCTGTAGTCGAAACTGGCGGCCAGGCTGTCGACCGCGCGGGCAAAGTCGCGGCTGTCCATCCCGGCGGTGCCTTCTTCCAGCAGGCCGGACATCAGGTAGGTGGCGCCGCGTTTGCCCGGCAGGTCCAGCGAGGTGCCACCAGCGAAATGCAGGCGTAGCGCCGTGAAGGGGATGGAGTGGTCCTCCACCAGCCAGGCGGTCAGCCCGCCGGGGCTGGTGACTTCCTGTATATCCACGTCGGCGCGGGCGGGCAGGGCGGCAAGAAAGACAAGCGCGGGCAGCGCCAGCAGGGTCAGGACGGTGCGGATCATTGGGGCGCCTCCTCTCCCGTCAGCCAGCCGGTGACGGAGCGTTGCGGTTGAAAGACGTCGCGGGCGGCGGCGATGATCTGATCCTCCGTCACATCCTGAAGAATCTGCGGCCAGTCCTGCACATCCTGCACGGTCAGCCCCTGAGACAGGGCAGAACCATAGAGCCGACCCAGACCGGCGACGTCATCGCGGGCATAGATCTGTTCGGCGCGCAGTTGCATTTTGATCCGGTCCAGATCCTCGGTCTTCACGCCCTCCTCGATGAACCGGGCCAGGGTGGCGTCCAGCGCATCTTCGGCTTCTTGCAGGGTGGTGTCACCGGCGGGGACGATGAACACACCAAAGGTCGTGTCGTCCAGGTTGGTGGATTGGTACCAGGCCGAGGTGTGCAGCGCGACCTGCCGCTCATGCACCAGCTGTTCGGTCAGGTAGCCGGTCTGCCCGTCGCCCAGCAGCGCCGACAGCAGAACCAGCGCAGCCGCCTGTTCCTGCGCGCCCGGATCGCGTTCGGGGGCCAGGTAGGTCCGGGTGACATAGGGATCGGCCACGCGCGGATCGCTGTTGACCAGGCGCCGCGCGGCGGTTTGCGGCGGCTCCTGCGGGCGGGTCCGTTCGGGCAGATCGGGATTGGCGGGGATCGGGGCGTAATGGGTCTGAGCCAGGGCGCGGACCTCTTCGGGGGTGACGTCCCCGGCGACCACCAGGATGGCGTTGTTGGGCGCATAATAGGTTTGGTAGTAATCCAGCGCGTCCTCCAGCCCCAGATCCTCCATCTCGTGACGCCAGCCGATCACAGGGATGCCGTAGGGATGGTTGAGGTATTGCGCCGCCGTCAGCTGTTCGCGGAACAGCGCGCCGGCGGAGTTTTCCACCCTCTGATTGCGCTCCTCGATGATGACTTCGCGCTCGGTGGCGATCTCCTCTTCACCGAGGCGCAGGTTGACCATGCGGTCGGCCTCCATCTCCATCACCAGGCCCAGGCGGTCGGCGGCGATGCGTTGGTGGTAGGCGGTGTAATCCTGCCCCGTAAAGGCGTTGTCGGTCCCGCCATTGGCGGCGACGGTGGCGGACAGCTCTCCGGGGGCGAGAGTATCGGTGCCCTTGAACAGCAGGTGTTCCAGGAAATGCGCCACGCCCGATACGCCCGGTTTCTCATCCGCGGCACCGGCGCGGTACCAGACCATGTGCACGACGACGGGGGCGCGGTGATCTTCGACCACCACCACCTGCATGCCGTTGTCGAGGGTGAAATCAGTGACGAGGTCGGTCAGGTCCGCGTCGGGGGCCGCCTGCGCGGCCACCCCCCAGAGCATGACCATCCCGGCGGCAAAACTTCTCAGCATGAACGATCCTTCCCTTCCCTGATCGGGATCCGGCTCCCATGCGGAACCGGGGGCAGGATACGGGCCGGGCCGGGAACGGCAACCGGGACGCACGCGGTTGTGACGCCGCACCAGTCACGGCTGGGTGATCGGGCGAATGTCCGCCACCCCGGCAGGAAGGGGCGAGAGGCCGGGGTCGTGGATCAGTGGATCGACACGCCGGGCAGGGGCAGGCTGCCGCCGCCGCCCGTCTCGCCGTCATAGAACGGCGTCATCTGTGCCACGATCACCGCGTTCTCGGCGGCGGCGCGGTCCATCAGGGCGCGTTCCTCGTCGGGGATGTCGTGCCCTTCGGCCAGCCGTTCGGCCAGGGTGCCGTAGCCGGTGACATCCAGCGGCGCGAGGTCGGCCTGCTTCAGGATGGCGACGGTTTCGCGCACCGCCTCGGCCTCGTCCACGCCGGTGGCATAGCAGACCAGCGCCGCGCCGGTGGCGCCTTCGGGCAGGCCGTCGCCGCCCTTGCGACCGACTTCCACCAGCAGGGTGTAGACCTGCTGTTTCGCCTTGGGCTTGTCGGGCTTTGTCATCGTCGTCTCCGTTGCGCTGTCGCGCCTCCCCTACATGGCGTGGCGGCCAAGCAAAAGCCCCGGCGCAATACGCCGGGGCTGGTGCTGTTGCGAAAATGCGCAGCGTCGGGGTCAGGCGCGGCGAATGGCGCGGTAGCCCCCGATCAGGATGCAGGCGCCGATGACGCCGATGATCAGCTGACCGATCCAGCCGCCAAGAGTGCTGCCCACCACGGTCAGCAGCAGGAAATTCAGCACCACGGCGCCGACAATCCCCAGGATGATGTTGGTCAGCAGCCCGTGGTCGGCCTTCATGATCTTTTCGGCGATCCAGCCCGCCAGGGCGCCCACGATGATCGCGGCAAGCCAGCCCAGTCCTTCCATTGGTCTTGTCCTTCCGTGCGAAATGCGATGTTGCAGGGCCAACGCCGGGGCCGGGACGGAGTTCCGCCCGCCTGTCCCGCTGCCATGCAAAAGGGGCGCGGATTGCCCGCGCCCCCGTCATCGTCCTGTCCTGCGGATCAGTCGCGCAGCAGTTCGTTCACGCCGGTCTTGGCGCGGGTCTTCTCGTCCACGCGCTTGACGATCACGGCACAGTAGAGATGCACGCCGTTCTTCGACGGCATGGAGCCGGAAACCACCACGGAATAGGGCGGCACCTCGCCCATGAAGACCTCGCCGGTGTCGCGATCCACGATCTTGGTGGACTGGCCCAGATAGACCCCCATGCCCAGAACGGAGCCTTCGCGCACGATCACGCCTTCCACCACCTCGGAGCGCGCCCCGATAAAGCAGTTGTCTTCGATGATCGTGGGGCCCGCCTGCATGGGTTCCAGCACGCCGCCGATGCCCACACCGCCCGACAGATGCACGTTCTTGCCGATCTGCGCGCAGCTGCCGACGGTGGCCCAGGTGTCCACCATGGTGCCGCTGTCCACATAGGCGCCCAGGTTGACGAAGGACGGCATCAGCACCACGCCCGGCGCGACATAGGCGGATTTGCGGACGATGCAGTTGGGCACGGCGCGGAACCCAGCGGCGCCCCATTCGGCCTCGCCCCAGCCGGCGAACTTGCTGTCCACCTTGTCCCACCAGCCGCCGCCCTGCGGGCCGCCGGATTGCAGTTCCATGTCCTTGAGGCGGAAGCCCAGCAGAACGGCCTTTTTCGCCCATTGGTTGACGTGCCAGTCACCGTCGCGTTTCTCGGCCACGCGCAGGGCGCCGCCGTCCAGCGCGTTCAGCGTTTCCTCGATCGCGGCGCGGGTGTCACCGCCGGTGGCGGGGGTGATCGTGTCGCGCGCCTCCCAGGCGGCTTCGATGGCGGTTTCCAGTTGCGCGATGTCCATGTCCCGTCTCCGTGATGAGGTGTCCCCGGCCCTATACTGGCCCCGGCCCCATACTGGCAATGCCCCGGCTGGCAAATCGGCGCCGGTTCCCCCGGCGCGCCGGGCGGGGTAGGAAGAGGGCAAAGAAGGATCGCATCATGACCGACGACAGCCGCTCGCCTTTCCGCGACGCCCATTCCGACATCGACACCGCATCGCAGGTGCCCGACACGCCGCAGACCCGTGCCCCGGCCTATCGCCTGGCCTTTGCCGATGACGAATTCATCCAGCGCGACGAGCTGCGGCCCGTCCGCTTGCAGCTGGAGCTGCTGAAGCCGCAGATGATCATGGACGAACGCAATATCGATTCGACCATCGTCCTGTTCGGCGGCGCCCGCATTCCCGCCCCCGCCCACCGCGACACCGCCCGCACCGAAACGCTGGCCGATCTGTCGCGCTTTTACGACGAGGCGCGGACCTTTGCCCGTCTGATGACGGAAAAGAGCATGGAGAGCTACGGCCGTGAAAACGTCATCGTCACCGGCGGCGGCCCCGGCGTGATGGAGGCCGGCAACCGGGGCGCGGCGGATGCCGGTGGGGCCTCCATCGGGTTGAACATCGTGCTGCCGCATGAACAGGCGCCCAATGAATACGTGACGCCGGATCTGTGCTTCAACTTCCACTATTTCGCGATCCGCAAGATGCATTTCCTGATGCGCGCCCGCGCGATCTGCGTCTTTCCCGGCGGTTTCGGCACCCTGGACGAGATGTTCGAGGCCCTGACCCTGATCCAGACCGGCCGCATGGAAAAACTGCCCTTCCTCCTGTTCGGCGAAGACTTCTGGCGCCGGATCATCAACTGGGAGGCCCTGGCCGAGGCCGGTACCATCGCGGAGGAAGACCTGAAGCTGTTCCGCTTTGTCGAGACGGCCGAAGAAGCGATCGAGGCGATCGAAACCTGGGACGGCGCGGGGGAAAAACGCGCCCATGTGCCGGGGCGCACCTGATGTCGGCGCTGGCCCCGGCGGCCGGTGGGGCCGTCGCGGTGCTACGGGTCGGGGTGCTGTTCCTGGCCGGGCTGGGGGCGGCGGCGCAATTCGCGAAATTCTCCGTCCTGTTTCCGGCGTGGCAGGCCGCCTATCCGCACGCCGGGGCCTGGCTGGGGTTTCTGGTGACCCTGGTCAGCCTGACAGGTCTGGCCTTTGGTCTGGTCGCCGGGATGCTGGTGGCGCGGATCGGGTTCCGGCGGGTGCTGATCTGGGCGCTGCTGCTGGGCGCCGCGATTTCCACCGGGCAGGCGCTGTTGCTGCCGTTGCCCGCGATGATGGCCCTGCGCGCGGCGGAGGGGCTGTCGCACCTGGCGCTGGTCGTCGCGGCGCCGACGCTGATGGCGCAGATCAGCGATGACCGGATGCGGCCTTTGGCGATGACGCTGTGGGGCACGTTCTTCGGCACTGCCTTCGCGGCCTATGCGCTGGTCGGTCCGGGGTTGCTGGAACTGGGCGGCCTGGCGGCGGTGCAGGTCAGCCATGCGGGCTGGATGCTGGCTGTGGCGCTGTTGGTGGCCTGGGCGCTGCCCGCCGATCCCGCCCCCGCGCGCCTGCCGCCGGGGCGGGTGGCCCGGCCGGAGACGCCGATGACGCCAGGCCGCATCCTGCGCCGCCACGGGCAGGCCTATGGCTCTCCCCGGTTGAACGCCGCCGCGCTGGGCTGGCTGTTCTACACCCTGACCTTCGTGTCGGTGATGACGGTGCTGCCACCGACCTTTCCCGAACCCGCCCGCGAGGGGCTGAGCACGATCATCCCGCTGGCTGGCATCATCACCTCCCTGACGCTGGGCGCGTTGTTGCTGCGGCGGGTGGCGGCGGTGCGGGTGACGCTGGCGGGGTTTGCCGTGTCGGGGGCGCTGGCGCTGCTGCTGGGCGCCTCGGGCGGGGCGGGCTGGGCCGCGCTGGCGCTGTTCGCCGCACTGGGCCTGGTGCAAAGCGGATCTTTCGCCCTGATCCCGCAGATCAACGAAAGCGCGTCCGACCGGGCGCTGGCCAATGGCGCGATGGCGCAGATGGGCAACCTGGGGAACCTGGTGGGCACGCCGATCCTGCTGGCCGCGACCGGGGTGCTGGATCTGGCGGGGATGGTGCTGTTTCTGGTGCTGGCCTATGGCGGCGGGCTTCTGGTGCATCTGCTGGCCGCCCGTGCCCGCGCCCGGCAGGCCGGGCCGCTGGCCGCGCCGGGCTGAGGCCTCCACCGAATCGCAAACGCAACGGGGCGGGTCCGCAGGCCCGCCCCGTCGTTTCGTCCCCGATGCGGCGGTCAGACCGTCATGCAGATGTACTTCATCTCCAGAAAATCCTCGATCCCGTGGTGGCTGCCCTCCCGGCCCAGGCCGGATTGCTTCACCCCGCCAAAGGGGGCCAGCTCGGTCGAGATGATGCCGGTGTTCACGCCGACGATGCCGTATTCCAGCGCCTCCGCCACTTTGTAGACCCGGCTGAGATCGCGGGCGTAGAAATAGGAGGCCAGCCCGAAGATCGTGTCATTCGCCATGGCGATCACGTCGTCCTCGTCCTCGAACTTGAACAGTGGCGCGAGGGGGCCGAACGTCTCTTCGGTGGCAAAGGCCATGTCGCGGGTCGCGCCGGTGACGATGGTGGGTTGCAGGAAGGCGCCCGACATCTCGTCATGTTCCCCGCCCAGGATGACCTCCGCACCCTTGGACTTGGCATCGGCGATGTGCTCCTGAACCTTGGCGATCGCCTCGGCGTTGATCAGCGGCCCCAGGTCAGTGCCGTCCTCCAGCCCGTCGCCGACCTTCATCCGGGCGACACGGTCCTTCAGCCTGGCCGCGAAGGCATCATAGACACCGGCCTGCACGTAGATCCGGTTGGCGCAGACGCAGGTCTGGCCATTGTTGCGGAACTTGCAGATGATCGCCCCCTCGACCGCCGCGTCCAGATCGGCGTCGTCAAACACGATGAACGGCGCGTTGCCGCCCAGTTCCATCGAGCATTTCATCACCTGGTCGGCGGCCTGTTTCAGCAGCGTGCGCCCCACTTCGGTGGAGCCGGTGAACGTCAGCTTGCGGACCTTCGCGTTCTCGCAGAATTCCTTGCCCGCCTCCGACGCGCGGGAGGAGGTGACGATGCTGAACACCCCCTTGGGGATGCCGGCCCGTTCGGCCAGCACGCCCATGACCAGCGCAGACAGCGGCGTTTCCTTGGCCGGGCGTCCGACAAAGGCACAGCCGGCGGCCAGCGCGGGGGCGGCCTTGCGGGTGATCATCGCGTTGGGGAAGTTCCACGGCGTGATGGAGGCGGCCACGCCGATCGGCTGTTTGATCACCGTGATCCGCTTGTCGCGCTGATGGCCGGGGATGGTCTCCCCGTAGACGCGCTTGGCCTCCTCGGCGAAGAACTCGATGAAGGAGGCGCCATAGGCGATCTCGCCCTTGGCCTCCGCCAGCGGCTTGCCCTGTTCGGCGGTCAGGATGCGGCCCAGATCGTCCTGGTTTTCCATCATCAGGTCGAACCAGCGGCGCAGGACCTGGGCGCGTTCCTTGCCGGTCCATTGCGCCCAGTCCTTCTGCGCCTTGTAGGCGGCGTCGATGGCGCGGGCGATCTGGTCGCGCGACAGGTCCGCCACCTGCGCGATGACGTCGCCGCGCGCCGGGTTGGTCACGTCGAAGGTGCCATTGTCGCCCTGCACCCATTCCCCGGCGAGGTAGGCGGCTTCGGCCAGCAGAGTGGGGTCATCGAGCAGGGATTTCAGATCGGTTTCACGTTGGTCGAGCATGTTATCCTCCCATGGTCGGGTTTTCGGACAGGAAGGCATCTCCCCCGCCGGATGTCCAGCAGGGGTGGCAAAACCGCGCCGGATCACCCGAATTTCTGCGCCCAGCTGGGAAAGGGATCGTCCGGCAGTGCACGGGCGGCATGGACACCGCGCGCGATGGCGCGGGCGACGCAGACCGCTGCGGCATGGCCCAGGAACAGCGTGTCTCCGGGGCCGGCTACGGGGCGGTCGCCCGTCGCGGCGGCAAAGAGCAGATCACCGTCGAACGGGGTATGGGCGGGCACCAGCGCGCGGGCGATGCCGTCATGGGCGGCGGTGGCCAGCCGCGTGCATTGCGCCTGCGTCAGGTCGGCATCGGTGGCGATGATGCCGATGGTGGTGTTCTGGCCCTTGGCTGCCATCTTGGTCGCGGGCAGATGCGGATCGGGCCAGCGTTGCGCCACGCCGTGGCCGCCGAATTCGCCGTTCAGCTCGAACGGAGCGGCCCAGAAATGCGGGCCCTCCCCCACCGTGGCACTGCCGATGGCGTTCACCGCCATCAGGGCGGCGACGGTGTGGCCCGTTGGCAGCACGACAGAGGCGGTGCCGATCCCGCCCTTCAGCCCGGCGGTGCTGGCGCCGGTGCCGGCGCCGACGGTCCCGGTGTCCATCGGCCCGTCGGTCGCGGCCTCGAACGCGGCGCGACCCAGGGCGGGGTAGGGGCTTTCGTTCCAGCCCTTGTCGCCACCGCCCAGCAGATCGAACAGGATCGCCGTGGGCACGATCGGCACCCGCAGACCCGGCGCTCCGGCCTCGTGCCCGCGCCCGGCGGCGCGCAGGGCGGCCATCACGCCCCCGGCCGCGTCCAGCCCATAGGCCGAGCCACCCGACAACACCAGCGCGTCAACCTCCTGCACCGTCTTGTCGGGGGCCAGCAGGTCGGTTTCACGTGTGCCCGGCGCACCGCCCATCACATGAACCCCGGCGGTAAAGGGCCGGTCGGCGGTGACGACAGAGACGCCACTGCGGATGGTCATGTCCTGGGCCTGCCCGACCTTCAGGCCGGGGACATCGGTGATCGCGTTCAGCGGGCCGGGGCGCAGAGTCATGATCGGCTCCGCGCGGCTGGGTGCCGTGAAAACGGGTGCGATTTCATGTGCATGTCTGGTATCCTCGTGCTGGTGGGCCGGGTCGCCCCGCCGCCGTGACGCCCAGCATTTCGTGGCCCCCCGCCGGGCGCAAGCCGATTTTTCCCTCTGCCCCCGCGTCACGGATCATGCTAGCCCTTGGCTCAGGCGCGGGCGATGGCGTCGCCCGACCTCCAGCCGATTGCACGTCCTGAACGCCGGGACCGACCTGATGGAGGCCCGCATGGACCGTTCCGCCCACTTCCGTTTTCACAACGGGGAGAAATCCCCGCTGCCCTTCGCCGAGATCGAGTATGAAGCCCGCCTGAAGGGCCTGCGTCAGCTGATGGAGGACGCCGGGGTGCAGGCCGTGGTCCTGACCTCGATGCAGGGCATCGCCTATTATTCCGGCTTTCTCTACTGCGCCTTTGGCCGCCCCTACGGGCTGGTCGTGACGGAGAGCGAATCCGTGACCATCAGTGCCGGGATCGACGGCGGCCAGCCCTGGCGGCGCTGCCATGGCGACAACATCACCTATACCGACTGGACGCGGGACAATTTCTGGCGCGCCGTGGCCCATGTGGCGGGCTCCGGGCGGATCGTCGGGTACGAGGGCGATCACCTGACATTGGTGCAGCGCGAGAAGCTGGAGGACCACCTGTCGCCACTGGTCCAGGTGGATCTGGCCGAACCGCTGATGCGGCAGCGCATGATCAAGAGCCCGGCGGAAATCGCCCTGATCCGGGAGGGGGCGCGAATCGCCGATCTGGGGGGCGCCGCCATCCGGGACGCCATCGCCCGCGGCGCGCGGGAGATCGACATTGCCATGGCCGGTCGCGACGCGATGGAGCTGGAGATCGCCCGCGCCTTCCCCGATGCCGAATACCGGGACACCTGGGTCTGGTTCCAGTCCGGGCTGAACACCGACGGCGCCCACAACCCCGTCACCTCCCGCCGGTTGGCGCGGGGCGATATCCTGTCGCTGAACACCTTTCCCATGATTTCGGGCTATTACACCGCGCTGGAGCGGACCCTGTTTCTGGGCGAGGTCGACGAAGCCTCTCTGAAAATATGGGAAACCAATGTCGAGGCGCATGAACTGGGCCTGTCGCTGCTGCTGCCGGGCCGGTCCTGCGCGGAGGTGACGGCGGAGATCAACGCGCTTTTCGCCGATGAGGGCCTGCTGCAATACCGCAGCTTCGGCTACGGCCATTCCTTCGGTGTGCTGTCGCATTACTACGGCCGGGAAGCCGGGCTGGAACTGCGGGAGGATATAGATACGGTGCTGGAACCGGGCATGGTCGTGTCGATGGAACCGATGCTGACCCTGCCGCAGGACATGCCGGGTGCGGGCGGGTATCGCGAACATGATATCCTGCTGATCACGGCAGAGGGGAACGAGAACCTGACCGGGTTCCCCTACGGGCCGGAGCACAACGTGGTGGGCTAGACAAGAAGGGGGTGCCATGGCGGAACAGGGCCTTTGGGCCGCGACGGGGGGCGATGCGGTGGCTGCGCCGCCGTTGACCGGTGCGGCGACGGCGGATCTGGTGGTGATCGGCGGTGGCTTTACCGGATGTTCCGCCGCGTTCCACGCCGCGCAGGCCGGGCTGCGCGTGGTGCTGATCGAGGCGCAGGAGTTCGGCCATGGCGGATCGGGGCGCAATGTCGGGCTGGTCAACGCCGGGCTGTGGCTGCCCCCTGACCGCATCGTGGACCGGATGGGAGCGGCGGCGGGCGAACGGCTGACCCGCGCCCTGGGCGCCGCGCCGGACCTGGTGTTCGACCTGATCGACCGCCATTCCATCGCCTGCGAGCCGGTGCGCGCCGGAACCCTGCATCTGGCGCATCGACCCGCCGCCCTGGCCGAATTGCGCGGCCGCCACGAACAGGGGCAGGCGCGGCAGATGCCGTTGCGCCTGCTGGATGCGGACCAGACCGCAGCGCGGGTGGGGACACGGGCATTCCACGGCGCGCTGTTCGATCCGCGCGCGGGCACCATACAGCCGCTGGCCTATGTCCGGGGACTGGCCCGTGCCGCACAGGCGGCAGGCGCCGCGCTGCATGCCGGTGCCCCGGTGCGGCGCATCGCGCGGCAAGGCGACGGCTGGCAGGTAGAGACCAGTGGCGGCCGCGTCGCCGCCGGGGCGCTGATCCTGGCCACCAATGCCTATGCCCGGGGACTGGATCGGACCGCCGCGCCCGCGCCCGCGCCGCTGACCCCGGTGGGGTTCTTCCAGATCGCCACCGCCCCTGTCACCGCGCCGCAAATCCTGCCGGGCGGGGAAGGGGCGTGGGATACCGGCACGGTCATGACCTCCCTACGGCGGGACGCGGCGGGGCGGGTGATCCTGGGCGGGATGGGCCGGCTGGACCTGCCCCATGCGGGGCTGCATCGCCATTGGGCGCGGCGCGAACTGGCACGAAACTTTCCCGACCTGGCTGACGCACCCATCGAACAGGCCTGGTGGGGCCGCATCGGGATGAGCGGGGACAAATTGCCGATGATTGCGCGGCTGGGGCCGCAGGGCTATGCGCCGCAAGGTTATTCCGGGCGCGGTATCGGGCCGGGCACGCTGATCGGGCGGGCGCTGGCACAGGCAATCGCCACGGGCGCCGAGGCGGATCTGCCGCTGGTGCCTGTCGATCCGCCCCGCCGCCCCCTGACCGGCGCCGAAGGCGCGATGATCGAAGCCGGAGCCGCCCTCTATCACGCCATGGCCGCGCGCGGCTGACCAGCAGCCAGGGCGCGCGGCCGTCTTTCCCGCAGGGACCAGCCGCCGGGCCCCCTCAGGTCGCCTGCAAGGTCAGGGGCGCCGAACCAGCGCCAGACGTCCTTCCGGCCAGGTCGCGATCAGGTGCCGAACCGGCCCAGTTCGCGGAAATCCATCTGGCCCAGCAGGTCAAGCACCGCGTCGGCCTCCCCCTCGCCCTTGACCAGGATGCGGTTGTCGATCAGCCCCTGCACGGTGTTGTCCTGAATGGCGAATTTCTGGCGGCCCACCCGTTCGACCTGCATCCCCATCATCCCGGCATTGGCCAACATGCCCGACATCGCCCCGACCATGGGATTGTCGGCCATGATGGACAGGGTGATCTCTGTCCCGTCGGGATCGGCATAGGTCGCCTCTGCCCCGACGCCTCCGCCCATCATGCCCATCGCGGCGCTCATCTCGGTGTTGACGGTGCGGGTCCAGCCTTCGGGTGCGGGGGGCAGGAAACCGCCCAGGCTGTCGGCCTTCATCGTCATCATCTTCTGGCGGGCGAAATCCAACTCCTCCAGCGCGTAGGACAGGTCGCCCTCTTCATAGGCCTCCAGCGCGGAGCGCAGGGTATCGGAGACCTCATCCGCCGCCAAAGGCGAGGTAAGCACGAGGATCAGGGCAAGGGACATGGCGGATCGGGACATGGAAATACTCCTTGAAAATGCCGGTCCAGAATGTCGCCGGGAACCGAACCGGGCAAGTCCCCTCTGGCACGGCAAAGTTTGACGAAATGTCATGACGGGTTGATGCAAACCGGGATAAGAACGACCATATCATTGGATAATTCATCACCAGCAGGAGTGTTCCATGTCCGATTTCGACGCGCAGGTCCGCGAAAGCCAGACGCAAGTGGCCGACGCGCAGGCCAAGATCGCGGAGCTGACCAGCCGGATCGAGCTGGCGCGCCAGAAGATCAAGTCGGGTGACGACGCGGTGGTGGACATCGAAAACGCGACGCTGGACGACGTGCACGCCCATACGGAGGCGATGAACGCCAATATCGCCGAGCTGATCATGGGGCTGGACGATGTCACGGCGGCCTTCTCCCGCGATTTCGATGAAATGCGGTCGAAAACCGGGTGGGAGAAGTTCATCGGCATCTTTTCCGGTGCGAAATCCGACCAGATGCGGCAGGAGCGGGTCCGCTCGGCCTCCATTGACGACAAGTTGCAGGATCTGATCGCCAAATCCGACGTGATCACCCAACTTCTGGAGGGGCAATTGTCCGTGCTGAACGAACAGAAGGACAAGGTGGAGGCGAACCTGACCGACACCCTGGACGAGCGTGAGTTCACGGTGGGGGAGCTGGAAACCGTCCGGGCGGAAATCCTGGCCGTGGATCCGCAGATCATCGAGCTGGAGAACAGGATCGCCGTTGAACAGGATGCCGCCGCACGGACCAAGCTGGAGACGGAACTGGCCGACCTGAACCAGCGCTACAACGCGATGGTGCAGGACGAACAGGTGAAACTGGCGAAAAGCCAGACGCTGGAACGCTATATCGAGAAGGGCAAATCCTGGGTCGATTCGCTTCAGAACCAGGCGGCGACGCAGATGGTGCTGATCAACAAGTTGCAGACGGACACGAAGCAGCGGGTGGTACTGTACGACGCGCTGACCAAATCGCTGAAGACCGCGCAGCAGCAGGAAATCGCCCACCGCATCAACGAGATCGGGACCGAGACGGACAAGCAGGCGCAGCAGGCCATGGCGCAGATCGGCGCCGCCACCAATGCCCGCATGGCTGACATGATGGAGGCCCATGAGGGCCACATGGTCTTTGCCCGCGAGGTGCTGGAAGCCAAGGCAAAGGCCGATGACCGCTTTGCCCGCCGGTTCCAGGCGATTGTCGAGAAACACGACAAGAACCTGTATGGCGGCTGAGGCCCTCGATGCCTGACCTTCCCCCGATGTCAGAGGCGCGGCTGTCCGATACCGCCGCACAAGATCACGTCGGCCTGACGGATACCTTTGCCTCCCGCCGGTATTTCCGCAAGTTCGAGGCGATCACCGCACATCTCGCCCGCGTTGCCGGCGTTATGGAGGTGGAAGGCAGCCTGACGCGGCAGGAGACCGAGATCCTGACCCGGCATATCACCGCGCTGACTTTCACCTTCCGCGCGTTGTCGATGAAATACCTGCTCGCCGGGCGGGATACGGGGCGGTTCTTCGGCTCCCTCACCATCGACAATCACGAAAGCGGCTTTCCCGCCGCGCAGGAACTGATGGTGATGGCCAATGACGCGCAACAGGCGGAGCGGCATCTGCGCGACACGCCCACCGCGCCCGAGCTGAAACAGCAGATGCTGCGCAAGATCATGGGCGATCTGGAATTGCCGACCAAGCTGCAATTCGCCCTGTCCCAGCGGCTATATTATGAGGAATTGTCGCGCGGGTCGCTGTTCTGGCCGCGCAATGACCCGGAAGCGGTGTGGATCACCAACCTGTCCGACCGGCGGCGGCGCTACCTGCTGCATTGGTCGGTCTACGACAGCCAGGTCAACCTGCCGGTCCTCTACCTGATGGAAGTGGAGGATACCGGCCGCGACGCCTTGCCGCGCGATCAGCGCCGCTGGCCCGAGGTGCAGGCGCATCTGATCGGGCAAAGTCTGGGCGGGTTGAAACTTCTGACCATCGCGCAGGGGTTCGACACGGATTTCGACGACCTCCACCCCAAGCGGCTGCGGCGGTTCCACCTGGGGCCGATGTATTCCCACGCCTACACCCGCCAGTCCGGCCCGATCCGCGACGTGCTGGCCGAAGCAGCCAGCCCTGAAGGGGAGGATTGGGCCCTGGCCTGGACCTCGGAGGATCTGCACAGCGAGAGCGTCCGCTCGGAACGGGCCGGCTGGTTCGGCAGCGTGGAGCGGGAGGTCTACGCCCTCGATCCCTTTGCCGGGCGCGGGGCGGAGACGGGGGCCACCCGTCAGGACCGCGCGCTGATTCTGCCCGCCCGTCCCTACCAGGTGCTGGCCGAGAAGAACCCCCCCGGCTTTGCCGCCATCCGCAAGTTCGTCGTCAGCCCCGCCGGACGGGTGCTGAGCTACCGTTGACCGGCCCCTTCGTGGCGCCCCACCATGTGGAGACCCCCAGATGAGCCTGACCACCGACCAGATGGAACTGCGCGAGGAGGACATCCAGGCGCATTACGACGCCGCCCATGCCCTGTTGGACGGGTTCGACCACGCCCCGCGGATTGCCACGCCCGCAGGGGACGCGGCGCCCGCCACGGCAGAACGTTCACCGGGGATCGGCGGGCGGCGGCGGTTCCGGTCCACCACGCCGGGGCTGGTCACGCGGCGGGTGGAACGGCGTGCCGGCGTTCACCTGCTTGACACAATCGCGGAATGCGATGCGGGCGATCCGCTGACCTCGCCCCGGCAGGCGGCGGTGGGCGTGGCGCTGCGCCGGGCGCTGGCCATCGCCCTGGCGATGGGGGATGGATTTGCCGATCAGACCGGGCTGGCCGATCTGAAACGGCAGAACCTGGAAAACGCCCTGCCCGCCGCCCGCCGGGCGGAGTTCACCGAATTGCTGGCCGCCGAATCTCTGGTGGTGCTGCATGTGCTGGGCAATGCCCTGTCCTTTTTGCTGGCGCCCCATGCCGGGGAGGTGACGGTGGAGTTGGGCGGCGTGGAGGAGGTGCTGACCGATAACGCCCAGCTGGCGCTGCACGGCACGCTGTGGGAACTGGATCAGCAGATCACCAGCCATGCCGCAGGGCAGGAGGACCGACTGGTTCCCACCGCGCTGGCCTATGCCGACCTGCTGATGGACAAGATCGCCCGCCGTGCAGAAACCGCGCCGCGCACCGCGCCCTTTGCCGCCGCCTCCTGGCGGGTGGAAGCCGACGACCTGACCCTTCAGGGCTTTACCCCCGCGCGACGCGGCAAGGGCAGCACCCTGACCATGAGTTTCAAGAAACCGGAGGAGGTGGTGGGCAACCACATCGCCAAATATCAGGCGATGAAACTGGCCAAGATGCTGATGGCCTATGATTTCGACCGGCGGCTGAACCCCTTTGCCGAACTGGGCGGGTTCATCTTCACCTTCATGGGCGACGGGATGCCGGGCACGGGCAAGACGACGCTGATCCAGATGATGGCCGGGCTGATCGACACGTATTGCCGCAACGCGGGCTATCCGTTCCGCTATCAGAACCTCAGCACCGAAAACATCGACAGCTATCAGGGAAAATCGGGCCAGAACGCCAAGGCCTTCATCAACAACGTGCTTGACCCTGGTGTCATCGGCTTTGGCACCATCGACGATATCGACCAGCTTGCGGGCAAACGCGGTGACCGCCAATCCTCTGCCGGGCAACTGGAGATTACCGCCGTGCTGATGGAGAGCTTTGCCGGTGCCAACACGGTGGTGCGCGGCAATTGCACCTTCGGCATGTTCTCCAACTACCCCGAGAACGTGGACGACGCCCTGCGCCAGCGCGCCGGGGCGCGGTTCCTGGTGGACGGGCCCCAGACGCGGGAGGATTACATCGACATCCTGGCCCTGCTGATGGGCCAGCGGCACGACATTCCGCTGGGCGATCACGACCTGTTCTCCAACCAGCAGATCAAACGCGCCGTCGCCGCCAGCTTTGCCGCGCATGAACGCCCGAAGGAACCGGGGCTGCTGAATGTCTTCGACCGGGTGCAGGACCAGCACGGGGCGCTGGACACGCTGGCCAAGCTGGGCACATACCTGAAGGCGATTCAGCAGGCCGACCCGCGCTTTACCGGGCGGGCGATCAAGAACATCACCGATGCGGTCAAGGTCCGTGCCATGGATTTCGAACTGCCCGACGCCTGGATGGAACAGCCTGAATTGTTCCTGTTCAAACCCTATGACGAGAAACGCGCCATGATCGAGGACCTGCGCCAGCCGATCACGGTGGAGATGGTCCTGCAGGAGATCAATCGCTACGCCGACAGCGAATTCCGCTATGCCGACAAATCCGACGAGGCCGCGATCGCCGACATGGTGCGCGATTTCGGCCGGCAGGAGGCGGCGAAAGCGCGCTACTTGGCGGAAAAGGGGTGATTGCCATGACCTGGGGGAACACATGAAACGCCTGATCGAAAAGGGCCTGATGTATGGCAACCTGGTCCATGTCGGGAGTCCCGCGCTGGTTGAACGTTACAACCGGGCGCTGGCGCATCTGACGGGGAAGCGGACCCAGCTGGCCGAATTCCACGTGGATATCTCCGGCTATTCGCCCGAGGTGGGGGAAGAACTGGGGGATGAGCTTTACCTGAACGAGAACGGGTGCAACCGGCAGTTCATCCTGCTGAGCACCGAACAGAAAACCGCGCCGCTGCTGAATGCGGCCTTCTCGACCTCGCGCTCGATCCTGCGAACGTTCATCGAGGCGAACGAATCGCAGCTGTTCGCCTTGACCGCGCGCGATGCCGTGGCGGGGGAGCTGGTGAATTCCGTCTTTTCCGTCGCCGATCCGGTGCGGCTGTTCGATATCCGCAAGGTCGTGGTGGAGGCCGATACCACCACCGGCACCGTGCGCGATGCCGAAGAACTGGGCCAGATGACCGACCGGTTCCTGACCGAGGAAGACGCCTGGTTCGATGACGTGCTGATCGCGCGCATGATCTCCATGGCCAAACGCACCGGCGACGTGACGCGCAACCCGGTGCGCCTGACCCGGATGGAATTCGCGCAGGACAATTTCTGGACGGCGCATTTTGGCGGGCTCTACCTGTTTCGCGGGGTGGAGCATCCGGCCCTCATTGCCGCCGGCGACCGCACCGCCCTGGGTGACCTGCCGATCCCCTATGTCTTTGACCTGGGTCAGCGCAACCGGATCGCGCGGTTCCTGGACCTGAACGGGCTGGTCGAACCCATCGTCAGGGCGCGCGGCATCGACGCCTCCGCCATCCTGCGGCAGAAGATGGATTTCATCATCGTCGACACCGCCCGCGACGAGGGGCTGGACCTGGCCGGCGCCACCCGCCGCGACCTGCGCGCCATCGCCCGCCATAATGCCGACCGCCTGCCCCCCGAATACCATGCCCTGCGCCAGTTGCTGGCCTGGGCGGAGGACGGCGGCGACTGGCCGCGCATCACCTCGGATCACGCGGCCTATTTCCACACGCTGCGCGCCACCGATACGCCGGATCGCGACCTGGTGAACATGCTGCTGGCCGAACTGGCGCCCAAGGACGTGCGCCAGCTGTTCATCTGCCACAAGCCGCTGTTCTACCGCCTTTACGCCAGTTGGCCCGAGGCCAAGAAAGCTTACGTGGCCGAGTTCCTGGCCCGTGAATACCTGGCGGACAAGGTAGGTGCGCGGGATGCGCTTTTCGGGCATGATGCCCCGATGGAGGAACCGCCCGCGCGCCCCCGCGTCGATGCCCGTCGCAAGCGCGGCGACACGCGCAAGGTCAGCGAAGATGACCTGATCCGTCGCGTCGGACCCTGGGGCGCCGTGCAGACGAAAGGACGCTGATGATGCTGGCCCTGTTGCGCCTGGCCCTGGTGGGCTTCGTGATCCTGACGCTGGTCTATGTCGGGGTGTCGATCTGGTCCCGCCAGATGCGCCGTCGCAAGCTGCGCCGCCAGTGGAAGGACGAGGGCCGCACCGGCGACCGCGATGCCTGGATTCGCGACGGGCTGGAGGATTACGACGACAGCTTTCGCCGCCACTTGATCCTGCTGGTCTACATCGTTCCGGTGGCCATCATCGGCCTGATCATCTATGCCGTGAACTTCATGTAAGGAGCTGGCCATGCGCTTTGTGAAATGGGTCTTCTGGGCCGTCATCTGGCTGTTTATCGCGGCCTTCTTCCACTACACCCTGCCGCAGCACGACATCGCGCGGGTCACCGATACCTTCGAAAAGCGTGTCGATTTCGGCGAAAACTCGATCTTCTGGGCGCAGGCGGATACCGGCAGCGCGACCGGGGCGGTGAACCGGGACGTGTTCTTTATCCAGACGATGCGGGCCAATGGCCGCCCGATGGTCTATCGCAACGAGGACACCGGTTGGGGCTGGCCGCCTTATTTCAAGTTCGACACCAGCAATTTGCAGGCCGAGGCAGCGGATCTGCGCTCGACCTCGGAAGCGCCGAAATGGGTGTCCATCACCCATTACGGCTGGCGCAACGAGTTCATGAGCATCTTTCCCAACGCGGTGGGCGTAAAGCGGGTGGAGGGGCCGGATGTCACCATCATCCCCTGGCTGAACATCATCATCCTGACGCTGTTCGCTGCGGTGGTCTGGGCGCTGCGGGTGCGCTGGATCCGTTTCCGCGAACGCCGGATTGATCCGCTGGTGGAGGACGCTGGCGACAGCTGGGACCAGGGGCGCGGCCGCATGTCGCGCTGGCTGGGCAGCTGGCGGCGGAAGTGAAATAGGCGGGACGCCGGGGATTCGCGCCGTCTGACGCGCAGGAAAAAGGGGGCCAGGCGGCCCCCTTCGCACATCGTTGCAAGTCTTTACCTGCCTTACCGACGCCGCGATCAGCCGAAGACGCGGGTCAGTGCCGTGTCGATGGCGGCGGTCATCTCGTCGATATGATCGGGCGTGGCGATCAGGGCCGGAGACAGGCACAGCGTGTTGTTCCGCCCCGGCACGGACCGGTTGGTGACGCCGATCATCACCCCCTGGGCCGCGCATTCGCCGACGACCTTCTGGGCCAGCTTCTCGTCCACCGGCGCGCGGCTCTCGCGATCGGCGACCAGCTCCGCACCGCAGAACAGGCCCTTGCCGCGCACATCGCCGACAACGGCGTGCTTCTCCTTCAGTTCTTCCAGCCGGGTCATCAGGCGGGCGCCCATGTCCAGGGTGTTCTGCAACAGGTTCTCATCCTCGATGATGCGCATGTTCTCGATCGCGGCGGCGGGGCCGGCGGTGCAGCCGCCAAAGGTGGAGATGTCGCGGAAATAGTTCATCGGATCGTCGGCATCGTCCTTGAACATGTCGAACACCGCTTCGGTGGTGACCATGCAGGCAATCGCGGCATAGCCGGAGGCGACCCCCTTGGCCATGGTCACCATGTCCGGTTCGATCCCGTAGTTCTGATAGCCGAACCAGGTGCCGGTCCGGCCGACGCCACAGACGACCTCGTCGATATGCAGCAGGATGTCGTATTTGCGGCAGATCTCCTGCACGCGGGGCCAGTAGCCTTCGGGCGGGGTGATCACGCCGCCGCCTGCGGTCACGGGCTCAAGGCACAGGGCGCCGATCGTGTCGGGCCCTTCCGCCAGAATCACCTTTTCGATCTGGTCAGCCGCCCAGACGCCGTAATTCTCCTGCGGGGCGCCATCCTGTTCGAAGGACCGGTATTCCAGGCAATGCGGCACGCGGACGAAGCCGGGGGTGAAGGGGCCGTATTGTGCGTTCCGCTCTTCCTGACCGCCGGCGGAGAGGCAGGCGATGGTGGTGCCGTGGTAATCGCGATCCCGGTAGAGGATCTTGTGCTTCTTCCCGCCGTAGCGTTTGTGCGCGATCTGGCGCACCATCTTGAACGCCTTTTCGTTCGCCTCCGAGCCGGAGTTGCAGTAGTAGACGCGGGACATGCCGGGCATCTTGTCGATCAATTTTTCAGCAAAGATCGCGCCCGGTACGGATCCGGCAGCCCCGGCGAAGTAGTTCAGTTTCATCAGCTGGTCGCGGACGGCATTGGCGATGCTTTCGCGGCCATAGCCCACGTTGACGGTCCAGACCGCACCGGAAACCGCGTCCAGGAACCGGGTGCCCTTCTGATCCCAGACATGAATGCCCTTGCCCTCCACGATGATGCGCGGATCGCTGGTTTCAAAGGGTTTGTGCTGGGTCAGGTGATGCCAGACATGGGCCTTGTCGGCCTCGACGATGCGGGTGATGTCGTTTTCGTGCAGTGCGCCGTCCATGGAAGCCTCGCAGGTTGATCGGTTCGGGCGAAGCGTATGGGAGCACCGCAGCTTTGGCAATCGGGGCTGGTACGGCTGCGGGGGGGCGCCTAGGCTGATGCCCGTTCACCACCACGGAGCCCCCCGATGCAGGACGATACCCGCGCCTTTCTGACCCGCCTGTTCGACGCCGCAGTGACGGCCGCCGACCCAGTCCGCGCCTTGCAGGGGCAGCTGCCCGACAGGCCGCGCGGGCGCACGGTGGTGATCGGGGCGGGCAAGGGCGCCGCCCAGCTGGCGGCCGCGTTCGAAGAGGCATGGGACGGGCCGCTGTCGGGGGTGGTGGTCACGCGCTATGGATATGCCGTGCCCTGTCGTCAGCTTCAGGTGATCGAGGCGGCGCATCCCGTCCCCGACGCCGCAGGGCAGGCCGCCACGCGCCAGGTGCTGGAGGCGGTTCAGGGGTTGGGCCCGGACGATCTGGTGGTGGCGCTGATCACCGGCGGCGGCTCGGCCCTGTTGGCGGCGCCCCCTGCCGGACTGACGCTGGAGGACGAGATCGCGTTGAACCGGGCGCTGCTGGCCTCGGGCGCGCCGATCGGGGCGATGAACGCGCTGCGCAAGCAGGTCAGCGCGGTCAAGGGCGGGCGCCTGGCGGCGGCGGCGCATCCGGCACGGGTGGTGACGCTGGTGGTCTCCGACGTGCCCGGCGATGACCCGGCAGAGGTCGCATCGGGCCCCACGGTGCCGGGTCCGGCCGATCGGGCCACGGCCCGCGCGGTGCTGCGCGACTGGCGGATCAGCCTGCCGGAGGCGGTGCAGCGGCACCTGGATCAGGCGCCGGAGGATGCGCCGCGTCCGGGCGATCCCGCCTTTGCCCGGGACGAGGTGCGGGTCATCGCCTCTGCCGCCCGTTCGCTTGAAGCCGCTGCCGCCCTGGCCGAGGCGGAGGGCATCCCCGCCCGCATCCTGTCCGACGCGATGGAGGGCGAGGCCCGCGATGTCGCCCGCGTCCATGCCGCCATCGCGAGGGAGATCGCGGGGCGTGACCGGCCCTTTGCGAAACCGGTGCTGCTGTTGTCGGGAGGGGAAACGACGGTGACCCTGCGCGGCCAGGGCGGGCGCGGCGGGCGCAACAGCGAATTCCTGCTCGCCTTCGCCGCCGAGATCGAGGGACAGGCTGGGATCGCCGCGCTGGCTGCCGATACCGATGGGATCGACGGGTCCGAGGATAACGCCGGTGCCTTTGCCGACGGGGCCACCGTGGCGGGGATGCGCGCCGCCGGGGTGGACCCCGCCGAGGCGCTATCGCGCAATGACGCCTGGAGCGCCTTTGACGCGGTGGGGGGGCTGTTCGTGCCCGGCCCCACCGGCACCAATGTCAACGATTTCCGCGCCATCCTGATCCGCTAGGCAAGGTGGCCATCGGCGCATCGGCGCATCAGCGCATCGGGCAGGGCGCGGGGCAGCAAGGCCGGGCGCCCCGCAGGGCGGCATCGTCGGGCCGGTCAGCCGGCCAGGCAGTCGTTCAGCGCCTGCGCCATGTTGCGCATCAGCTCCGGGTAGAGGTCGGCGCCGGTTGTCAGGCCCTGGCCCAGCGGGTCCAGAACGCCGGTTTCCAGCTTCAGGTCGTGGGCCAGCCTGTCGGCCTGGCGGCGGCTCAGTTGCGGTTCGGTGAACAGGCAGGTGACGCCGTGGTTGGCGATGGCGTCGCGCAGGGCGGCGATGCGCGCCGGTCCGGCCTCGGTCCCGTCGGCATGGGAGAGCGACCCTTCGGCGGGCAGGTCATAGCGGGTTTCCAGGTATTGGTAGGCGTCGTGCAGCGTGACGTAGCCGCCCGGCAGATCGGTCAGCAGCGGCGCGAGCTCGGCCGCCAGCCGGGAGAGGGTGTCGACGTAGCCTTCGGCATTCACACGGTATGTTTCGGCGTTCTCCGGGTCCGCCTGTGCCAGGGCCTCGGCGATGGCGCGGGTCCAGGTGACGGCGTTGTCTGGGTTCAGCCAGGCATGGGGGTCCGTGCCGTCATGAGCATGGGCGTGGTCGCCGTGGCCATGGTCATCATGTCGGTGGTCGCCATGATCGTCGTGCCCGTGGTCGTCATGCCCATGGTCCCCATGATCGTCCTCATGGTCGCTGTGATCATGGCCGTCGTGATCGTCATGGTCGCTGTGGTCAGCGTGCCCCTCGTGATCATCGTGCCCATGATCATCGTGCCCATGCGCGTCGTGGTCCCCATGATCATCCTCGTCTTTCGCCGGGGCGAACAGGATGCCCTTGCGCACTTCGAGGGTCTGCGTGCCCGGCACTTCCAGCAGGGGCAGGGAGACGCCGCCGCCGAGGTTCTCCAGCGCCTCGGCCAGCCAGGGCGTCTGCTCGGGCCCGACCCGGATGACCAGCCCTGCCCCGGCCAGGGCGCGGGCTTGCGACGGGCGCAGGTTTACCGCGTGCGGCGAGGTCGCGCTGTCGATCAGCAGGGACGGCTGACCCAGGTCGCCCATGACGGCGCTGGTCAGAGCGTGGATCGGCGGGATGTCGGTGACGATCGCGGGCACATCGGCACGAACCGGAGCGGCGGCAAGCGCGGCGATGGCCCGCGTGGACCGCATGGTTTGCAGGCCCACGACCATGGGCATGACCACGCTCGGTGCATCAGCGACGTGCTGTCCAGCGCTGAGGCGGAGTGCAAGGCGCGCGGGCTGCAAAGCACGCCGGTGCGCCGCAGGACGCTGGAAATCCTGCTGGAGGCCCATGCCGCTATGGGCGCCTATGACGTACTGGCCCGGCTGGTCGCCGATGGCCTGGGCTCCAAGCCGCCCGTGGCTTACCGCGCGCCTGGCTTTCTGGTCGACAACGGCTTTGCGCACCGGGTGGAGCGGCTGAACGCCTTTGTCGCCTGCGCGGTGCCGGGGCAGACCCATGATCCGGTGATCCTGATCTGTCGCGGCTGCGGCATCGTGGCGGAAACCCAGGCGAGGCCTCTGGATACGGCCTCGGGCGGCTTTCAGGTGGAATCCACCGTGGTGGAGGCCGAGGGCCTGTGCCCGGCCTGTCAGGATTCCGCCGCATGCTGATCGAGGCGCGCGGCGTCAGCGCAGGCTATGCGGGTGGCGGGGGAACGGTGCTGCGCGGAGTGGATTTCGGCATCTCCGCCGGCGAGATCGTGACCATCGTCGGCCCCAACGGATCGGGCAAGTCGACCCTGGTCAAGGGGATGGTGGGCGCGCTGAAACCCCAGGTTGGGCAGGTGCGCCGCCGTCCGGGGCGGTGCATCGGCTATGTGCCGCAAAAGCTGCACCTGGATTCCTCTCTGCCGATGTCGGTCGCGCGGTTCCTGTCCCTGCCGCGCAGGCGGTCGGCGGAACGCATCGCCACCGCGACGCCCGAGCGCATGGCGGGCATCGCCGCGCTGGTCGGGCTGGCTTCGGCCTTGGGGGGGCTGGCGCTGTCCTGGCACCTGGACAGCCCTGCTGGCCCCACGATCATTGTCGCGGCCGCCGGGTTCTATGCCCTGACCCGTCTGCGCGGTTAGGGCGGGACAGGGACGCCACGACCGGGCGCCGTCGGCGGGGCCGCTCAGGTCAGCAACATGCGCAGGCCCTGCGTCACGTCGGACCGCACGGCCAGGCGCAGGCCGGGTTCGTCCCCGGCCTTCAGCGCGGCAATGATCAGACGGTGGTATTGCGGCGCCTCGCGGCGGCGCATCCGGCCGTAAAGCTTGCGCATCGTCGGGCCCAGTTGCAGCCAGACGGTTTCCGCCATGGCCAGCATCGCGGGCGCCTGGGCGCGCAGGTACAGCGTGCGGTGAAACTCAAGATTGGCGCGGATATAGCCGGACCCGTCCTGCTGTTCGACCATGTGCGAGATCAGGGTGTTGATCGCCTGCAATCGGTCGATCAGGGCGATATGGGCACGAGGCAGCGCGCGGGAGGCCAGCTCCACCTCGATCAGGGCGCGCAGGGCGGCCAGTTCCTCGATCCGGTCGTTGGACAGGTCGGGCGTGGCGACTCGCCCCGAGGCGGACAGCGACAGGGCCCCCTCGGCCACCAGCCGGCGCACCGCCTCCCGCGCGGGGGTCATGGAGACGCCGTAATCCTTGCCGATGCCGCGCAGGGTCAGGGATTGGCCCGGCGGTATCTCGCCATGCATGATCCGGGTGCGCAGGCCGCGATAGACGCGGTCATGCGCCGAAGGAGAGGGATCTGGGCGGGTCTGGATCAGCATGATGCGACTGTGATCACAAATCGGCCGCCGTCAAGAGGGCCCGGCCCGCTTTCGGCAATCCTGACCGGGCTCAGGCCTCGAACCGGTAGCGATGCAGGCCGGTGCCGTGCTGGCGCAACCACAGGCGCTGCGGCTGCCAATCGCCATATAGCGCCGTGACATGCGCCCAGAAGGCCGGCGAATGGTTCATCTCCGCCAGATGGGCGACCTCGTGGGCGGCGACGTAATCCAGCACCTCCGGCGGGGCCATGATCAGCCGCCAGGAGAACATCAGCCGCCCGTCCATCGTGCACGATCCCCAGCGGGACCGCGTGTCGCGCAGCGTCAGCCGCGTGTAGGGGCGGCCCAGGCGGGCTGCGTGGCGGTCGGCGGCAGCGGCCAGCCGGTCCCGCGCCATGGTCTTCAGCCAGGCCGCCAGCCGGGCGGGCAGGCGGTCGGAGGGGCCGGGAACCTCCAGGCGGTCGGGCAGCAGGCGCAGGCGACGGCCCTGGGTGGGGACGATCAGGCGGGGCTGCCCCTCCACCGGCAGCAGCAGCCCGGCGACGACAGGCGCCACCTCGGCCACGCCGGCGCTGTGGCGGCGCAGCCAGGGTTCCTTCTCTCGGGCGAAGGCCAGTCCTTGCGCCGCGCTGGCGCCGCGCGGCAGGGTCAGCGTAATCCGCCCGTCCAGCGCCGAGACACGCAGTGTCATCCGCCGGGCGCGGGCGGAATGGCGCAGATTTATGCCCAGCGGAGGGTTGCCGGGCAGGGTGACCTCACCCATATGTCCGCCGGGCCGCAGGGCCTGTCGTATCTGCCGTCATCGCGCTGGACGTCCCTTCCGTTTGTCGCCCGTGGTCGGGCCATGCGGTCCGGGGCCGCCGGAAAAGCCTTTGACACCCCCTGACCGTTATGGCAGGTGGCGCGGATCATGGACAAGAGTGGTTAGCCGAAAGGGATCCCTATGCCCAAGGAAGAATGGGGCGTGAAGCGCGTCTGTCCGACGACGGGCAAGCGGTTCTACGACCTCAACAAGAATCCGGTCGTCAGCCCCTATACCGGGGATATCGTCGAAGTCGCCTCCGGCAAGAGCCGGATGATCGCGGCCGACGCTGAAGATGCGGAGACCAAGAAGGCAAACGCCAAGACGGCGGAGCCCGAGGACAACGACGACGACGATGTCGATGTCGACCTGGGCGATGACGTCCTGGACGAGGATGAAGATGACGATAACGTCTCTCTGGACGATATCGCCGACATGTCGTCGAACGAGGACGACAGCTGACGTCGGGACTGTTCGGTGCGGGTGTGATTTTTTCGCTTGATCCCGCCCCGAGCATTGCATAAGTAGCGGCGCACGGGGCCAAGCGGCCCCAGCCGGATGGGGCCTTAGCTCAGTTGGGAGAGCGCTTGCATGGCATGCAAGAGGTCAGGGGTTCGACTCCCCTAGGCTCCACCATCCCCTCCATTTGAAAATCTGCACGGTCAACCCGGTTCGTGCTTGCGGTTGCGTCTTTTGCGGGTGATCTGCGCGCGCAAGTGTCGTCAAGACGGGGCTGCCGGGATTTGTCCCTGTCGCAGAATTCCGCGCCGCCGCGCAGGCCGGGGCGTCTTCGGGCTTGCTCTCTCCCCGGGGTCTTGCATTGTGGCTGGCGTCATACTTTCGGAGCGCCGGGGATGAGTGTTGAATTCCTTCTGACATCGGTTGTGGTCGTCCTGCTGCCTGGAACGGGGGTGATCTACACCCTGGCCATCGGCCTGGAGCGCGGGTTCAGGGCCAGTATCGCCGCGGCCCTGGGTTGTACCCTGGGGAGCCTGCCGGCGGCCTTGGCCAGCATTGTCGGGCTGGCGGCGCTGCTTCATACCAGCGCGCTGGCCTTTCAGGTGATCAAGGCGCTTGGCGTCGCCTACCTGTTCTACATGGCTTGGAAGACGCTGCGGGACGACACGGCCATCGACCTGTCCGCAAGCGGGGAGCGAAGCGGCTATTTGCGGATCGCCGCGACGGGGGCGTTGCTGAATGTTCTGAACCCCAAGCTGTCGCTGTTCTTCCTGGCGTTTCTGCCGCAATTCGTCTCCGCCACGGCGGCAAATGCGGCCGCCGCCCTGGTGGGGCTGGCGATCGTCTTCATGGCGATGACGTTCGCGGTGTTCGTCCTCTACGGAGGATGCGCGGCCTATGCGCGCGATTATGTGATCCGGCGTCCGCGGGTGGTGACATGGATCCGGCGCTGCTTTGCCGGAACCTTCGGTGTTCTGGGGGCAAAGCTTGCTGTCACGACTTGAGGCGCGGGACAGGGCGGCTGCGGCTCGGTCGCGGTTTCAGTAGGGATCTTTCACGCCACGATCGTCGGACAGCGACGGACGTGCGTGGCAGAGACGCTCGATGGCATCGGCGACGTGGATGTCGGCGATGGCCTTGTCCCCGGCTTCCAGGCGAACCCGGTGGGCTTCCATCAGCACATCGGTGTGGGTGGTGCCGGTGGGCGGTTCAAACCGGTAAGCGGCCAGTTCGATCAGCATCCCCAGCGGATCCTTGAAATAGATCGAGTTCATGAACCCCCGGTCTTTTTCCCCCGAATGGGGAATGCCGCGCGCGTCCAGCCGGGCCTTGCACTGGGCATAGGTGGACTGGCTGAGGGAAAAGGCGATGTGATGTACGCATCCCGGATCCGTCGGGCTTCGCGCGGGATCGGGGCGGCGCCCCTCGTTGGTGAAGATGGTGATCAGCCGCCCGTCACCGGGGTCGAAATAGAGGTGCCCCTCTTCCGGGTTGTCGAGGTTGGGCTGTTCGAACACGAAGGGCATTCCCAGCACACCCTCCCAGAAGTCGATGGAGGTCTGGCGGTCCGCCCCCATGAGGGTGATGTGGTGCAATCCCTGAACCTGAAGTTTGCGCATTGTGAACTCCTCTTGCTGCTGGGCCAAAGAATAGGCGAAGCAGCGGTCAGGTCATCAGAAGTTTGCGCAGGGAGCCTGTGCGCGACGGCGCAGCCGGTGGGCTGGGGGTCAGGCCGCCAGCCCCTTGGTTCCCATGTCGAGGAACTTCTGCCGCCGGTCCTTGATCAGCGACTTGCCGGACTTCCCGGACAATTCGGCCAGCATGGCGGTGATCGCCTTGCCCACGGCGGCGATGGTGGCATCGCGGTCGCGATGGGCGCCGCCCATGGGTTCGGGAATGATCCGGTCGATCACTTTCAACTGGTGCAGATCCTGGGCCGTGACGCGCATGGCCTCTGCGGCCTCCCGCATCTTTTCGGCATCCTTCCACAGGATGGAAGCGCAGCCCTCCGGCGTGATCACCGAATAGACTGAATGTTCCAGCATCGCGACCCGGTTCGCGGAGGCAAAGGCCACCGCGCCGCCCGATCCGCCCTCGCCCACGATGACGGAGATCAGCGGCACGCCGATGGCCAGGCATGTTTCGGTGGAGCGGGCGATCGCCTCGGACTGGCCGCGTTCCTCCGCGCCCTTGCCGGGATAGGCGCCGGGCGTATCGACCAGCGTCACCACCGGCAGGCCGAACTTGTCCGCCAGCTCCATCAGGCGGATCGCCTTGCGGTACCCTTCGGGGCGGGCCATGCCGAAATTATGCTCGATCCGGGATTTGGTGTCATTGCCCTTTTCCTGGCCGATCACCATCACCGGCTGATCGCCCAGCCGCGCCAGCCCGCCCATCACGGCGTGATCGTCGGCAAAGTTCCGGTCGCCGGCCAGGGGGGTGTACTCGGTGAACAGCGCGGAGATGTAATCGCGGCAATGGGGGCGGTCGGGATGCCGCGCGACCTGGCATTTGCGCCACGCGGTCAGATCGCCGTACAGGTCGCCCAGCATGGTGCGGGCCTTGGCATCCAGCGCAGCGGCCTCCTGTTCGATATCCATTTCCTCGTTCTGGCGGGCCATGGCGCGCAGCTCTTCGGCCTTGCCTTCAATCTCGGCCAGGGGCCGTTCGAAATCGAGGTAATTGGTCATGCGGGGCTCCCGTATCGTCTGGGCGTTATATGACGATGGGGCGCGCCGGATGCAACTGTGCAAGTCCGGGGCGGGCCGGGCGCCGCCGGTCGGGGTGACCCGTCAATGCAGCAGCACCGGGTATAGCGAGGCCACCAGAAGCCCCGCCATCGTCCAGTTGAAGATCGTCAGCCGTCGGGGCGAGGTCAGCAGCCGCCGCATCTGCTGGCCCAGGATGGTCCAGGTGCTGACCGACGGCAGGTTCACCAGCCCGAAGACCGCCGCGACCACCAGAATCGCCCATGCGCTTCGGTCGGGGGCGTAGACGGCGATGGCGGTCAGGGCCATGGTCCAGGCCTTGGGGTTCACCCATTGGAACGCCGCCGCCTGCAAGAAGGTCATCGGGCGGCGCGAGGGATCCGGCCGCCCGGCCTGCGGCGGGGCGGCATGGGCGATCTTCCACGCGAGGTAGAGCAGGTAAATCACGCTGGCGACGGTCAGGATGGTATGGGTGATCGGCACGGCGTCGAAGATGTGGATCAGCCCCAGCCCGACCAGCGCGATCATGAAGGCAAAGCCCAGCCCGATCCCCAGCATGTGCGGGATCGTCCGGCGGAACCCGAAGTTCGCGCCCGAGGCCATCAGCATCAGGTTGTTCGGCCCCGGCGTGATGGAGGACACGAAGGCAAAGGCCACGAGGGCAACAAGGATCTGGGCGGACATTGACGGGCTTTCGGACAGGTTCGCGCAACATTACCCCTTTATCAGCCCGAATGCGGTTGTGAACTTGCCGAAAATTCGCAAAACTTCGCAAGGAATGGCGAAGATGGACCAGATAAACCGCAGTATATTGCGAGAGCTGTCGCGCGATGGGCGCGTCTCCAACATGGATCTGGCGGATCGGGTGGGGCTGTCGCCCTCAGCCTGCCTGCGCCGGGTACAGGAGCTGGAGCGCACGGGCGTGATCAAGGGCTATCGCGCGGTGCTGGACCCGGCCGCCGTGGGGGTGGGCTTTGTGGCTTATGTCACCGTTGGGCTGAACGAACACACCAAATCCGCGCAGGAGGCGTTCGAGCGGGCGATCTCGACCGCCCCCGAGGTGCGCGAATGCCACAATATCACCGGCGCCGTGGAATACATCCTGCGGGTGGAGGCGGCGGACCTGGCCGCCTACAAGGCGTTTCACACCGATGTCCTGGGCACTTTGCCGCAGGTCAGCGCCATTACCTCTTACGTGGTGATGGGATCGCCGCGCGACGACCGGGCATAGGGTGGAGCGCGCCGCGGAATGGCGGCGGGTACCCACCCCGCGCCAGTCGCCTACCGGCAATAAGCGGCCTGTTCGCGCAGGGCGGGGCCCGCGCCGGTCAGGTCCAGGGGGATTTTCTGCCCGCCGACCGCCAACCTGCGGCCCTGTCCCAGCTGATCCAGAAAGCCGTCCCGCGCGTTGGCATCGGCAAAGTCCAGGCGATAGCCATGCACGCTGCCCTGGGCAAAGCTGGCATCCTGTGTGTCGCCAGTATAGGCGGCGTTGGCCTCCACCGCGGTGTCGTCGACCAGCATCTTGATCCGGGCGTTTTTCGGCAGCTGCTTCGCGAAACCCAGCCGGACAGAGCGGTCTCCGTCCTCGCATCGGATGGAGAAATATTCCCCGGCCCGTGCGCGATCCTCGGTCAGGTACATCAGCAGACCGTTCTGGGCAGGATCCTTGGACTGGACCCATTGGCCTGCAAAGACCTTGATCACCTCGTTCTCGACAACCTCCTGCGCCATGGCGGGCGCGGCAAGGCAGGTCAGGACGATGGCGGCGGCGAAGGTGCGCATGGAAATCTCCCGTGTCGTGGCAGAGGAGAGAGTAGGCGACCCGCCGGAATTGCCAACCCTCGGGTGATCACTTTCCGGCGGGGTGGGGCGAGCAGGGGCAGCGAGGTGGGGCGAGCAGGGGCAAAGGCAAAGCGAATCCGGGCCGGGCGCACCGGTCCCGGCCCGAATGCCGTCCGATCACTGCTGCGCAGCGATCAGTTCGGCTTGTTTCACGATCACTTCCGCCTGTTTGATCGAGGCGATATCGACCAGCCGACCCTTGTAGACCACGGCGCCCGCGCCGGTCCGCTGCGCCTCTTCCATGGCGGCGAGAATCTCCCGCGCTTCCGTCACCTTGGCCTCGGGTGGGGTGAAAACCTCGTTCGCCAGTTCGATCTGCTTGGGGTGGATGGCCCATTTGCCCACCATGCCCAACGTGGCCGACCGCAGCGCCTGCGCACGGAATCCGTCGGGGTCCGAGAAGTCGCCAAAAGGCCCGTCCACGGGCAGCAGCCCATGGGTGCGGCAGGCCGCAACGATGGCGGTCTGCGCCCAATGCCAGGGATCGGACCAGTATTTCTGGCCATCGCGCAGCATGTAGTAATCTTCCTGCGTGCCGCCGATCCCGGTGGTCTGCATCCCCATGGAGGCGGCGAAATCCGCGGCGCCCAGGCTCATCGCCTGCAAACGCGGAGAGGCGGCGGCGATCTCTTCCACATGGGCGATGCCGGCGGCGGATTCGATGATGACCTCCAGCCCGACGGGTTTGGTCCGGCCCATGGCGCGCTCCACCGCCGTGACCAGTGCATCGACAGCATAGATATCGGCGGCGCAGCCGACCTTGGGGATCATGATCAGGTCCAGCCGGTCGCCCGCGTTTTCCAGCAGATCCACCACGTCGCGATACCAATAGGGCGTGTCCAGCCCGTTGATCCGCACCGACAGCGTCTTGTTGCCCCAATCGACCTCGTTGATCGCGGCAATGGCGTTCTGGCGCGCCTGCGGCTTGTCATCGGGTGCGACAGCATCTTCGAGATCCAGGTTGATCACGTCGGCCGCAGAGGCGGCCATTTTCGGGAACAGCTTGGTATTGGACGCCGGGCCGAACAGCTGACACCGATTCGGGCGCGCCACGGGCTGGGGCTGGATGCGGAAGGACATATCGGCACCTTTCGACAGGTAAGGAAGTTTCGAATTTTCTAGTCCTTGGGTTATGAAATTGCGCGCGATGGTGCAAGCCGATTTTGCAGCGCAGCAAAGTGGCGGTGCCCGCTCCGGCTGCCCCCAAAAGCGGTGCCGGGCTTGCACCTTCGCTGCAATCCTCCGAAAGTCCCCGCAGACCCGACCCGGTGCCCTGTCCCGTGTCGGGACGACCGACAATTCCAGAGGTACGCCATGATCGAGACCCCATATCTGCTGTTCCTGGGCGACGCGCCCGATCCCCTGGCCGCCAAGGTTGCCCAGGGCATCCGCGACTGGCGCCCCGACAATGCCGTCGGCCAATTCCGGATGGAGGGCTGCAAGGCGGATATGAAACTGCCGGACATGACCCTGGAAGAGGCCCGCGCCGCCGGCGCCAAGACGCTGGTGATCGGCGTGGCGAACCGGGGTGGCGTGATCTCCCCAGCCTGGAAGGAAGTGTTGATCGCCGCGCTGGAGGCCGGGTTCGATATCGCCTCGGGCCTGCACAACCTGCTGCGTGACGAGGCCGACCTGGTCGCCGCCGCCCGCGCCGCCGGCCGCCAGCTGCATGACGTGCGCGTCCCTTCGGTAAAATACCCGATCGCCAATGGTGAGCCGCGTCAGGGCAAACGCTGCCTGGCCGTGGGCACGGATTGTTCGGTGGGCAAGATGTACACCGCACTGGCGATGGACAAGGTGATGAAGGAACGGGGGATGAAATCTTCCTTCCGGGCGACCGGGCAGACCGGTATCCTGATCACCGGCGAAGGCGTGCCGCTGGACGCCGTGATCGCCGATTTCATGGCCGGGTCTGTGGAATGGCTGTCGCCCGACAACGATCCCGACCACTGGGACATGATCGAAGGGCAGGGCAGCCTGTTCCACGTCTCCTATTCCGGGGTGACCATGGCGCTGATCCATGGCGGTCAGCCCGACGCGCTGATCCTGTGTCACGAGCCGACGCGGACCCATATGCGCGGCCTGCCCGGCTACCAATTGCCGACGCTGGAGGCGCTGCGCGACCTGTCGCTGCAACTGGCGCAGGTCGCCAATCCGGCCTGCAAGGTTGTCGGCATTTCCGTCAATACCCAGCACATGGGAGAGGACGAGGCCGTCGCCTATTTGCAGGAGGTCGAGGACCGCATTGGCCTGCCCGCCGTCGATCCGTTCCGCCATGGCGCGGGCCGTCTGGTGGACGCGCTGGCAGAGGTCTGACACCGCCCCGGCGCTGCGTGAATGCGGCGCCGGATCATGCGTATTTTCGGAAAGAAAAGGGGGATGGCCGTGGAAATCGAGATCACGCGGGATGTGTTTCGGCTGGCGCAGGTGTTCCGCATCAGCCGTGGCGCGCGGGAGGCGGCAGAAGTTCTGACGGTGCGGCTGCGCGACGGGGCCCATGAAGGCTGGGGCGAATGCGTGCCCTATGCGCGCTATGGCGAAACTCTGGACAGCGTGACCGCGCAGATCGAGGCCCTGGGCGGCGTGACCGACCGTGCGGCCTTGCAGGCGGCGCTGCCCGGAGGCGCGGCGCGCAACGCGCTGGATTGCGCCCTGTGGGACCTGGAGGCCAAGCGCGCCGGTAAACGCGCCTGGGAACTGGCCGGGCTGAAGGTGCCGGGGCCGGAGATCACGGCCTTTACCCTGTCGCTCGACACGCCGGAGGTGATGGAGCGGGAGGCGGCCAAACATGCCCATCGCCCGCTGCTGAAGATTAAACTTGGCACCCCGGACGACATGGCCCGGCTGGAAGCCGTGCGCCGCGGCGCGCCGGAGGCCCGCATCATCGTCGATGCCAATGAGGGGTGGAGCGCGGAAATCTACGCCGAGCTGGCCCCCCACCTGGTGCGGCTGGGCGTCGCCCTGGTGGAGCAGCCCCTGCCCGCCGGTGACGATGCCGCGTTGGAGGGCATGGACCGCCCCGTGCCGGTCTGCGCCGACGAAAGCTGCCATGACCGCGACAGCCTGCCCGGCCTGAAGGGCAAATATGACGTGGTGAACATCAAGCTGGACAAGACCGGCGGCCTGACCGAGGCGCTGGCCCTGCGGGATGCGGCGCTGGAACAGGGGTTCCGCGTCATGGTGGGCTGCATGGTCGGCTCCTCCCTGGCGATGGCGCCTGCCGTGCTGGTGGCGCAGGGCGCGATGATCACCGATCTGGACGGCCCGCTGCTGCTGGCCGAGGACCGGGACGTGCCGCTGACCTTCGACGCGCAAGGCGTACACCCCGCCCCTGCCGCGCTGTGGGGCTAAGCCCGCTTGACAGCCTCGCCGCCGTAACGGAAGCCGGGGCAAAGGATTGTTGCACCAGGAGAAGAACATGAGCCGCATCGTCTACGTGAACGGGGAATACCTGCCGGAGGAAGAGGCGAAGATCTCGATCTTCGACCGGGGGTTCCTGATGGCCGATGGCGTCTACGAGGTGACCAGCGTGCTGGACGGCAAGCTGATCGATTTCGACGGCCATGCCCAGCGGTTGGCGCGGTCGCTGTCGGAACTCGACATGGGCGCCCCCGCCACCCCGGAGGAGCTGCTGGAGATCCACCGCGAGTTGGTGGCCCGCAATGACATCGGCGACGGCATGATCTACCTGCAAGTCACGCGCGGCTCGGCGGGCGATCGCGACTTTGCCTTTCCCGACCCGGAAAAAGTGACGCCGAGCCTGGTGATGTTTACCCAATCGAAACCCGGCATGGCCGATACTCCGGCGGCAAAGACGGGGATCAAGGTGATTTCCATCGACGACATCCGCTGGGGTCGGCGCGATATCAAGACGGTGCAACTGCTGTACCCGTCCATGGGCAAGATGATGGCCAAGGCCGCCGGGGTCGATGACGCCTGGATGGTGGAAGACGGCGTCGTGACGGAGGGGACGTCGAACAACGCCTATATCGTCAAGGGCGGGAAGATCATCACCCGCGCCCTGTCCAACGAGATCCTGCACGGGATCACCCGTGCGGCTGTCCTGCGCTTTGCCCAGGAGGCCCAGATGGAGGTCGAGGAGCGGAATTTTTCCATTGCCGAGGCTCAGGAGGCGGATGAGGCGTTCATCACCTCCGCCTCCACCTTCGTCATGCCCGTGGTGGAGGTTGACGGCACCAGCATCGGGTCCGGCGCGCCGGGACCGGTCGCCGCGCGCCTTCGGGAAATCTACCTGGACGAAAGCCGCAAGGCCGCGATCTGACCAGTCTTTACTGGGACTTCTGCAGGGGCGCTGCACAGAAATGCTGCGCCCCTTTCTGTGCCGAATCGCGGGTCGCGCGACTGCTGGCGCCTTTGTGAAGCTTTCGTGACGGAAGTTGGCATTGAATTTTTGCAGGGCGCTCCCATTGGAAATCTTCTTTCCTTTTCAAGCGACTGTACCCTGAAAAAAAATGCACGTTCCGCACATTCGTTGTGCAGATGGGCTCGTTGCGAGGCGGGGCCGGCGGTCATAGATCCGCTGAACGATCAGACGATCACCCATATGACGGCCCAGACGCCGCCGCCCAATGCAAAGGCAAAAGACATGAAACTCGCATTCGCAACCGTGACCGCAACCGTTCTCGCCGCAACTTCCGCCCTCGCCCTGACCCCGGCGGATCCGGCGCAATCCCAGCGTGATTTCGACCTCTACGGCCCGACCCACGCCACCGTTGGCGAGCAGATCGCCGTTCCCGCAGAGCAGGTGCTGACGCCGGCCGACCTCAACCTGCTGGGCAATGCCGATCAGAACCAATACGTGTTCGATTTCGATTCCGCTCAGGCGCCCAACGCCAGCGACCTGAAGTGAATGTGCTGATGGTGACGCCGCCGGGGATCTGATACCCCGCGCGGCGCCACCAACGCCTGTCGGCTTTCCGGGCACCCGATGCCCGGCCTGGCCAGCGCGGGGCGCCTTCGCGGCACGCCCCGGAACCGATGATCCCCGCAGCCGCCAGCGCCAGATCCGGTCCCCTTCCCTCTCCAAATCTTCCGCCGCCCGGTCGCGCCCTCTTTCGGTCGTGGCCCGTATCACGGGTCCGATGAACCGCTCGCGATCCAGCCAGACGCCCGCCATTGGTCCGCCGCCAATGCGCGGGCGTTTGCATGTCCGGGGCATCGTGCTGCAACATCTGCACACGCAAATGTTGATCCGACTTGAGTGCACAGATGGGGAGTTCGTTGTGCAGAGCGGCGCGTTGCGAGGCCGGATTGGCGGGCCTATCTAACAATCACGATCAAACGATCACCCCAATGACGGCGCTTCTGCCGCCCTGTTTAGAAAGAGAAAAATCATGAAACTTGCATTCGCATCCGTCGCCGCAACCCTGTTCGCCGCAACCTCCGCCCTGGCCCTGACGCCGGCCGATCCCGCACAATCGCAACGCGATCTGACCCTGTACGGCCCGGCCCATGTCATCGCGGGCGAACAGGTCTCCGCCGCTGCCGAAGACGTGCTGACCCCCGCCGATCTGGGCCTGCTGGGCTTTGACGATCAGAACCAGTACCTGTTCGGTGTCGAGACCGCACAAGCCCTGACCGCCAGCGATCTGAAATGATCCTGCCCCTGGCAGAGCCGGGGCGGATCTGATCCGCCTGCGGCTCTGCCAACGCTTGCCGGCCGGGAAGAGGGGCTGACCCTCTTTCCGGCCGGCGCGATTCTGCCCCCCCTCCTTGCCGGGGGCAGGCCGCGTCCCCGGGATCCCGCCGCCCATCAAGGGCTGGCAGGTCGATCCGACAAGACCTCCCCAATTCACATATCCGACCTCGCATCGCTCCGGCCCGTGCCGCCGCCGCCATGCGGTTCGAGGCCGCATCCGAAGACGCCCGCCCCCGGTTTTCCGGGTGGCGGGTTTCTTGAATCGCGGCGGGCCTGCTGGACAAGGGGTTACACGTAAATGTTGTGTCATATTTCGTGCACAAAGCATCAGACCGTTGTGCAGCGCGGCGCGTTGCAGGGCGGGAGGTGGCGCCATATCTCTGTTTCACGATCAAACGATCACCCACCCGGTGACAGGCTAGTCACCAAGAAGAGAAAGAGAAAATCATGAAACTTGCATTCGCATCCGTCACCGCAACTCTGATCGCCGCAACCTCTGCCCTGGCCCTGACGCCGGCCGACCCCGCACAATCGCAGCGCGATCTGGAATTGTACGGCCCGACCCACAGCATCGTCGGAGAAGAGATTACCGTGCCAGCTGAAGCCGTTGAAAACCCCTCCGACGTGACGGTTCTGGGCTTTGACGATCGTCAGCAATACCTGTTCGGTTTCGATACCGCAGAAGCGCCCACCGCACGCGAAGTCAAGTGAGTGCGGTGAAGGTGGAGCCGAGGGTCAAGTGATCCCCCGGCTCCACCAGCCAACTAGCATCAGTCGACGCGGGCGATCAGGCGCCCGTCGCCGCCGCGGGGGCCGGATCAACCTGCCGGTTCGCCAACCTGAGGACGGTATACCCCACCACGGCGGAGATACCCGACCCGACCAGAACACCCAGTCGCACATGATTCATCAATGTCGCATCCGCAAAGCTGAGCGTGCCGATGAACAGCGACATGGTGAAACCGATCCCGGCCAGGCAGGCAATGCCGTAGATATGCAGCCAGTTCGCCCCGTGGGGCATCCGCGCCAGCCCGGTCTTGACCATCAGCCACACCATGCCGAACACGCCCAGCTGCTTCCCGACCACGAGGCCGGCACCGATGCCTAGGGCCAACGGGTCGGCCAGATCGCCCAGCGTCAGCCCGGCCAGCCGCACCCCGGCGTTGGAAAATGCAAAGATCGGCACGATCAGGAACAGCACGTAGGGCGACAGCGCATGTTCCACCGCGTGCAGCGGCGATTTGCCGTACTTGTCCTTCAGCGGGATGAAGAATGCGGTCAGCACCCCGGCCAAAGTGGCGTGAACGCCCGATTTCAGCACGAAGAACCACATCACCACGCCCAACAGGACCAGCGGCGCCACCCGGTGCGCCCCACGGCGGTTCAGCCACCACAGACCGGCGAGGGGGAACAGCGCCAGCATCAGGTAATCCACCTTCAGTTCGGCTGTGTAGAAGAAGGCAATGATCAGGATCGCACCGATATCGTCCAGGATCGCCAGCGTCAGCAGGAAGATCTTCAACGAGGCGGGGGCGTTCTTGCCCACCAGTGCCAGGACTCCCAGGGCAAAGGCGATGTCGGTCGCCGCCGGGATCGCCCACCCGTGCAACGTGTCGGTCTGCCCCCAATTAAGCGCAACGTAGACCAGCGCAGGCACGGCCATCCCGGCCACCGCTGCCATGCCGGGCAGCACCACGTCGCGCGGGTTTTTCAGTTTCCCTTCCAGGATCTCGCGCTTCAGCTCCAGCCCGATGAGAAAGAAGAAGATCGCCATCAGGCCGTCGTTGATCCACAGGATCAGCGGTTTTTCCAACCCGCCCCCGTCAAGGGTGACGGCAAAGGTCATGCCCAGAATACCGTGATACACATCGGCCAGGCCTGAATTCGCGACCAGCAGCGCCGCGAGGGCAGCAGCCATCAGGAATAACCCGCCGGATGCATCATTCGAGAAAAAGTCGTCCAGCTCTTGGCGCAGACCCATCAAAACCTCCTGTTTTTGTCATGAAAGGCTTAGATGGGCACTGCACTCCCCTGCTCAAGAGGATGTGAACAGATCAGTCGCCTGAACTTCTGACATTTTCGTCATGGCTCTTGCGGAAGTCTGCGGCCTGCTCGTCAGTGGCCGGCGTCTGATGGTCGGTCTTCCAGGTCTCGTAAGGCATTCCGTAGAAGATTTCGCGCGCCTCGTCCTTGCTCATCGGGATGTCGCGGGCATTCGCGGCCTCCTGGTACCAGCGCGACAGGCAGTTGCGGCAGAACCCGGCCAGGTTCATCAGATCGATGTTCTGCACATCGCGGCGCTGCTTCATCAGGTGGTCGCGCAACGTGCGAAAGGCGGCCGCTTCAAGTTCGATGCGGGTCTGGTCATCCATGGCTGTTCCCCTTGCGTGTCAGGTCTTGCGGAAACTGTCGGACGCGATCGTCACCGTTTCCACCGAAATCGCGGTGCCGGCAGGCAGGTGGTCCTGCAACAGGTCGCGCAGCAGCGTCGCATGGGACATGTGCTCATCCCGGCCGCGCTTGTCCAGAAGGCGAAGAGTGACATGGGCGAAACCGGTGTATTCGGGACCGAGGGCAAATTCCCTCGTGCCGTAGGCGCGGACCTTGACGATGTCTTCGGGGACGCGGGGGTCGGCGGCCAGGGCGGCGCGCAGGCCCCGGCAGATCGCCCCGATATCCACGTCCAATCCGCCATGCTCAAGGACGATATGGGGCATCTTCTCTCCTTCTCCGGTCGGACGGCTCGGGGCCGCTCTTGCGATCAGATTTGCGCGGAACGGGGCAGGAGGCAAGCGCTGCGCCGAAATTGCATCCTGGTGGCTCCCGGAACGGGCAGGGCAGGGCGCGCAGCGGCGGATTTGTCATCGGAACGACACTTCCGTTTGGCAAGGGACGGGCGGGACTGTTATCCCTAACATCGCGGGAACAGCTATGGTATGGCAGCCGCGCCGCAACAAGGGGAAGAACCGGATGAGACGCCTGCGCAACACCAAGATCGTCGCAACCCTTGGGCCGTCATCGTCGGATTACGAGATGATCCGCGCCCTGCACGAAGCGGGGGCCGATGTCTTTCGCCTGAACATGTCGCACGGCACGCACGACGAAATTCGCGAGAAACATCGGATTATCCGCAAGGTAGAGCGGGACGTGGATCGCCCCATCGGCATTCTGGCCGATCTTCAGGGTCCAAAGCTGCGCGTCGGCACCTTTGCCAACGGCTCGGAGGAGCTGGAGCCGGGCGCGATCTTCCGTCTCGACCTCAAGGAAGAAGAGGGCACCCTCAGCCGTGTAACTCTGCCGCATCCCGAGATTTTCGCCGCGCTGGAGCCGGGCGCCGACTTGCTGGTCAATGACGGCAAGATACGCCTGAAAGTCCGCGATTGTGGCGCCGACTGGGCCGATTGCGAGGTCACGATCGGCGGCACCATCTCCAACCGCAAGGGCGTCAACGTGCCTGACGCGGTGCTGCCTCTGGCCGCCCTGTCCGAAAAGGATCGCGGGGATCTGGAATTCGTCTGTCAGCTGGGGGTCGACTGGCTGGCCCTGTCCTTTGTCCAGCGCGCCGAAGACGTGACCGAAGCCCGCACCCTGGCCGATGGCCGGGCCGCGATCCTGTCCAAGATCGAGAAACCCGCCGCCGTGAAGGCCTTTGACGAGATCCTCGAAGTCTCCGACGGGATCATGGTCGCGCGCGGCGATCTGGGCGTGGAAATGCCCGTGCAGGCCGTGCCGCCGATTCAGAAACGTCTGGTCCGCGCCTGCCGCAAGGCCGCGAAACCGGTGATCGTCGCCACCCAGATGCTGGAAAGCATGATCGAAAGCCCGATGCCCACCCGGGCCGAGGTTTCGGACGTGGCCGCCGCCATCTACGAGGGCACCGATGCGGTGATGCTGTCGGCCGAATCCGCGGCGGGGCAATACCCGGTGGAGGCGGTCACCACCATGGACCGTGTGGCGCAGGAGGTAGAGAACGACCCGAACTACCGCCAGATCATCGAAGCCTCGCGCACCGATGTGCGCGGCTCCGTCGCCGACGGCATCGTCGCCGCCGCGCGGGAGATCGCCGAGACGACGGATATCCGCGTCATCTGCTGCTTTACCCAAAGCGGCCGCACCGCGCTTCTGACCGCGCGCGAACGCGCCCGCGTGCCGATCCTGGCGATGACCTCGCTGCGCGGCACGGCACGGCGGCTGACCCTCAGCTGGGGCGTGATCTGCCTGATGACGAGCGAACTGGAGCGGTTCAAGCAGGCGGTGGTCAACGGCGCGCGCGGCGCCCGCCAGATGGGCCTGGCCGATGAATCCGACCAGATCGTGATCACCGCCGGCGTGCCCTTCAACACGCCCGGAACCACCAACATCCTGCGCGTGGCCCCCTGCGACGAACGTTTGATCTTTGCCTCCACCCCGGACTAGGCTGCCCCGAAGGGAGGGGCGCGGATGCCGGAGATGATCACCGAACCACGCAGCGACATCATCTTCGTGATCGGCGCCTGTCTTTGCATTCTGGCGATCCCCTCGCTGGTTGCGGCCTATGCGGACCGGCGGGTGCCCTCCGTCTCGGCCTTCGTGCTGATCGCGGGGGGCGGGCTGATCGCCTGGATGGTGCGGATGCATCCCGGTCGCTACGATTTCGCCGAAGTGCCGCATGCCTTCATTCGGGTCGCCGCGATGGTTCTGCCCTGAGCGCCGGGCCCCCTTGCCAACCCGCCCCGCCTCGCCTATACGGCGCCTTCCATCGCGCGGCCGGCCCGAAGTGGCATGCCGAGTCGCGCGCCCTTTACGGACAGGAGACCGAAATGCCCAAGATGAAGACAAAGTCGAGCTGCAAGAAGCGGTTCAAGGTCACGGCCTCGGGCCGGATCAAGGCTGGTCAGGCCGGCAAGCGCCACGGCATGATCAAGCGCACCAACAAATTCATCCGCGACGCGCGCGGAACCACCACGCTGTCGAAGGCTGATGAACAGATCATCAAGCCGATGATGCCCTACGCACGCTAAGGAGGTTCCGCAATGTCCCGAGTCAAAGGTGGAACCACCACCCACGCCCGCCACAAGAAGGTCATCAAGGCAGCCAAAGGCTATTACGGCCGCCGCAAGAACACCTTCAAGGTTGCCCGCCAGGCCGTTGACAAGGCCAATCAATACGCGACGCGCGACCGCCATAACCGCAAGCGCAGCTTCCGCGCGCTGTGGATCCAGCGGATCAACGCCGCCGTCCGTGCCCATGACGAAGCGCTGACCTATTCCCGCTTCATCAATGGCCTGACCCTGGCCGGTATCGAAGTGGACCGCAAGGTTCTGGCCGATCTCGCCGTGAACGAGCCCGAAGCCTTCGGTGCCATCGTGGACAAAGCCAAGGGCGCGCTGGCCGCGTAAATCGCGCCGCCGCACAGGCTTGACCATCGCGAAAGCCGCTCCTTCGGGGGCGGCTTTTTGCATTGGGCCCCTTCGGGCCGAAATACCGCGGGGGTGAATTGAGCGGAGCTCAAGAGGGGGCAGCGCCCCCTGCTTCGCCCTCGAATTTCACTGCCTTCCAGGGCGGATGCCAGCCCGGTCAGGCCGCGCTATCGCCTCTCGCCGGGGTGCTGCCAATCTCGGCCAAACTGGGCCTCTGCCGGTCCCGCCAGCATCACCGCGCCGTAGCAGGTGCTTGACGCCGCGCCCCTCCGCCCCGCGCCCGAGCTTGCATTCCCACGCGCCTGTGATAACCCCAACGCCGTCTGCGACAGGAGGCGGCGATGGACGATCTGAAAGCGAAGTGGCTGGAAGCCATCGGGGCGGCGGCGGACGAATCCGCGCTGGAAACCCTGCGGGTGCAGGCAGTGGGCAAGAAGGGCGAGATCAGCCTGAAGATGCGAGAGCTGGGCAGGATGACGGCCGAGGAACGGCAGGTCGCCGGCCCCGCGCTGAACGCCCTGAAGGACGAGATCAATTCCGCCCTTTCCGCGCGCAAGGCTGCATTGGGTGATGCGGCGCTGGAGGCCCGGCTGCGCGCCGAATGGCTGGACGTGACCCTGCCCGGCCGGCCCGGCCGCCAGGGCAGCGTGCACCCCGTTTCCCAGGTCTGGGAGGAATGCACCGCGATCTTCGCCGACATGGGCTTTGCCGTGGCCGAAGGGCCGCAGATCGAAACCGACTGGTACAATTTCGACGCGCTGAACATCCCCGGCCATCATCCCGCCCGGGCCGAGATGGATACCTTTTACATGCACCGGGCCGAGGGCGACGACCGTCCGCCCCATGTGTTGCGCACCCATACATCGCCGGTGCAGATCCGCTCCATGCTGGATCAGGGGGCGCCGATCCGCATCATCGCGCCGGGGCGCGTCTACCGCGCAGATTACGACCAGACCCACACGCCGATGTTCCACCAGATCGAGGGGCTGGCGATCGACCGCGACCTGTCGATGGCGAACCTGAAATGGGTGCTTGAGGAATTCTTCTCGGCCTTCTTCGGCACGAAGGTAAAGACCCGCTTCCGCGCCTCCCACTTCCCCTTCACCGAACCTTCGGCGGAAGTGGACATCCAATGCTCCTTCGAGGGGGGTATGGTGAAGGTCGGGCAGGGCGACGACTGGTTGGAGGTTCTGGGCTCCGGCATGGTGCACCCCAAGGTTCTGAAGGCCGGGGGGATCGATCCCGATGAATACCAGGGTTTCGCCTTCGGCATGGGGATCGACCGGATCGCGATGCTGAAATACGGCATCCCCGACCTGCGCGCCTTCTTCGACAGCGACCTGCGCTGGCTGCGCCACTACGGCTTCAGCGCGTTGCAGGTGCCGACCATCCGGGGCGGGGTGTGAGCGCGGGCAGCGACAGTTCTGCACGACATGTCGTGGCCCGAGCAGGGCCACCAACCGGCGACATGCGCCCGTCATGCCGGAGGATGGGATGACGGACCCCGTCACCTTCACCTTCGGCGACAGCCGTGCCCTGTGCGACGAGGTGCTGGCCCTGGTGCGAGCGGGGGCCAAGACGGCCACCTGCGCCCGTCTGGCCGAATTCACGGAAGAGAGCGCGCCCATGCCGGTGGTTGGTCGCCGCGACATCGCGCTGGACTGGGACGGTGCCCCCGCGGTCGAACTGGAGACCCGGGAGGTCCGGCTGTTGCGGTTCGACCAGATGACCGAAGCGATGGTGCGCCCCCAGGCCGAATTCCGCGACCTGGCGCATTGGCAACAGGGCTACGGAGCCTATTTCCGCCGCCAGGGTCTGGCCGCGCCCGAGGCGGAGATGATTGTTTGGGAACGGTTCCGCCTGCTGCGGGACTTCGCTGCGGACGGAAGTAACGGACCTGACGAAACCAACGGAACGGAGCGAAGATCATGAAATTCTTTCGCCACGAAAACCGGGAAAACAGCCACCGCAGCCGGCGCATCTACGCGCTGTTCGAAATCGCCTATACAATGGTCGATTTCGCCGCTGCGGCGACGTTCATCGTGGGCTCTGTCCTCTTTTTCTTCCAGGACCTCCAGACGGCGGGCACCTGGTTCTTCCTCGTGGGGTCCATCCTCTTTGCCGTCAAGCCGACACTGCGCATGGCGCGGGAACTCAAACTTGCTTCGATGGGCGATACCGAAGACCTCGCCGAACGCCTGAAGGATCATTGACATGAAATTCACCCTGTCCTGGCTGAAAGACCACCTGGAAACCACGGCGACCCTGCCCGAGATCCTGGATACGCTGACCGATCTGGGGCTGGAGGTCGAGGGCGTCGAAGACCCCGCCGCCCGTCTGCGCGGCTTTACCCTGGCCAAGGTGACGGAGGCGGAGCAGCACCCGGATGCGGACCGGCTGCGGGTGTGCAAGGTCACCACCGACGAGGGCGAGAAACAGATCGTCTGCGGCGCGCCGAACGCGCGGGCGGGCATCACCGTCGTCCTGGCCAAGCCGGGGATGTATATTCCCGGCCTCGATATCACGATTTCCGTGGGCAAGATCCGCGGCGTCGAAAGCCATGGCATGATGGCCTCGGAGCGGGAGCTGGAGCTGTCGGACGAACATGACGGCATCATCGAACTGCCCTCGGGCGAGGTGGGGGAGGAATTCGCCGACTGGCTGGCGCAGCACCGCCCCGCCGCCGTGGACCCGGTGATCGAGATCGCGATCACCCCCAACCGCCCCGATGCGTTGGGCGTGCGCGGGGTGGCCCGGGATCTGGCTGCGCGCGGGCTGGGCACGCTGAAGCCGCTGCCCGATGCGCCCCTGCCCGCCACCACCGGCCCCTGCCCGGTGGAGGTGACGATTGCCGATAATGCCGCCGATGGCTGCCACGTCTTTGCCGGGCGCCTGATCCGGGGGGTGAAGAACGGCCCCAGCCCCGCCTGGCTGCAACAGAAGCTGCGCGCCATCGGCTTGCGCCCGATTTCGGCGCTGGTGGATGTGACCAACCTGTTCACCCACGATCTGAACCGTCCTCTGCACGTCTTCGATGCCGACAAGATCGCGGGCCCGCTGCGCATCCACCGCGCCGCCGGAGGCGAAGAACTGCTGGCCCTGGATGAAAAGACCTATGCCATGCCGCAGGGCGCGCTGGTGATTTCCGACGACAACGGCGTGGAAAGCATCGGCGGTATCATGGGCGGCCTGGCCTCCGGCTGTACGGAGGAGACGCAGAACGTCTTTGTCGAGGCGGCATTCTGGGATTTCGTCTCCATCGCCCATGCCGGGCGCGCCCTGAAGGTCAATTCCGACGCCCGCTACCGCAACGAACGCGGCATCGACCCCGGCTTCAACATGGAGGGGCTGGACCGGGCCTGCGCCCTGATTGTGGATCTTTGCGGTGGCGCGGTTTCGGATGTGGTGACTGCGGGTGCGGTGCCCGATGTAGCCCGCGCCTATCGACTGGATACGGACCGCTGTTCCTCGCTTGTCGGGATGGATATCCCGGCCGACGATCAGCGCGCGACGCTGGAACGTCTGGGCTTTGTCATGGAGGGGGACATGGCGCATGTCCCGTCCTGGCGGCCTGATGTCCAGGGAGAGGCCGACCTGGTCGAAGAGGTGGCGCGCATCGCCTCCCTCACCCGGCTGGAGCCCAAACCGATGCCGCGCGTCACCGCCGGCGTGCCGCGCCCGATCCTGACGCCGTTGCAGGCCCGCGAGCAACGCGCCCGCCGTACCGCCGCCGCGCTGGGGTACAATGAATGCGTCACCTACAGCTTCATCGATCGGGCGGCCGCCACGCTGTTCGGCGGGGGCGATGATGCGACGATGGTGGCCAATCCGATCTCGTCCGAGATGAGCCACATGCGCCCCGCGCTGCTGCCCGGATTGTTGCAAGCCGCCGCCCGCAATCAGGCGCGCGGCTTCACGGACATGGCCCTGTTCGAGGTCGGCGCCGCCTGGCATGGTGGCGAGCCGGGCGAACAGCACACCCAGGTCACCGGCCTGCTGGTCGGTCGCACGGGGCCCAAGGACGTGCACGGCGCCAGCCGTCCTGTCGATGTCTACGATGCCAAGGCCGATGCGGAGGCGATCCTGGCCGCCCTGGGCGCTCCTGCCAAGGTGCAGATCCTGCGCGACGGGCCGGATTACCTGCACCCCGGTCGTCACGGGCGCATCTGCCTGGGGCCGAAGAAGATGCTGGCCGCCTTTGGCGAGGTGCATCCGCGCGTGTTGCAGGCGCTGGACGTGAAGGGGCCCGCCGTGGCCTTTACCCTCTGGCCGGAGGAGATCCCCCAGCCGCGCAATTCCGACACCGCCCGCCCGGCGCTGCATCTGAACGACCTGCAAGCGGTGGACCGCGATTTCGCCTTTGTCGTCGATGCGGATGTGCAGGCGCTGGACCTGGTGAACGCGGCCGCCGGCGCGGACAAGACACTGATCGCCGAAGTGCGCGTCTTTGACGAATTCATCGGCGGGTCGCTGGGGGAGGGGCGCAAATCGCTTGCCCTGACCGTGCGCGTACAGCCGGTGGACAAGACCCTGACCGAAAAGGAAATCGAGGCGCTGTCGCAGAAGATCGTCGACAAGGTGGCGAAGGCCACCGGCGGCACCCTGCGCGGCTGAGAAGGAGAAAAGCCATGACCCTGAATGTCTATCTGTCCGGCGAGATCCACACCGATTGGCGGGATCAGATCATCGCGGGAGCCCGCGATCTGGATCTGGACATCGCCTTCTTCGCGCCGGTCACGGACCACGGTGCCAGTGACGATTGCGGCGTCGCGATCCTGGGCGCGGAAGAGCGGAAGTTCTGGCACGACCGCAAGGGCGCCCAGCTGAATGCCATCCGCACCCGTATGGGGATCGAACAGGCCGACGTCGTCGTCGTGCGGTTCGGGGAGAAGTACAAGCAGTGGAACGCGGCCTTTGACGCGGGCTATGCGGCCGCCTTGGGCAAGTCGCTGATCGTGATGCACGGCGCGGACCATCAGCACGCGCTGAAGGAAGTGGATGCCGCCGCGCAAGCCGTCACGGAAACGCCGCAGCAGGTGGTGGATTGCCTGCGCTACGTGCTGACCGGCGCGCTGCCCGGCTGACGATCACGCCCCGGCCCTGATCAGGGCCGGGGCGTTTCTGAAAATTCCGAGAGTTCCGAAGGATCCGACAGTTCCGGACCTTCAGGAATTCGGAGGCTTCGGAATGTTCAGACCTTTCTGAACCGCGGGGCGTGCCTCGAACCGGGCGCGGTAGGCGGCGATATTGGCGAAATCCGCCGTGCCAAGCACATCATGCGCCTCGTAGAAATCAATCGCCCGCAGCCAGGGTACGATGGCGATATCCGCGATGGAGTAATCGCCCGCGATCCAGTCCTGACCGTCAAGCGCGCCATTCAGGACCGTCAGAAGCCGCCGCGCCTCGCCGATGTAGCGGTCGCGCGGGCGGGGATCTTCGATATCTTTGCCGGCGAACCGGTAGAAAAACCCCAGCTGCCCCAGCATCGGGCCCAGCCCACCCATCTGCCACATCAGCCATTTCAGGACATCAGCCCGCGCCGCGCCATCCGCCGGCAGGAACTTGCCCGTCTTTTCGGCCAGGTAGATCAGGATGGCACCGGATTCGAACAGCTCCACCGGGCCATTGGCGGCGGTCGGGTCGATCAGGGCGGGGATCTTGTTGTTGGGGTTCAGGGACAGGAACGCATCGCTTTTCACGTCATCGTCGGACAGGGTGACCAGATGCGCCTCGTAGGGCAGGCCGGTTTCCTCCAGCATGATGGAGGCCTTCACACCGTTGGGCGTGGGATAGGAATAAAGCTGGATCACCTTGGGATCCGTGGCGGGCCAGCGGGCGGTGATGGGAAAATCGTCGGGAAACATGAATATCCTCCGTTTGCGAAACATAAATAGGATGTCGGGCAGTCAAAAACACTTCGTCGGCGGCGATCCGCGGTCTAATCTCGGTGCGCGGGCGCAGAGAATGGGCGCGTCCGTGCACAATGCGGGAAAAGGGTAGAAAATGCTGAATGAATTCAAGGCTTTCATCGCCAAGGGTAATGTCATGGACATGGCCGTCGGGATCATCATCGGGGCGGCCTTTACCGCCATCGTCAAAAGCATGGTGGACGATCTCATCAATCCGATCATCGGCTTGTTCACCGGTGGGATGGATTTCACCAATAATTTCGTCGTCCTGTCCGGCGACGTGGCCTATGACAGCCTTGAGGCCGCGCGCGAAGGCGGGGCGGCAGTCTTTGCCTACGGGGCTTTCATGATGGCGGTGATCAACTTCCTGATCGTGGCTTTTGTCGTCTTCATGCTGGTGAAGGCCGTGAACCGGGCCAAGGCCCAGGTCGTCGCGCAGGAGAAAACCGCCCCCGCAGAGGAGAAGCCCGCAGGCCCCACGCAGCTGGACGTGCTGTTGGAAATCCGCGATTCGCTGAAGACGCGGGCCTGAGCGGACTCCTGAAAATGACAAACCCCCGGGGCGGCAGCCGCGGGGGTCGTCTTCGGTACGTATCGAATAGGTTCGCTGAATTAGGCTTCAGAGAAGACCTTCGCGTTGCGCTTTCTTGCGTGCGAGCTTGCGCGCACGGCGGATCGCTTCGGCTTTCTCGCGGGCTTTCTTTTCCGACGGTTTTTCGAAATGTTGCTTGAGCTTCATTTCACGGAAAACGCCTTCGCGTTGCAGCTTTTTCTTCAGGGCGCGGAGCGCCTGATCGACATTGTTGTCGCGAACACTGACCTGCATCGTGGTGTCACCACCTTCCTAGTTTAGAGTTGCAATGTGATAGCAGGAAGTGGCCATCTAGCAGTGGTTGCCCTAAATGTCCAGTGAAAGAGGACATCGTACCCGGAGGATCCCCGATGAGCGAAAGCCACACCCCCGATCCGGCCCAGGCCCTGCTGGACGCCGCGCTGAGCCATGTGCCCTTTGACGGCTGGAGCAGCGCCACGCTGAGCGCCGCGGCGCGGGATGCGGATGTGTCGCCGGCGCTGGCGCGGGCGCTCTATCCGCGCGGCGCGGTGGATCTGGCGCTGGCCTATCACCGGCGCGGCGATGCCGAGATGGTGCGCCGCCTGACCGCCGCCGACCTTTCGGAGCTGCGGTTTCGCGACCGCATCGCCCATGCCGTGCGGCTGCGCCTTGACGGGGCGGACCGGGAGCTGGTGCGCCGGGGCGCGACGCTGTTCGCCTTGCCACCCCACGCCGCCGACGGCGCGCGTGCGGTCTGGGGCACCGTCGACGCGATCTGGACCGCGCTTGGCGACACCTCCGATGACATCAACTGGTATTCCAAGCGCGCCACGCTGTCCGGCGTCTATTCCGCCACTGTCCTCTACTGGCTGGGCGACGAGACCCCGGATGCAGAGGCGACCTGGGCATTTCTGGACCGGCGCATCGACAATGTCATGCAGTTCGAGAAGGTGAAGGCCCGCGTGACCTCCGGCCCGATGGGGCGGGTGCTGGCCGGGCCATTGTCGGTGCTGGAGCGGGTGCGCAAACCCGGCGGGCGGCGCGGCTTTCCCGGTTCCGTCGGCGGGTGACTTGCCCCCGGCGCCGGATTGTCGGAAACCTGCGCCCCGGGGGCGTGTGACCGCCCCCGCCATTCCAGAGGGGGAGAGCATATGCGCGTCATCGAGATTTCCAAACCCGGCGGTCCGGAGGTTCTGATCCCGGCCGAGCGGTCGGCGCCGGAACCGGCGCCGGGCCAGGTCCGGCTGAAAGTGGCCTTTGCCGGGGTGAATCGCCCGGATGCCGCCCAACGCGCGGGCAATTATGCGCCGCCGCCCACCGCCAGCGACCTGCCCGGCCTTGAAGCCTCCGGAGAAGTCGTGGCCATCGGCGCGGGCGTGCCCGAGAGCGCCATGGGCGCGCAGGTCTGTGCATTGTTGCCCGGCGGCGGCTACGCCGAGGAAGTCGTGACCCCCTGGGCCCATTGCCTGCCGGTGCCCAGCGGCATGTCGATGCGCGATGCCGCCTGCCTGCCGGAGAACTACTTTACCGTCTGGACCAACGTGTTCATGCGCGGCGCCCTGAAGAAGGGCGAGGTCTTTCTGGTGCACGGAGGCTCCTCCGGGATCGGGACAACGGCGATCCAGCTGGCCGCCCATTTCGGCGCCCGTGTCTTTGCCACAGCCGGATCGGCGGAGAAATGCGCCAAATGCGTCGAGCTGGGCGCCGAGCGCGCGATCAACTACCGCGAGGAAGATTTCGTCGAGGTGGTGAAAGAGGCCGCCGGCGGCGCAGACGTGATCCTGGACATGGTGGGCGGCGATTACATCCCGCGCAACGTCAAGCTGCTGAACATCGCCGGGCGGCTGGTGCAGATCGCCTTTCTTGGTGGGCCCAAGGCAGAGCTGAACTTTGCCCAGGTCATGGTCAAGCGGCTGACGATCACCGGCTCCACCCTGCGGCCGCAGACAGACGAGATGAAGGCGGAGATCGCGGAGGGCCTGCGCGACCAGGTCTGGCCACTGCTGGACGCTGGCCGGATCTTTCCGGTGATCGACACCGAATTCGCGCTGGACGACGCGGCCAAGGCCCATGCGCTGATGGAAACCTCCACCCATATCGGCAAGATCGTCCTGAAGGTCGGCGGCTGAGCCCGGCACCTTGCGCCGTTGCGGCCGGATGCGTCGCACCGGCGCAGGGGCGGGCGCCTTTCCGCCCGGCGCGCGAATCGTTCGGGCGGCCTAGTTGATCGCCTCGAACAGGGCATCGCGGCGGGTGCAGTCGCGGCGCGTGTCGGCGCCGCAGCGGCGCGGTTCCAGATCGCGGGTCAGGCAGATCCGTGCCTCCTGGATACGGCTGTCGCGACAGGTGATGGTGATCATGTCGGCGTCCAGCTCGGGATTGGCCTCCAGGAACGCGTCCTCGATCACTGTGGCGGGCAGGCGCACATCGCGCCCGATCTCGCGCAGCAGGGCGGGGCGGTTCATCCGGTCATAGGCCAGCCGGGCCAGCCGAAAGTAGTCAGGCGCGGCCAGCCCGGCGCAGGTGCCGTGCTTCTTCCATTGGTACCAGGCGGCGCCCGGCGCCCCCATGATATCGGCCATCGCGGCGGTCATCTGGCGCGACGGCGGGCGTTCCGCCGTGCGGCAATGGGAGGGCCAGCCGCGTTCGTGCTGGGGCCAGAGCCCGTGCAGCACCCAGCCGAACCGCTGTCCGGGATCGCATTGCGGCGAATTGCGCGCCCGTCCTTCCAGGGTACACCAGGTCGGTGACCAGCTGAGGGCCAGCACGTAGTAATCGAACTCTCCCGCGATTTCGCCCTCGGCGCGCAGGGGCAGGGCGGAGGCCAGGACCAGTGCCGGGACCAGGCACAGGCGACGAAGGGCAGGGATCAGGCGGTACAGCATTCGACTCTTCCATTTCATCTTCATGACGACTATATGCACCTCAAGTTCCCCCACAACGGAAACTGTTCCGGCCCCGTCCGGGACCGCTTGTCCCGGCAAGCGACGGGACGATTTTGAGGAGTTGAAACGATGGGCAAACCGATCATGGCCAAGGCCACCGCCGTCTGGCTGGTGGACAACACGACCATCACGTTCAAGCAGATTGCCGATTTCACCGGCATGCACGAGCTGGAGGTTCAGGGGATCGCGGATGGCGACGTGGCCGCCGGGGTGAAGGGGTTTGATCCCGTCGCCAACAGCCAGTTGACCCAGGCCGAGATCGACAAGGCGGAAAAAGACAAGTTCTACAAGCTGAAGCTGAAGTTCAACCCCGCCGCCGTCGGCGAGGAAAAACGCCGGGGTCCGCGCTATACTCCGCTGTCCAAGCGCCAGGATCGCCCGGCCTCAATCCTTTGGCTGGTGAAATTCCACCCGGAGCTGGCAGACAGCCAGATCTCCAAGCTGGTGGGTACGACCAAACCGACGATCCAGGCGATCCGTGAGCGGACCCATTGGAACATCGCCAACATCCAGCCGATCGACCCGGTCGCCCTGGGGCTGTGCAAGCAGTCTGAACTGGACCAGGCCGTTCAGAAGGCCGCCCAGAAGAAAGCCGCCGATGGTGCCGCGATGTCCGATGACGACCGCCGCCGCCTGCTGTCGACGGAGCAGAGCCTGGGCATGGAGGCAGAGCCGCGCATTCCCACTGCGATCGAGGGGCTGGAAACCTTCTCCCTGTCGGACAATGACGACGATCAGGAAAAGGAAAAGGTCTACGACGCCGACAGTTTCTTCAACCTGCCGGATTCGTCGGACGAAGATACGGATTGAGACGTGCCGCCGCGTGCGGATGACGGCCGTCCTTCGGGGCGGCCGTTTTTCGTGGCGGACCCTTGCGGCCGGGATGGCCCTGCGCTTTGCTGCGGGTCAGCAAGGAGAGGGATCGTCATGAGGATTGCCGTCATCGGCGCGGGCATGTTCGGTGCCGCCGCCGCGAAATATCTGGCCCGCGATGGCGCGGATGTGACCCTGATCGGGCCGGGGGAGCCGGCGCGCCCGGCGGATCATACCGGCCTTTTCGCCAGCCATTATGACGCCGGTCGGATCACGCGCGGGCTGGATCCCTGGCCGTTCTGGTCGCGGGTTTCCCGCGCCTCCATCGCGCGATATCGGGTGATCGAGGCCGACAGCGGTATCCCCTTCTTCACCGAGGCGGGATCGCTGATGTCCGGGCCGGAGGGCAGCGCGCAGATGGACCGACTGCAATCGGTGGCGCGGCGTGACAAGATCTCCTGCGACGTGTTGCGCAATGGCGAACTGGCTGCGCGGTTCCCCTATTTCACCTTTCCCGAAGGCACGCTGGGCCTGCATGAGCCTGCGGACGCGGGCCATATCGATCCCCGCGCCATGGTCCGGGCGCAGATCACGCTGGCCTTGCGCCACGGCGCCCGACATCTGGCCGAGGAGGTGATTTCGCTGGACGATCGCGCAGGCTCCGTCGCCTTGACATTGGCGGGGTCCGGGACGCTGCATTTCGACCGTGTGCTGCTGGCCACCGGCGGCTTCAGCCGGTTGCTGACCGGGGAGCAGCTGCCGTTCAAGGTCTTTGCCCGCACCGCCGCCCTGTTCGAGGTCACTGCACAGGAGGCCGCGCGCCTGTCGGAGATGCCGACGCTGATCCACCTGCTGCCAAACGGGGAGGACCCCTATCTTCTCCCGCCGATCCGCTATCCCGACGGGCGGATCTGCCTGAAGATGGGCGGCGACCGTGTGGATCGGGAACTGCGCGACCGTGCCGAGCTGGTGGATTGGTTCCGGTCCGGTGGCGACCCGGAGGTTGCGGCGATGCTCGAAGATCAGTTGACCGCGCGGATGCCGGGGCTGGCTATCGCCGGGCGGGACCGGCTTGCCTGCGTGACCACCTATACACCCGACAACATCCCCCACCTGACCGACCTGTCGGAGCGCGTGCACAGCGTGATTGGCGGCGGCGGGCGCGGGGCGAAATGTTCGGACGAGGTCGGGCGGCTGGGCGCGATGCAGGTCCGGGGCGAAACCCTGCCCGACTGGGCGCGGGAGGCTGCGGTGGCCTGAGCGGTGAGGTGCATGCCATGACGAGGGGGCGGAGCAGGAAGCCAGCGCCCGCGCGGCCTGCTCCTGGGAGTGGACATTGAGGCAAGGTCATCGGCCGCGGCCTCTTTGCTGCTTCTGGTCGAAGACGCCGTGGGGCGCGGGTTTCCTGCGGCAACGGCCTCTTGGACACCGGCGCTGCGGGCTACAGTTCCTTGCGGGCGCGCAGCGCGGCGCTGATGGTGCCGTCGTCGAGGTAGTCCAGCTCCCCCCCGATCGGCACGCCCTGCGCCAAAGAAGTCAGGCGCACCTGCCCCTCCAGCTGGTCGGCGATGTAATGGGCGGTGGTCTGGCCATCGACAGTGGCGTTCAGCGCCAGGATGACCTCTGTCACGCCTTCTGCCGCGACGCGGGCGATCAGGTCGGGGATGCGCAGATCGTCGGGGCCAATGGCATCCAGCGCGGAAAGCGTGCCACCCAGAACGTGATACCGGCCGCGAAACACGTTCGATCGTTCCATCGCCCACAGGTCGGCGACGTCTTCCACCACACAGATTTCATCGGTGGTGCGTTTCGGCGACTGGCAGATGTCGCAGATCCGGTCAGTGCCCAGATTGCCGCAGGTCTCGCATTCGCGGACGGTCGCGGCGACGTGGTGCAGCAGATCGGCCAAGGGGGTCAGAAGCAACTCCCGTTTGCGGATCATGTGCAGAACGGCACGGCGGGCCGACCGGGGGCCAAGCCCCGGCAGCCGCGCCATCATGTCGATCAGCGCCTCGATGTCGCGATTGCCGCTCATGCCGCCGGGGATGCCCTCAGAACGGCATCTTGAAATCGGCGGGAAGGCCCAGCCCTTCGGTGATCTTGCCCATTTCTTCCTGTGACTTGTCGCTGGCCTTGTGCTGGGCGTCCTTGATCGCGGCAAGGATCAGATCCTCCACCACTTCCTTGTCGTCGGTGTTGAAGATCGACGGGTCGATATCCAGCGACTTCAGCTCCCCCTTCGCGGTCGCCACGGCCTTCACCAACCCCGCGCCGCTTTCGCCGGTCACGGTCATGGTGTGCAACTCTTCCTGAAGGTCGGTGACCTTCTGCTGCATTTCCTTGGCGGCCTTCATCATCTTGGCCATGTCGCCCATTTGCCCGAGGCCCTTGAACATGCCTGTCGCTCCTTCTGGATTGTGCGGTTCGGGCGCGCGGCCCGGTGAATTGCGGTTCTGCCTGATATCGGCGCTTCCCGTCCCGAGGACAAGGTGGCTGTCATTCTTCCTCGAAGGGATCCCACTCGTCTTCCACCTCGGGCAGGGCGTCGACCTGCGCCTGGCTGGCGATCTCGTCCGGGGTGCGGACCTGGGTGATGCGGGATTTGGGAAAGACGTCGAAGACGGCGCGAACCATGGGATGTTCCTCCGCCGAGCGGCGCAGGGCCAGCGCCTTGGCGTCGCGTTTCTCCGCGATCGTCTCGGCGCCGCCCTCGTTGGCGATGATGATCGCCCAGCGGTTGCCGGTCCAGCCCTGAAGGCGGGTGCCCAGCCGCTGCGCCAGATCCTTGGGCGTGCCCTGGGCAGGGGTGAATTCGATCCGGCCCGGCCGATAGGAGACAAGGCGCATCCCCGTCTCGATATCCACCAGCAGCTTGATGTCGCGATTGGCGCGGACGAATTCGACGACATGTTCAAAAGTCGGGAACCGGGCGAGAGCCTGATCCACGTCCTGCGCCAGCTGCGCCGTGGGTCCGGCGCCGGACCAGCTGCCACCAGCTGGGCCGCCACCAGAGGGCCCATTCCCGACCGGGCCGTGATGGGCCGTGTGGGCCATGGTGCCCGTGGCGCCCATGGCCTGCGGGCTACCCTGCGCGGGGGCGGCAGGATGCGGATTATGCGCGGGGGGCTGACCGCCACCCCCCCCGCCACCAGCACCGCCGCCATGGCCCACAGGGCCACCCCCGCCCGAGCCGCCCGGCCCGCCCTGCGGCGGCGGGGTGGGGTGGTCCTGCAACTTGCGCACCAGTTCCTCGGGGGAGGGGAGGTCGGCGACATGGGTCAGGCGGATCACCGCCATCTCGGCGGCCATCATGGCATTGGGCGCGGCGGCGACTTCTTCCAGCGCCTTCAGAAGCATCTGCCACATCCGGGTCATCGCCCGCATCGGCAGTTTCTCCGCCAGGGCGAGGCCACGGGCGCGTTCGTCGGGCGCAACGGTGGGATCTTCGGCGGCATCGGGGGTGATCTTGACCACGGAAATCCAATGCGTGATCTCCGCCAGGTCGCGCAGCACGGCCATCGGGTCTGCGCCGTCGGCATATTGCCCCGACAATTCGGTCAGCGCGGCGGCGGCGTCGCCCCGCATGATCATCTCGTAGAGGTCCAGCACCCGGCCGCGATCCGCCAGACCCAGCATGGCACGGACCTGCTCGGCGGTGGTTTCTCCGGCGCCGTGGCTGATCGCCTGGTCCAGGAGGGAGGTCGCGTCGCGGGCCGATCCTTCGGCGGCACGGGTGATCAGGGCCAGCGCGTCATCGGCGATCTGCGCGCCCTCGGCGGTGGCGATGCGGGTCAGCATCCCGATCATCACCTCCGGCTCGATCCGGCGCAGGTCGAACCGCTGGCAGCGGGACAGGACGGTCACCGGCACCTTGCGGATCTCGGTGGTGGCAAAGATGAATTTCACATGCGCCGGCGGTTCTTCCAGCGTCTTCAGCAGCGCGTTGAATGCGCTGGTGGACAGCATGTGAACCTCGTCGATGATGTAGATCTTGTACCGGGCGGAGGCGGCACGGTAATTCACGCTGTCGATGATTTCGCGGATGTCGCCGACCCCGGTGCGCGAGGCGGCGTCCATCTCCATCACGTCGACATGCCGGCCCTCGGAAATGGCGACGCAATGTTCGCATTGCCCACAGGGATCGGTGGTCGGCCCGCCGGTGCCGTCAGGGCCGATGCAGTTCATCCCCTTGGCAATGATCCGCGCGGTGGTGGTTTTGCCGGTGCCGCGAATCCCCGTCATGATGAAGGCCTGCGCGATCCGATCGGCGGCAAAGGCGTTCTTCAGGGTGCGGACCATCGCCTCCTGCCCGACGAGGTCGGCGAAGGTCTCGGGGCGGTACTTGCGCGCCAGCACCTGATAGGCTGGCTGGTCCGTCTCGCTCATGCGGTGATCCTTGGGTCCGGGGCAGTTCCGGTGGCCGAACCTAAGCGGTCGGCGCCCCGAAATCCAGCGCCGAGACGACAGGCTGGCGGATGTGCCGAAATTGCTTTGCCCCGCGCCATGATCGGGCCATTATCGCGGCGAACATGTGTTGGGGGAAACACCATGCGGCTTAGGGGTGTCAGGCGCAGCAGCAACATCGAGGACCGCCGGCGCAACGGCCGCAGGGGCGGTGGTGGCGCCCTGGGCGGGCTGGGGCTGGGCGGTGTCGTAGTGGTGCTGGCCATCGGCTATTTCACCGGCGTCGATGTCACCCCCCTGCTGACCGGCGGCGCGCCATCCGGCAGCACGGCCAGCGCGCCGCAGGATCTGACCCCCGAAGAAGCCCGCGCCGCCGAATTCGCCGGGCAGGTCCTGACCACGACCGAAGACGTCTGGACCGGTGTCTTCAAGGAACAGCTGGGAGAGACCTATCGCCCGCCTGTCATGGTGCTGTTCTCCGGTGAGACGGCCAGCCCCTGCGGCGGAGCCTCTGCCGCGACGGGGCCGTTCTACTGCCCGGCGGATCGCAAGGCCTACCTGGACACCGCGTTCTTTGCCACCCTGGCCGAGCGGCTGGGCGCCGAGGGCGATTTCGCCGCCGCCTATGTGATCGCGCATGAGGTTGCGCATCACATCCAGAACGAGCTGGGGATCCTGGGCCAGGTTCAGCAGGCGCGTCAGCGCTCCGGCGAGGTGGAGGCCAACGCCCTGACCGTGCGCCTGGAATTGCAGGCCGATTGCCTGGCCGGGGTCTGGGCCGCGCATGTCGACGGGTTGCTGGAGCCCGGCGATATCGAAGAGGCGCTGAACGCCGCGCGGATGATCGGTGACGACCATCTGCAACGCAGCGCCGGTCGGGTGCCGCAACCGCATACCTTTACGCACGGCACGTCGGCGCAGCGGTCGCAATGGTTCGCGCGCGGATATGATTCGGCGGATATCGAAAGCTGCGATACCTTCTCCGCCCCGAAGTTGTGAGGCGGGCCATGATGCGGGGACAGACGGGATGAGGCGCGGATCGGCGATCGTGTTCTGGGGGGTCTTCGGGCTGTGGCTGGCCTGTTTTTCCGCGTCCTTTGTCATGCCGGGATTGGTCGGGCCAGTGGGCGACGGATTCACCCGGGGGCTGAACCGGGTCTCGGAATTCTTCAAGTACCAGATCGGGGCGACGCTGCTGGCGGTGATCCTGGTCGCGCTGTCGCGGGGCTATCCCTGGCGCAGCCTGCGCGGTGCGGCGGGGCGCCTGCCGGCAGGCTTGGCCGGGGGATTGGTGCTGTTGGTCGTGGTGCTGATCCTGGTGGCACGCCTGCAATAGCTGGTCGGGGCGGGCCTGAACGCAACCTTGTCCTGACCGGCCATCAGTACATCGCGGAGAGGGGGGAGGGTGAGAGGCTGGACAACGACCCAAGCGGGGCTCGTTACGGCTGCTTCCTTCCGGATCTGACCGGGTTGGCGAGGCGCCTGCCCGCGCCAACCTCTCGATCCATCACATAGGGCGCGCGGCGCGGATTCGCAAGGGGGCGTGCCGGGACGACGTTCAGGACCGCGCGCCGCCGACACGGCAAAGCAACGCGGCGCCGCCCCGGAGAGGACGGCGCCGCAGGATCATGCGCAGGCACGCGGCATCATGCCGGGGCGAGGATCAGAAATGCATCCGGTAGAGGGCAAAGCCGCCCTCTCCCTCGCCGGCGGGTTCGATGTCCACGCCCTCCACCGTTTCGGCATAGCGCGCGGCGCCGGGGCCGGTTTCGAACAGGGCCGTGGTGTCGTCCATGGCAGCGAAGGTCCAGTTGGCATCGGCCTTGGGGTTCACGGTTCCCTGCTCCACCAGGTAGCGCACGATGATGTCGCGGTTGGTGTCCGGTCCTTCGAAAATGATGGTATCGCCCTTTGCACCGGGGAAATCGCCGCCGCCGGAGGCGCGGTAATTGTTGGTGGCGATGACGAATTCCATCTCGTCCGTGACCGGTTGGCCCTGGTAGGCCAGATCGGTGATCCGGCTGGCGCCCGGGTTGATTTCCACCCCCTTGGCATCAAAGCGGGAGGGCTGCGACAGGTCGATCCGATATGTCACCCCATCGATCACGTCGAAATTGTAGGACGGGAAGGCGGGGTTCAGAAGCGGGGTGTCCCGGCTGCCCGGCGTCACCCGGTTGAACATCCCGGCAGAGCGGTCCAGCCAGCCGCGCAGCTGCGCGCCCGTGACCTTCACGGCGCGGATCGTGTTGGGGTACAGGTAGAGGTCGGCGACGTTCTTGATCGCCACCGGGCCCGGCTCCACCTCGGTGTAGTAATCCGGGCCGCCCCGACCGCCGGCCTTGAACGGCGCGGCGGCGGACAGCAGGGGCAGGGCGGCGTGTTCGGTGCCTTTCAGCATCTCCGCGATATACCAGGTCTGGGCATTGCTGACGATCTGAACGGAAGGGTCATCGGCCACCAGCGCAAAGTAGGAGTGCAGCGGGGCCGAGGTCTCGCCCACTGCGCGGCGCACGTAATCCAGCGTCGCGTCATGTTCGGCCTGCACCGAGGCGAGCACCGCCGCGTCGCTTTCCACCAGCGGGGTGATCTTGCGATCCTCGCCGCGTTCATAAATCGGGCGGGTGCTGACCTCGTGGGTGACAACGCGCCAGGCGCCGCCTTCCCGTTCCAGCATCAGGTCGATCAACCCCATGTGAGAGCCCCAGAACCCGCCCATGACGGCGGGGGTGCCGTGGATCGTCCCGGCGGTCAGGTCGACGCCGGCGAAATCCTGATAGGTGGGAGACGGGAAGACCAGGTGGGAATGCCCGGTCAGGATCGCGTCCACCCCGTCCAGCCCGGCCAGCGGGACAGAGGCGTTTTCCATGCCATCGGAATGATCGGCGCTGCCGATGCCGGAATGGGACAGGGCGATGATGATGTCGGCGCCCTCTTCCTTCATCTGGGGGATATAGGCGCGGGCGGTTTCCACGATGTCGCGGGCCTGCACCTTGCCTTCCAGGTGCTTGCGGTCCCAATTCATGATCTGCGGCGGGACAAAGCCGATCAGCCCGACCTTGATCGCGTGCTCCTGCCCGGCGCCATCCGTCACCTTGCGGTCCAGGATCACGTAGGGCGGGATCAGGGTGGTGTCGGCGGTGGGGGTGGCACCCATCTCCTTGACCACGTTGGCGGAGACGACGGGGAAATCGGCACCGGCCAGCGCCTTGGTCAGGAAATCCAGGCCGTAGTTGAATTCGTGATTGCCCAGGGTGGAGGCATCGAAGCCAAGGGCGTTCATGGCCTGGATGACGGGATGCAGGTCGCCTTCCTTCATGCCGCGTTCATAGGCGATGTAATCGCCCATCGGATTGCCCTGCAGGAAATCGCCATTGTCGATCAGCAGCGCATTCGTCGCCTCGCCGCGGATGCCCGCGACATGGGCGGCCGTGCGCGCCAGGCCGACGGTGTCGTCGGGCCGGTCGGCGTAGTAATTGTAGGGGAAGACGTGCACATGCAGGTCTGTCGTCTCCATGATGCGCAGATGCGCCTGGTTGGTCGCGGCCCGCGCGGAGAAGGGATGAAGGCTGAGCAAGGAGGCCCCCGCAATGGTCCCGGTCAGGAAGGTCCGGCGGTCAAGGTTGGTGGTCAATGTGCGAGGCATCATGCTCTCCCGTGATTCTGTGGGCATAGGTCGATCGGCGCAGCTATGCAGCGCGGCGGTGACACCTTCTTGACAGTTTCGGGTCAGCGCCGTCTTTCCGTCAGGGGATGCTGGCGTGTTTTCGATGCTCGCGCAACTGCAAGCTGTGGCGGGAGCGGTGCCATTGCCAATCGTCGGGGCGCGCGGCACTGTGCGCGCGACTTGCACCTGCCCCGGAGGACACGAACGAATGACCATGCGGATTGCCGAAGAGGTGACATTCGGCGGATCGGGGCTGGACCGGGCGGCGGAATTGCGCGGCCAGGCGGATGTGCTGCGCTTCGCCAGGTCAGCCGGGACCAGCCGGACGGCGCTATTCTGGCGCGGCAATGTGCTGATGTCCGGCCCGGGTACCGTGGCGCGCCTGCCGATGAACCATCCCGTGCTGGCGGATGCGCGCGAAGAGCCGATCCTGATGGGCCGGGACGGCGACGGATTGTTGTTTGCCAGCGATATCTCCGGCTGGACGCCCGAGGGCGATCCCTTTGCCGAACCTGCGCCCGGCTGGGCCGCGCCCGAATTGCCGCAGCATCCGGCGCTGGACCCGGCGCTGGTGCTGGCTGATCTGCGGTCGGTCATGGCGCGCCTTGCTCCGCGCGACGCGGAAATCGCCACCACGGCGCGGGCGCTGATGAACTGGCACCGGTCGCACCGGTTCTGCGCCAGCTGCGGCCAGCCCAGCGAAGTGACGCAGGCGGGCTGGCAACGCAACTGTCCGGCCTGCCGCACGCCGCATTTCCCGCGCACCGATCCGGTGGTCATCATGTTGATCACCAGCGGCGACAAGACGTTGCTGGGCCGGTCGCCGGGCTGGCCGCCGGGCATGTACTCGATGTTGGCCGGTTTCGTCGAACCGGGCGAGCCGATCGAGGCCGCCGTGCGCCGGGAAGTGATGGAGGAAACCCAGGTGCCCGTCGGCCGCGTGCGCTACCTGGCAAGCCAGCCCTGGGCCTTTCCCAATTCGCTGATGTTCGCCTGCCACGGCGAGGCGCTGGCCGAAGACATCACCCTGGACCCGGTAGAGCTGGACGACGCGCTATGGCTTCCCCGGGAGGAAATGGGCAATGTCTTTGCCGGAACGCATCCGACCATAAAACAGCCACGAAGAGGGGCTATCGCGGAGTTCATATTGCGCAACTGGTTGGCGGATCGGCTGGATTGACGGGTTTCCTCCGGCGCGGCTAAGGCTGGATCGGGCGAGGCAGGCACGGAACAAGGCAGGACGGGTTATGAAGATCGCAGGTAAACAGGATATCGCCGCCCCGACCGCCGAGGTCTACGCGGCCGTCACCGATTTCGAGTTCTTCGAGCGGTCGGCGATTCGCCGGGGTGCCCGCATTTGCCGGGTCGAGGGCGACGGCCATGTCGCGCGCGGCACCTGCTGGGACACCGCCTTCGACCTGCGCGGCCGCACGCGGGAAATGCGCCTGTCGGTCACGGATGTCGTCCCGGCGGAGAAACTGGCGATGCTGGGCGAATCCGACGGGCTGAAGGGGCATGTGCTGATCGACGTGGTCCCCCTGTCGCCGCGCCGCACCCGCCTGCGGGTTGAGCTGGACCTGAAACCGCAGACCCTGTCCACCCGGCTGCTTGTGCAATCGCTGAAGCTGGCTCGCGGCAATATCGAGACCCGCCTGTCCAACCGCCTCGCCGAATTCGGCGCGATGATCGAGAACCGGTCGGGGCGGGCGTAGGGATCAGCCCCGCGCCTTGGCGGCGGGGTAGGTGCCCAGAACCTCGACCTCGGAGGAGAAGAACCCCAGCTCGTCCAGCGCCAGGCGGACGTTGGGATCCTCGGGGTGGCCGTCGATCTCGGCGTAGAACTGGGTGGCGGTGAAGCTGCCGTTCTTCATGTAGCTTTCCAGCTTGGTCATGTTGACGCCGTTGGTCGCGAATCCGCCCATCGCCTTGTACAGCGCGGCGGGAATGTTGCGCACGGTGAAGACGAAGCTGGTGACCATCTTCCCCTCGCCACGTCGTGTCATGTCGGCCTGGCGCGACATGATCAGGAACCGGGTGGTGTTGTGGGCGTGGTCCTCGATATGGCGCGCCAGCACATCCAGGCCATAGACCTCTCCCGCCAGCTCCGAGGCCAGCGCGGCGCGGGTCGGGTCCGTCTGTTCGGCGATCAGCCGGGCCGATCCGGCGGTGTCGGACCCGGTGATCCGTTCGATCCCGTGTTCGGACAGGTAGCCCCGGCACTGGCCCAGAAGCATCTGGTGGGAGGTGGCGCTTTTGATCTGCTCCAGTGTGGTGCCGGGCAGGACCAGAAGGTTGATATGCACGCGCACATAGGCCTCGCCCACGATCGCCAGGCCCGAGCCGGGCATCAGGTGGTGCACATCCGCCACGCGGCCGAAGGTGGAATTGTCCACTGGCATCATCGCCAGCTCCGCCTCGCCATCCCGCACGGCGGCAAAGGCATCCTCGAAGCTGCGGCAGGGCAGGGGGGCGTGGTCGGGCCGCGCTTCCACACAGGCCTGGTGGGAATAGGCGCCGAGTTCACCCTGAAAGGCGATGCGGGGGGTGGTCATGGGCTGCGTTCTTTCCTGCCGGTGGGTGTCTAGTCCGCCAAGGGCGTTTCGTCGCGGTAAGTACACCTTGCGCAAAAGGAGGGGAAGCATATAGATACGCGCCGAGCACCAAGCGACAGAGATATCAGGGGCGCGGCATTCCATGTTTGATACGATGACGATGACGAAGATTATCGGCGGCTTCTGCGGCGCCCTGCTGGTTTTCATGCTGGGCGGCTGGGCCGGTGAGCTGCTGTACACCAGCGGCGGGGGCCATGGCGATGATCACGCCCAGGCCTACGTGATCGACACCGGTGTCGAGGAAGATGCCGGCGCCGAGGAAGAGACCGTCGATTTCGCCGAGGTCCTGGCCTCGGCCGATGTGGACAAGGGCGCGCGCGTCTTCTCCAAGTGCAAGGCCTGCCACAAGCTGGACGGCACCGACGCCACCGGTCCGCACCTGGACGGGGTTGTCGGCCGTGCGGTCGCGGCGGTGGACGGCTTTGGCTATTCCGGCGCGCTGGCCGCCAATTTCGACACCTGGACGCCCGAGAATCTGAGCGCCTTCCTCGAAGATCCGCGCGGCACCGCGTCGGGCACCAAGATGACCTTCTCCGGCCTGCGCAAGGTGGAGGACCGGGCCAACCTGATCGCCTATCTCGATTCGCTGGGCGGCTGAGGCCGGCAGTTTTCGCGGGATCGGCCGTGCCCCCTCCGGGGGTGCGGCCTTTTTCATGGCCAGCCGCCGCACCGGGTGGAGGCAGGCGCGGCGCTGGGCTGGCGATCACGCGCTGCTCACACATTCTCAACTTGAATGTGGCGAAGCCGCTCAATTAGCTTACCTCGACAGGTGGATCGGCGCTTTGCCATCACCGACGCCATAGCAGGAGCCTTCGAGATCATGCGCCACACGGCCGTTTCCCGCCCGACCTCCCTTGCCCGCAGCCTGATGCCGCGCCTGTCGCCCCGACTGGGCGGTGCCCTGATCGGCACGCTGATGCTGCTGACCGGCGCGGCGCAGGTGCTGGCGCAGGACGAAGGCGCGGAAACCGTGATCAAGAGCCACGGGTATTCTTATTTCGGCGACTTGAAATATCCCGCTGATTTCGAACATTTCGACTACGTGAACCCGGACGCGCCCAAGGGTGGTGAAATCTCCATTCACGCCAGCGGCACGTTCGATTCGATGAACCCGTATTCCCGCAAGGGCCGGGCCGGGGCGCTGTCATCGTCGATGTATGAATCGCTGCTGGACGAGAATGCGCCGGCGGACGAATACGGCGCGCTGTACTGCCTGCTCTGCGAAAGCCTGGAATATGACGAGGGCAAGAACTGGGTCATCTTCAACATGCGCAAGGACGCCCGGTTCTCCGACGGAACGCCGCTGACGGCGCATGACGTGGTGTTCTCCCATTACCTGATCCTGGACCAGGGCCTGCCCTCCTATGCGCAGGCGGTGAAGAAGCGCGTCACCGGGGCCCAGGCGCTGGATGACTACACGGTGAAATTCACCTTTGCCGACGACATCTCCCGCCGGTCGCTGATCGACCAGGTGGGCGCTTTGTCGATCTGGTCCAAGAGATGGTACGAGGAAACCGGCGCGCGGCTGGATGAAAGCCGGATGGAGGTCTCTCCCGGGTCCGGCCCCTACATGCTGGACAGCTACGACGTGAACCGCAACATCGTCTACAAGCGCAATCCCGATTACTGGGGCGCCGACCTGCCGGTGAACCGTGGCCGGCACAATTTCGATACGATCCGCGTCGAATATTTCTCGGACGAGACCGCCGCGTTCGAGGCATTCAAGGCTGGCGAATATACCTTCCGCGAAGAAACGAATTCCCGCCAATGGGCGACACAATACAACTTTCCGGCCGTGACATCCGGCGCCGTCATCGCCGAGGAACTGGCCGACGGCGCGCCGCCCAACAACACCGGGTTTGTCTTCAACCTGGGCCGGGAAACGTTGCAGGATCGTCGGGTGCGGCAGGCCATCGCGCTGGCCTACAACTTCGAATGGACCAACCAATCGCTGCAATACGGCCTGTTCGACCAGCGCCATTCCTATTTCCAGGGCACCAAGCTGGAGGCCAGGGGCACACCGGAAGGGACGGAGCTGGAGATGCTGCAATCGCTGTCCTCCGACGTGCCGGAAGAGATTCTGACCGCCGCCCCGATCAACGCCCATGACAGCAGCCCCGACCGCCTGAACGACCGTCGCAATCTGCGCGCCGCGATGAAGCTTCTGGACGCCGCCGGCTGGGCCGTGGGCGACGATGGTATTCGCCGTAACGCCGCCGGCGAGAAACTGGTGCTGGAAATTCCGATCAATTCCTCCTCCTCCGCGACGCTGGAAGGGATTTTGGAGAGCTTTGCCCAGAATCTGAAATTGATCGGCGTGCAGGCGGAGATCCAGAAGGTCGATCCCGCGCAATACACCGACCGCGACCGCAACCGCGATTACGACATGATCTACAACGGCTACCGCGCCTTCCTGGGCACCGGCACCGGATTGCGCCAGATGTACGGATCGTCGGAGGCGGAATTCTCCCTGTTCAACCCTGCCGGGCTGGCCAGCCCGCTGGTGGACGAGGTGATCGACCTTTCTCTCCAGACCGGGGATCAGGACAGTCAGGACGCATCGTTGCGCGTGCTGGACCGGGTGCTGCGGCATGAATTCATCATGGTGCCCACCTGGTACAAGGCCAGCCATTGGGTCGCCTATTTCGACATGTACGAACATCCCGAGGAGATCCCCCCCTATGACCTGGGGGAGCTGGATTTCTGGTGGTTCAACGAAGACAAGGCCGCCGCGTTGAAGGCCAATGGCGTTCTGAGGTAAGCGACCGGCATGGGAGCCTACATTCTTCGCCGCCTGCTGCTGGTCATCCCGACCCTGCTGGGCATCATGATCATCAACTTCGCTCTGGTACAATTCGTGCCGGGCGGGCCGATCGAACAGATCATCGCCGAGATGCAGGGTCAGGGCGATGTCTTTGGCGGGTTTTCGGGTGGGGCCGGCGATGCCGCCGACACGCTGGGTCCGGCGAATGACTATGCCGGGTCGCGCGGGTTGCCGCCCGAATTCATCGCCGAGCTTGAGCGGGAATTCGGTTTCGACAAGCCGCCGTTGGAACGGTTCCTCAACATGTTGTGGAACTACGTGCGGCTGGATTTCGGAGAAAGCTACTTCCGCTCCATCTCGGTCATCGACCTGGTGCTGGAAAAGCTGCCGGTCTCCGTCTCGCTGGGGCTTTGGTCGACGCTGATCGCCTATCTGGTGTCGATCCCGCTGGGTATCCGCAAGGCGGTGCGCGACGGCTCCAGCTTCGACACCTGGACCTCGGGCCTGATCATCGTGGCCTACGCGATCCCCGGATTTCTCTTTGCAATCCTGCTGCTGGTTCTGTTCGCAGGTGGCAGCTATTGGCAGATCTTCCCGCTGCGAGGGCTGACCTCGGACAATTTCGATCAGCTGAGCTGGGCGGGGAAGGTGGCGGATTACTTCTGGCACATCGCCCTGCCGATCATCGCCTCCACCATCTCGGCCTTTGCGACGCTGACGCTGCTGACGAAGAATTCCTTTCTCGACGAGATCAAGAAACACTACGTCATGACCGCCCGCGCCAAGGGCCTGAGCGAGGGGCGCGTGCTCTATGGTCACATCTTCCGCAATGCCATGCTGATCGTGATCGCCGGGTTCCCGGCGGTGTTCATCGGCATCTTTTTCACCGGCTCCCTGATTATCGAAACGATCTTCTCCCTCGATGGGTTGGGCCGCCTGTCGTTCGAGGCGGCGGTGGCGCGCGATTACCCGGTGATCTTCGGCACGCTGTTCATCTTCGGGTTGATGTCGCTGGTTGTCGGGATCCTGTCGGACCTGATGTATGTCTTTGTGGATCCGCGCATCGACTTCGAAAAGCGGGAGGGCTGAGCGCATGAAGGATCCCCGCCCCGATGACAGCCTCCCCGACATGACCGGCGCCCGGATGCCCGGCCAGATGGCGCCCGCCCCGGTGGCCGATGTGCCCCCGCCCCGGCGCGGCTGGCTGTCGCCGCTGAACCAGCGCCGCTGGCGCAACTTTCGCCGCAATCGCCGGGCGTTCTGGTCGCTGGTGATCTTTTCGGTTCTGTTCGGCCTGTCGCTGTTTGCCGAGTTCATCGCCAACGACAAGCCGATCCTGGTGAATTATCGGGGCGAGTATTTCCTGCCCTCGTTCAAGTTCTATCCCGAAACGGCATTCGGCGGCGATTTCCAGACAGAGGCGGTGTACCGCGATCCCGAGGTGCAGTGCCTGATCGTGTCTGGTGGGTTGGACAGCTGTTTCGACGATCCCGAAGGCATCATCGCGGATGCCGAGGACGGGACCGTCGCGGGGGAGGAGATCGTGACCGGTTGGGCCCTTTGGCCGCCGATCCCCTATTCCTACGACACCCCGGTGGATCGTCCCGGTGCCGCGCCGCTGCCGCCCAACGGGCAGAACCTGCTGGGCACGGACGACACCAAACGCGACGTGCTGGCGCGGGTGATCTACGGGTTCCGCCTGTCGATCCTGTTCACGCTGATCGTGACCACCTTTGCCTCCGTCGTGGGGATCGTGGCGGGGGCGTTGCAGGGGTTCTTCGGCGGCTGGCTGGATCTGATCTTCCAGCGCCTGATCGAGATCTGGCAATCCACACCGTCGCTTTACATCATCATCATCCTCTTCGCGATTTTGGGCCGAAGCTTCTGGCTGCTGGTGCTGCTGACGGCGCTGTTCTCCTGGACCGCGCTGGTGGGCGTGGTGCGGGCAGAGTTCCTGCGCGCCCGCAATCTGGAATATGTCCGCGCGGCCAAGGCACTGGGCGTGGGCAACATGACCATCATGTTCCGCCACATGCTGCCCAACGCGATGGTCGCCACGCTGACCATGCTGCCGTTCATCGTGACAGGCACGATTTCCACCCTTGCGGGGCTGGATTTCCTGGGCTTCGGGCTGCCGTCCTCTTCGCCGTCTCTGGGGGAGCTGACGTTGCAGGCGAAACAGAACCTTCAGGCGCCGTGGCTGGGGTTCACCGCCTTCTTCGTCTTCGCGATCATGCTGTCCCTGCTGGTGTTCATCTTCGAGGGTGTGCGCGACGCCTTCGACCCGAGGAAGACGTTTCAATGAGCCTTCTGAACGTGACCGACCTGCGGGTCGCCTTTCGCCAGGACGGCCAGCGGACAGAGGCCGTGCGCGGCGTCTCCTTCTCTGTGGCCAAGGGGGAGACGGTGGCGCTGGTTGGTGAATCCGGGTCGGGAAAATCGGTGACGGCGCTGTCTACCGTGTCCCTGCTGGGTGACGCGGCCGAGGTGTCAGGCAGTGTGGAGTTCGACGGGCAGGAAATGGTCGGCGCTCCGCAGAAGCTGCTGCGCAAGGTGCGCGGCAACGATGTCAGCTTCATCTTTCAGGAGCCGATGACATCGCTGAACCCGTTGCACACGCTGGAAAAACAGATCGGCGAAAGCCTGGCCCTGCACCAGGGTCTGGCGGGCGAAGCTGCGCGCGCCCGGATGCTGGAGCTGTTGCACCAGGTTGGCATCCGTGACCCGGAGGCCCGGCTGACCTCCTATCCGCACCAGCTGTCCGGGGGGCAGCGTCAGCGGGTGATGATCGCCATGGCGCTGGCCAATGATCCCGCATTGCTGATCGCGGATGAACCCACCACCGCGCTGGACGTCACAATTCAGGCGCAGATTCTGGACTTGCTGGCCGAGGTGAAGGCCCGCGCCGGGATGGGGATGCTGTTCATCACCCATGATCTGGGCATCGTGCGCCGCATCGCGGACCGTGTCTGCGTGATGAAGAATGGCGAAATCGTCGAGGAAGGCCCGACGGAGACGCTCTTTGCCGATCCGCAGCACCCCTATACCCGCGACCTGCTTTCGGCCCGCGCCATCGGCACTCCGCCCGCCGTAGCCGACACCGCGCCGGAGGTTCTGACGGCCCGGTCGATGCGCATCTGGTTTCCGATCCAGTCGGGCCTTCTGAAACGCACCACCGGGCATGTGAAGGCGGTGAACGACGCCAGCTTTGCCATCCGCGCGGGGGAGACCCTGGGCGTTGTCGGTGAAAGCGGATCGGGCAAGACCACGCTGGCGCTGGCGGCGATGCGGCTGATCCCGTCGGAGGGGGCGTTGCACTTCGATGGCCAGGATCTGCGCGGCGCCTCCACCCGGGCGCTGCGACGGCTGCGGTCGGACATGCAGATCGTGTTTCAGGATCCGTTCGGGTCACTGTCGCCGCGGATGACCTGCGAACAGATCATCGCCGAGGGGTTGAGCGTGCACAAGATCGGCGGCGACCGTCCCCGGCGGGAGCTGGTCGCCGAGGTCATGGAGGAAGTCGGGCTGACACCGGCGGCGATGGACCGCTACCCGCATGAATTCTCGGGTGGCCAGCGGCAGCGGATCGCCATCGCCCGCGCCATGATCCTGCGGCCGCGACTGGTGGTGCTGGATGAACCGACATCGGCACTGGACATGACGGTGCAGGTGCAGATCGTCGACCTGCTGCGCGACTTGCAGCAGAAATACCAGCTGGCCTACCTGTTCATCAGCCACGACCTGTCGGTGGTGCGCGCCATGTCGCATCGCGTCATGGTGATGAAGCAGGGCGACGTGGTCGAGGCCGGAGCGGCGGCGGAGATCTTCGAGGCACCGCAACAGGAGTACACCCGCACCCTGCTGAAGGCCGCCCAGGGCGGTTGACGGGTCAGGACGGGGCGGTTGGCGGCCTGGGGTGGCTGATGGGGTTGTCGGGCCTCAGTTGGCCGCGTTGCGCCTTGGCGCGGCCAAGGCAAGATTTGTGTATTGGTCCAGCATCTGCGCGACATGCAGCGCCAGTGGTCGGGCCGCAACGGGCAGGGTCAGGCCCGTGTCGGACACCCAGGACTGCCCGTCGAACTGCGCGGCCACGCTTTGCAGCAGCGGAGACAGCGCCTTGGGCGAGATGCCGAACCGGGTGATCAGCTCCTGGCTGTCGATGGCGAAATCACACAATAGCCGTTCTATCATGTGGCCGCGCAGCGCGTCGTTCCTGCCGTGGGCATGGCCCCGGACGGTGGCAAACTGCCCGACGCGCAGCGCCCGCGTGTATTCGGCGGTCGTGCCGCTGTTCTGGGTATACCCCTGCGGAAACCGCGAAATTCCCGCGGCGCCCAGCCCGATCGCCACCGCCACGGGATCGTCGGTATAGCCGTGCATGCCACGCCGCAGGCGGCCCTCCGCCGCGGCCTGTGTCAGCGGGTCGGAACGCAGGGCGAACTGGTCGATACCGATGGGGTGATAGCTGTCCCAGCTAAGCAGTTTTCGGGCGGTTTCAAACAGGTCCAGCCGCTCGGCGGGGCTGGGCAGGGCACTGGTGGGGATCATGTTCTGCCGGGGCGACAGGCCGGGGGCGTGGACATATTGCGTCAGGGTCACGCGGTCTGGCGCCAGAAGCAGCAGCTTTTGCATGCTGTCGGTGATGCGCACCCGACTTTGATGCGGCAAGCCATAGAGGATCTCTGCATCGATGCGGGAAATGCCGTGTTCACGCACCAGTTGGATGGCTTCCCGCGTGACCTCGTAGCTTTGGGCACGGCCGATGCAGGCCTGGATCTCGGGGTCGAAATCCTGCACGCCGATGATGGCGCGGGTCATGCCGGCGGCCCGCAATGCGCGCATCCGGGGGGGGTCGATCTCGTTCGGGTCGATCTCGACCGTGAATTCGGCGTCATCTTCCAGCGGAAGGACGGCGGTGATGGCGCGGGCCAGGCCGGCGATCATTTCGGGGCCCATCAGGGAAGGGGTGCCGCCGCCCCAATGCAGGCGCGACAATTTCACGCCGCTGGGAAGATGCCGGGACAGCAGCGTCAGTTCGGCAGAGATGTTAGACAGGTAAGCGATCAACGGTGCCTCTGTCCTGGCTGCCTGTGCGGGTGACGTGCAGAACCAGCACAACCTCCGACAAAAGGGAAAGCTGACCTTCGCGGAGATCCGCGCCGCCTCGGGAATGGTGCCGATCCAGTCCGCATGGTTCACAGCGGACACCGCGCCGGAGAACTGTGACTCTGTCGGGTAAGTGATGTACCGGGGCCGCAGCGCGTCGTACATTCCGGGCCGGGTGAGTTGAGTCATACGCATCCTGTATGTATATTTCGCAATGACGGCATTGCAATAAAATTAAGTTAACAACTGGAGGTTGCAAGACATGTTTCAACAAAGCGTCGCCGCCCCCGCCCGGCATCAGAATTGTTCGGAATGTCCGATCCGCCATCGAGCCGTCTGCGCGCGCTGCGACGGGGACGAGCTGGATCGGCTGGAGGAGATGAAATACTACCGCTCCTTCCAGGCCGGTCAGACCGTGGTCTGGTCCGGGGATCGCATGGATTTCGTCGGTTCCGTCGTCTCGGGGATCGCGACCCTGACCCAGGGGATGGAAGACGGGCGCACCCAGATGGTGGGTCTGCTGCTGCCGTCGGATTTCGTCGGCCGACCCGGGCGACAAGGCGCGGCCTATGATGTCGTGGCCACCACTGACCTGGTAATGTGCTGTTTCCGCAAGAAACCGTTCGAGGAAATGATGGAGCGTACGCCCCATGTTGCACAGCGGCTTTTGCAGATGACGCTGGATGAACTGGATGCCGCGCGCGAGTGGATGCTGGTCCTGGGCCGCAAGACGGCGCGGGAGAAGATCGCCAGCCTGCTGGCCATCATCGGGCGCCGCAGTTCCGATCTGGGCGTCATGCCGAAGCCGGGCGGCCTGGTGTTCGACCTGCCTCTGACCCGCGAGGCGATGGCCGATTACCTGGGTCTGACGCTGGAGACGGTCAGCCGCCAGATCTCGGCGTTGAAGAAGGACGGGGTGATCATCCTGGAAGGCAAGCGCCACGTCACCGTTCCCGATTTCGCCCGGCTGATCGCCGAATCCGGAGATGACGGAACCGTGGGCGCAGGGGCCGCTTGGTCGCGGCGAGGCGCAACTACAAGTTGATCGGCGCACTTGCAGGCCGCATTTCGGCCCCCGCCGCGTGAAAAATTTCGCCTGCCGGGGGGCAGAAATCGCCGCCGAAACCGGTTTGGCTGGCTGTAATTGACCTCAAGTCGCCCGAATTCCGCCCCTTGCGCCGATTTCAATGGGCCATCAGTACCGGCAGCGCCGCCTTTTGCAGCATCTCGCGGGTCGCCCCGCCGAGAATCGCCTCCCGAAACCGGGAATGGCCATAGGCGCCCATCACCACCATTCCGGCGCCGACCTCTTCGGCATGGCGCAGAATCACGTCGCTGATCCGGGGCAGGGTTCGGGCCTGCACCTGGACGCGCGGCCGGGCGCCATGGCGGGCCAGCCAGTTCGCCAGCATCCCGCCGGGGTCGGACCGGCCCGGACCGTGGGTCGGCGGGTCGATTACCAGGACATGCACCGTCTTGGCGGCGCGCAGGAACGGCAGCGCGGCGCGGGCGGCGGCCATGGCCTGGGGGCTTTCGTTCCAGGCCAGCACGATGGTCTCGGGCCGGGGGGCGCAGGCGCCGCTGTCGGGCAGCACCAGGATCGGCGCGCGGCCGTCGAACAATGCCGCCTCCAGCAGGGGCTCCAGCTCGATCCCGCGGCCGTCGCCATAGGGGCGCGGCAGCACCACCAGGTCGGCAAAGCCCGCATGGGCGGTGACATGGCGGCCCAGGTCGATCATCTGCGCCACCTCCGTCGGGAGGGCCCAACGGGCGGCGGAGGACGTCAGGATCTTGCGCGCCTGCCGTTCCAGCGCCTGGGCTTCGAGCTCGGCGCGGGTCAGCGATTCCTGCACCAGCAGGGCACTGCCCTCGGCGTAGTAATAGCCCGTCTGCGTCCGGTCCACGCCCAGGCAGATCGCGTCCAGATGGGCATCGAACCTCTCGGCCAGCTGTTCGGACCGGGCGAGAAGATCCGGCAGGGTGTCGGCGTCGGTCAGAAAGGTCTGAATGGTCTTGTATTGCATGTGTCCGGTCTCCGAAAACACGCGTTCCCGCCGACCAGCATAGGGTGTCACCCCCGCCCGACCTTGATCCACATCAACAAATTCGCACCGATCCGTTGACCTGAATCAACGCAGGCCGCCCCGCACCGGGAGATACCCGTTCCGTCAAGAATTGCGGCCGCGGCAGACCCGCCCGCGCCGGACGGACGGAAGGGACATGCAGATGACAAACGCAATCAAGCTGGTCGTGCTGGGCCTGATCACGCTGTTCAGCGCGATCGCGGCCGGGTATGCGCGCGACCTGGCCTACGAGGTGAATGCCCTGACGATCATGGTGATCGCGGCGGGGATGTTCCTTTGGGTGCTCAGATCCACGGGCGAAGAGGCAGAGACCCCGGCCGCCGACCCCTCGGGCCGCTACATGGACGGGGTGATCCGCTATGGCGTGGTTGCCACCTGTTTCTGGGGGGTGGTCGGGTTCCTGGTGGGGACCGTGATCGCCTTTCAACTGGCCTTTCCAATGTTGAATTTCGACTGGGCGCAAGGCTTCGCCAATTTCGGCCGGCTGCGGCCCCTGCATACCTCGGCGGTGATCTTCGCCTTTGGGGGCAACGCGCTGATCGCCACGTCTTTCTACGTGGTACAGCGGACCTCTGCCGCGCGGCTTTGGGGCGGGAACCTGGCCTGGTTCGTCTTCTGGGGCTACCAGCTGTTCATCGTGCTGGCCGCCAGCGGCTACCTGCTGGGCGCGACGCAATCCAAGGAATACGCCGAACCGGAATGGTACGTGGACCTGTGGCTTACCATAGTCTGGCTGGCCTATCTGGCGGTGTTCCTGGGCACGATCATCAAGCGGAGAGAGCCGCATATCTACGTCGCCAACTGGTTCTACCTCAGTTTCATCGTCACGGTGGCGATGCTGCATGTGATCAACAATCTGTCGATCCCGGTCAGCATCTGGGGCAGCAAGTCGGTGCAGGTCTTCGCCGGCGTGCAGGACGCCATGACGCAATGGTGGTACGGGCACAACGCCGTCGGCTTCTTCCTGACCGCCGGGTTTCTGGGGATGATGTATTACTTCGTCCCCAAGCGCGCCGAGCGGCCGGTCTACAGCTACAAGCTGTCGATCATCCACTTCTGGGCGCTGATCTTCCTGTACATCTGGGCCGGGCCGCACCACCTGCATTACACCGCCCTGCCGGACTGGGCCTCGACCCTGGGGATGGTGTTTTCCATCGTGCTGTGGATGCCCAGCTGGGGCGGCATGATCAACGGGTTGATGACCCTGTCGGGCGCCTGGGACAAGCTGCGCACCGACCCCGTGATCCGCATGATGGTGATTGCCATCGGTTTCTACGGCATGTCCACCTTCGAAGGGCCGATGATGTCGATCCGGGCGGTGAACTCCCTGTCGCATTACACGGACTGGACCATCGGGCACGTGCATTCCGGCGCCTTGGGCTGGAACGGGATGATCACCTTTGGCGCGCTTTATTTCCTGGTGCCCAAGCTGTGGAACCGGCGGGAGGTCTATTCCCTGCCGATGGTGAACTGGCACTTCTGGCTCGCCACGATCGGCATCGTTCTCTACGCCGCCGCGATGTGGGTGACCGGCATCATGGAGGGCCTGATGTGGCGCGAGGTGGACGCCAACGGGTTCCTGGTGAACTCCTTTGCCGACACCGTCGCCGCCAAGTTCCCGATGTACGTGGTGCGTGGATTGGGGGGGGTCATGTACCTCGCCGGGGCGATCATCATGTGCGTCAACCTCTACCTCACCGTGAAACGCCAACCGGCACAGCAGGACGCCCACGGGCTGGTCCCGGCGGCCTAAGGAGATACGATCATGGCTGACAACACCAAGGCACCGATGCCCGCCTCGGCCACCGGAACGGGGGAGCGGCCAAAGCGCCGCTCCTTCCTGGACCGGCACGCCATCCTGGAAAAGAACGCCACGCTGCTGCTGGTCTTTTCCTTCCTGGTGGTGACCATCGGCGGCATCGTCGAGATCGCGCCGCTGTTCTACCTGGAAAACACGATCGAGGACGTGGAGGGTGTGCGCCCCTATACCCCGCTGGAACTGACGGGCCGCGACATCTACGTGCGCGAAGGCTGCTACGTCTGTCACAGCCAGATGATCCGCCCGATGCGCGACGAGGTGGAGCGCTATGGCCATTACTCCCTGGCGGCGGAATCGAAATACGACCACCCGTTCCAATGGGGGTCGAAACGCACCGGGCCGGATCTGGCCCGGGTGGGGGGGCGCTATTCCGACGAATGGCATGTCGATCACCTGCGCGATCCGCAATCGGTGGTGCCGGAATCGGTGATGCCCAAATACGGCTTTCTCGAAAACACGCTGGTGGAGGGGGAGCATGTCGCCGACCTGCTGCGCACCCATCGCTTTGTCGGGGTGCCCTACACGGACGAGATGATCGCCAGCGCCCAGGCCGATTTCCGCGACCAGGCCGATCCCGAAAGCGATTGGGACGGGCTGATCGACCGCTACGGCGATGCGGTGCAGGTGCGCAATTTCGACGGACGCCCCGGCATTTCCGAGGCCGACGCCCTGATCGCCTATCTTCAGATGCTGGGCACGTTGGTCGATTTCTCGACCTTCACGCCCGACGCCAGCCGTTAAGGAGACCGTCATGGACACCTATTCCCTTATGCGTGAATTCGCGGACAGCTGGGCATTGCTGGCGCTGTTCCTGTTCTTCGCGGGGGTGATCGCCTGGGTCTTTCGCCCCGGCAGCCGCCGCACCTATGCCGACACGGCCGCGATTCCGTTTCGCAACGAAACCCGGCCCGCCACCGCGCCGGCCCGCGCCGACAAGGAGGCCCGAGATGAGCGATGATCTGAAGGACCGGCACGGCACGACCGGCCATGAATGGGATGGCATCGAAGAGCTGAACACCCCCCTGCCGCGCTGGTGGCTGTGGACGCTATACGCCACCATCGTCTGGGCGGTGCTTTATACCATCGCCTTTCCCGCCTGGCCGCTGATCCGAGGCGCGACGCCCGGGCTGCTGGGCTATTCCACCCGCGCCGAAGTGGCGCAGGACATTGCCGCTGTCGACCTGGCCAATTCCGGCATCAATCAGGCGCTGGCCGAAACTCCGCTGGAGCTGATCGCACAGGATCCTGCGTTGAACGCCTATGCCGTTTCCGCAGGTGGCGCAGTGTTCAAGACCTGGTGCGCGCAATGCCACGGCTCTGGCGCGGCGGGGGCTGTGGGATATCCCAACCTGCTGGACGACGACTGGCTGTGGGGCGGTGACATGGCGGCGATCCATGCCACCATCAGCCACGGCATCCGCACCGACGAGGATCCCGATACGCGCTATTCCGAGATGCCTGCCTTTGGCCGGGACGAACTGCTGGAGAACGCCGAGATCGACGCCGTGGTCAACCATGTCATGGCGCTGTCCGGCACGCCGCGCGATGCCAGCGTGCTGGAACTGGGCGCCACTGTCTTCGCCGACAATTGCGCGGCGTGCCACGGCGATGCAGGGACCGGCGATCGGGATCAGGGCGCGCCGGACCTGACGGATGCGATCTGGCTGTATGGAGGCGAGTACGACGCCCTGCACGAAACGGTCAGCAATGCGCGCTTTGGCGTCATGCCCGCCTGGTCCGCCCGGCTGAGCGAGTCGCAATTGCGGGCCGTTGCCGCCTATGTGCACCAATTGGGCGGGGGCGAATAACCCCTGCCAGATCTCCCCGCCCCGAAGGGCGGGGCCGGTACCGGCCGCCCGACCTGTTCACGCGTTTCCCGCGGCGGCCGGTGCCATCCCCCCGACAATCGCAGGCCCCCCGATGTTCGCAGGCCGGGCGACCCGTTTGCAGCGCATTGTTCCCGAAGTGATTTCAGCACCAAAAAAGGCGCCCCCGGCCGGATCGGACGGGGGCGCAAGTTTGCGCGGGGAGCGCAATCTGTCACGGTGGCGGCGCGGCCTGCGCTACCACCAGCTTGGCGGGTGCCATCCGCGCCTTGGCCGGACCCGTGGGCGGGGTTGCCGCCGCAGGAGACGGCAGCGCGGCTGCACGGCCTCGGGATGAAAAACGATGGGGTCGATCATTTCCGCACCGTCTGGCTGGCGTCCGGCTTGCGCCAACCATCGTTGCGGCTGGCAGTCAGGAACGTTCTTGCGAATACATTGAACATGGGTCCTTCCTTTCGATCTGAACCATGACAATTGAATAGCTCAACGCGGGTGAAGTCCCTATTCAGGAATGATCCGCACATGTTAGCCTGCCTTACATGATAGATTGGACCCGCCTGCCTCCGCTGACAGCGCTGCGCGCCCTGGCCGCCCTGGCGGAGACCGGCTCGACCGTGGAGGCCGGTGCCCGGCTGAACGTCTCTCATGCCGCGATCAGCCAGCAGATCAAGCAGCTGGAGGCGCATCTGGGCCTGGCGCTGGTGCGGCGCGGCGGGCGGCAGCTGGACCTGACCCTGGATGGTCGCGCTTTGGCCGATGCAGTGCTGGACGGGCTGGCCGGCGTGATCGAGGTCACCGAACGGCTGACCGGACAGGACGCGATGCGGCCGTTGACGATCTCCACCACACCGGCGTTTGCCTCGTCCTTCCTGATGCCGCGCATGGCGGATTTCCGGCGCCGCCATCCCGGCGTGTCGCTGATGATCGACCCGTCGCCCGAATTGCGGGACGTCGGGCCCGGCGCCTTTGACGCGGCGGTGCGCTATGGCAACGGCGATTGGCCCGGTCTGGCGGCCGATCTGCTGCTGCTGACCCCCATTGCCATCATCGGCGCGCCTGAACTGGTAGGGCATGGTGGGCCGGTGACGCCCGATGACCTGACCGCCTATCACTGGTTGCAGGAACTCGGCACCTCGGAGGCGACGGAATTCATGCAGGCCCATGGCGCCACGCTGGAATTGCGGCAGGGCGTGACCTCCCTGCCAGGCAACATGGTGTTGGACGCGGCGCGCAACGGCCAGGGTGTGGCCGTCATGGCCCGCGCCTTCGCCGAACCGGACATCGCTGCCGGCCGCCTGCGCCTGCTGTTCGAGGATACCCGCAAGAAGGGCTATTTCCTTGTCCACCGCCCCGGTTCGCAGCGCCCTCTGGTGCGGGCGTTCCTGCGCTGGATGCGCGGCCAGGTCGGCGCGGTGGAAAAGATGTCGCAGGGATGCAACTGAGGCCTCCGGCTTGACACAGGTCAAGGCCGGCGCGTCGCGCGGCTGAGAGGAAGGGGCCAACTTCCGCGACCACAGGCTGGCCTCCCATGTCCTCTGCCACTCCCGACACGCCCCGCAATCTCTATGCCCCGCGCGAGCCGATCTTTCCCCGCCGCGTCTCCGGTCGGTTCCGCAGCCTGAAATGGCTGATCATGGCGGTGACGCTGGGGATCTATTACCTGACCCCCTGGATCCGGTGGGACCGGGGACCGAACCTGCCGGACCAGGCGGTGTTGGTGGACATGGCCGGGCGGCGGTTCTTCTTCTTCTGGATCGAAATTTGGCCGCATGAATTCTACTTCGTGGCCGGGTTGCTGGTGATGGCGGGGCTGGGGCTGTTCCTGTTCACCTCGGCGCTGGGCCGGGTCTGGTGCGGCTATGCCTGCCCGCAGACGGTGTGGACCGACCTGTTCATCCTGGTCGAACGCTGGATCGAAGGCGACCGGAACGCCCGTCTGCGTCTGCACCGGCAGAAGGGATGGGATCTGCGCAAGGCCCGGCTGCGGCTGACGAAATGGGCCGCCTGGCTGCTGATCGGTCTGGCCACCGGCGGGGCTTGGGTCTTCTACTTCGCGGATGCGCCGACGCTGCTGCGCGATCTGGTGACCTTGCAGGCGCATCCGGTGGCCTATTCCACCATGGCGGTGCTGACCCTGACCACCTTCGTGTTCGGCGGGTTCGCGCGGGAACAGATCTGCATCTATGCCTGCCCCTGGCCGCGTATCCAGGCGGCGATGATGGACGAGGACACGATCACCGTCGCCTATCGCGAATGGCGGGGGGAGCCGCGCGGCAAGGGCAAGCGGCGCCGCGCCCTGGCCGAGCAGGCCGAGGCCCAGGCCCGTGCGGCCGGCGACCGCGCCGGGGGCGCCGCGCCTTTCGTGCCGATGCCGGGCATGCCCTCGGGCGTGGGCGGGCCGGTAGCGTCGCAGCCGGGCATGCCGGGCGATTGCATCGATTGCAACGCCTGCGTGAACGTCTGCCCGATGGGCATCGATATCCGCGACGGGCAACAGTTGGCCTGCATCACCTGCGCGCTGTGCATCGACGCCTGCGACGATGTGATGGACCGGATCGGTCAGCCGCGCGGGCTGATCGGCTACATGGCGCTGACCGACGAGCGTGCCGAACGCGAGGGCGCCGCACCGCGTCCCGTCCGCCAGCATGTGCTGCGGCCCCGTACCCTGCTTTATACCGCGCTCTGGGCGCTGGTGGGGGTGGCGCTGGTCTTTGCGCTGTTCATCCGGCCCGATATCGACATGACCGTCGCGCCGGTGCGCAATCCGACCTTTGTCACCCTGTCCGACGGTTCGATCCGAAACACCTACGACATCCGTCTGCGCAACAAGCACGGCGAGACCCGCGCCTTCACGCTGCATGTCGGCGGAGACCCGGCGCTGGCCCTTCAGGTCGAAGGCGTGGCCGGTGCGCGGGTCACCGTGCCCGCAGACAGCGCGCAGCTGGCGCGGGTCTACGTGATCGCGCCGCCGGGCAGCCCCCCGGCCGAGGCAGAGGTGGCACAGATCCGGTTCTGGATCGAGGACGTCCTGAACGGCGACCGCGCCAGCCGCGACACGATCTTCAACGGAAAGGCAAACTGATGGACAAGGTGCAGGAGACGGGCAATCGCGGTGGCGGGTTTCGCCTGCGCGGCTGGCATGTCGGGACCGGATTCGTCGCGGCTTTTGGCGTGATCATCACGGTGAATCTGGTGATGGCGACGCAGGCGGTGCGGACCTTCCCCGGGTTGGAGGTCAAGAATTCCTACGTCGCCAGTCAGGAGTTCGATCGACGCCGCGCCGCGCAGGAGGCCCTGGGCTGGACCATTCTTGCCGATTGGCAGGACGGAATGGTGCATCTGTCGATCACCGATACCGCCGGCGCGCCGGTGCGGGTGCGAGATTTGCAGGCGGTGGTGGGGCGCGCGACCCATGTGGCGCAGGACGTGACCCCGGTGTTGGCGTTTGACGGCGCGCGCTACGTCGCGCCGCTGGACCTTGGGCCGGGCAATTGGAACCTGCGGATGCTGGCGGTGGCGGAGGACGGGACGGAGTTCCGTCAGCGCGTCATCCTGCATGTGCGGCGGGGCGTGTGATGGGCGCGCTGATGGCCCCCTCAGCGCCGATCTCTGCCTGCCCGGCCTGCGCCGCCGCCCCCTCGGCGCAGCAGGTGGCGCAGGCCGCGCTGCGGGATGCGCGGATCACCCTGTCCCTGCCGACGATCCATTGCGCGGCCTGTATCGACACGGTGGAAACCACGCTGAACGCCCTGCCCGAGGTGACGGAGGCGCGGGTGAACCTGTCGCTGAAACGCGTACAGGTAAAGGGGGAGGCGGGGGCCGAGCGGCTGATCGCCGCCCTGGCCGCCGCCGGGTTCGAGGCGCAGGAGCTGGACGAGGGGACCATCGCCGCCACCCGCACCGACCGCGCCGGGCGCGATCTGCTGATGCGGTTGGCGGTGGCGGGCTTTGCCTCCATGAACGTGATGCTGTTGTCCGTGGCGGTCTGGTCCGGGGCGACCGACGCCACGCGCGACCTGTTCCATTGGATCAGCGCGGCGATCACCCTGCCGGCCATCGCCTTTGCCGCGCGGCCGTTCTTTGCCAATGCCTGGGCGGCGCTGTCGGTACGGCGGCTGAACATGGATGTGCCGATCGTGCTGGCGATCCTGCTGGCCCTGGGCACCTCCCTCTGGGAAACGGCGCTGAGCGGGGCGCATGCCTATTTCGACGCGGCGCTGACGTTGACCTTCTTCCTGTTGGCCGGGCGCTACCTGGATCACCGGACACGGGCCATCGCCCGGTCCGCGGCCGAGGAACTGGCCGCGCTGGAAGTGCCCCGCGCCCTGCGCCTGCGGGACGGCGTGGAAGAAACCGTGCCCGTGGGTGACCTGGTGCCCGGTGATCTTCTGCGTGTTCGTCCGGGCGCGCGGATGCCGGTGGACGGGGTGATCGCCGAAGGCGCGTCGGAGATAGACCGCTCTCTCCTGACGGGCGAAACGCTGCCGGTGCCCGCCGCGCCGGGGCAGGAGGTCAGCGCGGGAGAGGTCAACCTGACCGGGCCGCTGGTGGTCCGGGCCACCGCCGTGGGGGCGGACACGGCGCTGCACCGGATGGCCGATCTGGTCGCCATCGCCGAAAGCGGGCGGGCGCAATATACGCCCCTGGCCGACCGCGCGGCGAAACTTTATGCGCCGGGTGTGCACGTCCTGTCGGCGCTGGCCTTCGCGGGCTGGTACCTGGGCACAGGCGACTTGCGTGTGGCGCTGAACATCGCCGCCGCCGTGCTGATCATCACCTGCCCCTGCGCCCTGGGGTTGGCGGTGCCGGCGGTGACGACGGCGGCCTCGGGCCGATTGTTCCGGCGTGGGCTGTTGGTGAAACATGAAACCGCGCTGGAGCGGCTGGCCCAGGTCGATACCGTGGTCTTCGACAAGACCGGCACCCTGACCGAAGGCGCGCCACAGCCCTGCGACCTGTCCGTCCTGCGGCCGGAGCAGCGCCCGCTGGTCCTTGCACTGGCAGAAGCATCCGCCCACCCGCTGGCGCAATCGCTGGCCGCGGCGTTGCGGGGATGCGGGGTAATCCCCGCCGCGGTGGCCGACCTGCGGGAAATCCCCGGCCACGGCACCGAAGGCCAATGGCAGGGCCAGCGCCTGCGCCTGGGCCGTGCCGGATGGGCAGGACCGGACGTGGCGGAGGGTGAGACACATCTGACCGCGACCTGGTTTCAACCGGGGCAGGGCGTGCCCTTGGCCCTGCAGTTCACAGACCGTTTGCGCCGGGGCGCGGCGCAGGCCGTGACGGATCTGCAAGCGGCGGGCAAGCGGGTGATCCTGTTGTCGGGCGACCGCGTGCCCGTGGTCCAGGCCCTCGCCGCCGAACTGGGGATCACCGATTGGCAGGCCGCCGCCCTGCCCGAGGAGAAGGCCGCGCGAATCACCGCGTTGCAAGCGGCGGGGGCGCGGGTGCTGATGGTGGGGGACGGATTGAACGACACGGCTGCGCTAAGGTCCGCTCATGCCTCGATCTCGCCGGCCACGGCGCTGGATGCTGCGCGGGTGGCTGCCGATGTGGTGCTGTTGGGCGGCGACCTGGCGCCCATTCCGAAGGCATTGATCACCGCCACTCGCGCGACGATCCGCATTCGTGAGAATTTCCGCATTGCGACGGTCTACAACCTCGTCGCCGTGCCTTTGGCGGTGGCTGGCCTGGCCACCCCGCTGATCGCGGCGCTGGCCATGTCGGCCAGCTCCGTCACGGTGTCCCTGAATGCCTTGCGACTGAGGTGACGTGCCATGGACGTTCTGGTCTGGCTGATACCCGTTTCCCTGCTGCTCGGTGGCGTTGGCCTCGTGGCCTTTGTCTACACTGTGCGCAGCAACCAATATGACGATCCGGACGGCGATTCCCAACGCGTGCTGTCCGACCAATGGGATGCCCATCCGAAACCCTGAACCGAAGGGCTTCGGGCGGGTGTTACAATGCGCTGAAACAGTGACGCCGCCAGAGGAGTTCTGACGGCGTCACCGGGAGGGAACCGGATGGTCGATCTGTTCGCCCCTTTGCCGCATCGACCCGGCGGGGCGGTCGATCAGGTGCCCGGCCCGATCATGAAGCAAGTCTGGTTGCGCGCCTGCAATCTGCGGCAGGCAAGATCCGCCATTTCGCGCGACAGGCCCATGAAATTGGCATCGAACCCCGTGGGTTTGCGTGACACCTTGCGCAGGGCGCCATCCAGCGTCTCGATCTCGTTCAGGGCGGTTTTCAGCAACACCCGCTGAGCGCGGTCCTGCGAAGTATAGCGCCCGACGTTGATCCCCCAATGCCGCCCGCCAGAGGTGGAGATCCGGGTGACGACCTCTCGCACGGGGGGCTGTTCCTCGGCCGGCAGGGCGGTGGGGAACTGATCCATAAGGGTAGAGGGCCGGGCCACCGGCGTCACGTCGGCAGAGGCCAGCGCCACTTGCACCGCCGCTGCCTGCGCCTGCGTGTCGCCGGGGGTGGGCGCGGTCTGCGCGGTCACGGTGGCGGCCGGCAGTGTCTCGGGCGGGGTCACAATCGCCTCCGCGACCTGTGGTGGCAGGTCCGGTGCAGGATGCTGTGCCACCTGCTGTGCAATGGCGGCCAGCACGACCGGGTGGCTGACGGGCCGCGCATTGGGGCGCAGGCTGCGGGTGACGGCGGTCATCAGGCGGATCGTCTTGCCGGAGCTGCGGGTCACGCCGGCGACCTTGCCCAGGTAGGCGGGGCGTTGGGGCGCGACGGTGGCCACCATGTTGGGCGAGCGTTTGAACCCGAGGTCCAGCAGCTCGGCCATTTTGGCATTGCGTGAGGCCGAGGACCGGCCACCGAAGATCGTGGCGATGATCCGTTCGTTGCCCTTCTCGGCCGAGGCGACAAGGTTGAACCCGGCGGCACGGGTATAGCCCGTCTTGATCCCGTCGGCGCCCTTGTAATTGCCCAGCAGGCGGCGGTTCGTGTTGTAGAGAGTCCGGCCCGGCACATTGATCTGCGTGCGTCCGAAAAGGTGGTAATACTCGTTGTAATCGAACAGCAGGTGCCGGCCCAGGTTGGTCATGTCGCGGGCGGTGGACAGGTGCCCGGACGCGGTCAGCCCGTGGGCGTTGCGGAACGTCGTGTTGTTCATGCCCAGGGCCTTGGCCGTGCGGGTCATCCGCTTGGCAAAGGCCGCCTCGGAACCCGAGATCGCCTCCCCGATGGCGGTGGCCGCGTCATTGGCTGATTTGATCGCCGCCGCGCGGATCAGGTAGCGCAGCTTGATCTTCTGGCCGGTCTTGAGGCCCAGCTTGGACGGTTCCTCGGACGCCGCGTTGCGCGACACCGTGACCTCTGTGTCCAGGGAAATTTCTCCGTTCCGCACCGCCTCGAAGGCGATGTAGAGTGTCATCATCTTGGTCAGCGAAGCGGGATGAAGGCGTTTGTCCGCATTGCGTGAATGCAGCACCTCCCCGGATCTCGCATCCATTACCATAGCTGCATATTCAGCCGATTTCGCCTCTTGCGCGAAAACCAGACATACACACAAACAAACTGTCAGGAATTTGGAAAGCCTGCCGTACAGCGCTTCCCGGCGCCGTCGTATCACGTCTCTCACCTTTTATCTGCCTCTGGCCGCCGCTTTTTTATCGACTGGCCGTATTATTGATTAACTCAGATGTAACACATGGTCGCCAAGGCGGCAAAGCACTCATTCAGAGCGGGTATTTCTGATCGGTGTATACATCCGCGAGATGTGGTTTCGTTGACCTCTGTGCATACTATATCGGCAAAAACGGCACAATTTGGGCGTCATGTCAGGCTGTAACACCGCATTTGCAAAATTCGGCATCCCTACCCGATGGCTGCAACCAGAGGCGGCAATGCCCCCAGATCGGCGATCTCGCGGTAGCGAGGGGAATCACCTGGCGGGTCCGCGTGTTCGATTTCCCACGCAACGCCATGGGGCACGAAAACCCCCCAGCCCCCCGCCGAAATCATCGGCAACACGTCTGATTTCATCGAATTCCCGACCATCAGCCCGCGCGCGGCGCCGTCGCCGTGCCGGTCGAAGATCGCCGCATAGCGCGAAGCTGTCTTGTCAGAGACGATCTCCACCCCGTGAAACAGATCGCCCAGGCCCGATTGCGCCAGCTTGCGTTCCTGGTCCAGAAGGTCGCCCTTGGTGATCAACAACACGCGCCGGTCGCGGGCGAGTGTTTCCACGGCCAGCCGCGCGGCGGGCAGCAGGTCGATGGGGTGGCGCAGCATCTCCTGGCCGGCGGCGATCAGGTCGCGGATCACCGGGCCGGGCACCCGGTCGCCGGTCACATCCAACGCGGTTTCGATCATCGAAAGGACAAACCCTTTGATCCCGAAACCGTACTGCCCCAGGTTGCGACGCTCTGCCGCCAGCAGGCGGGCCTCCAGGGTGGCGCGGTCGGTATAATCGGCAAGCAGCGCAGCGAATCGGTGCTGCGTCAGGCGGAAGAACCGTTCATTGTGCCACAGCGTATCATCGGCATCGAAGCCGATTGTGGTGATCTTTTGTGCCATATCTTTGCTGCCTCGCCCGAGCTGCCTCTTTTCCCGAAGGACGCGGACGTTATATAGAAGGCCCGACAACGGAAAACCCTGTGACTGATGCAACGAGCGTGAACGCGATGACGAATCTGCGGCCCCTGATCCTGTCCGGCCCCACGGACGACGATGACGACACCTCTGTCGTTGTCGACACCAAGCCGCGCACGAAACGGCCGCCGCTCTACAAGGTGCTGTTGCTGAACGACGATTACACGCCGATGGAATTCGTCGTCGCGGTGCTGGAACAATTCTTCGGCATGACCCACGCGCAGGCGTTCGAGATCATGTTGACCGTGCACAAGAAGGGCGTCGCCGTGGTCGGGGTCTTCAGTCACGAGATCGCGGAGACGAAGGTGGCGCAGGTGATGGATTTCGCCCGCCGCCATCAGCATCCGTTGCAATGTACCATGGAAAAGGAATAGGCGCGGGCCATGGTGTCCCAACGTCTTCGCCTTGCCCTTGAGGGCGGGCTGATCCTGCCCGACGGCCGCATCGGCCTGTTTGCGCCGCGCGCCGATGCCGACCTGTCGGCTCTGCCCGCGGATGTCACCATCGTGACCGGGGATGCCCCGGTGCATGATCAATTGCAGCGGCGCGGCATGGATGTCGCCGTCACGGCGCAGGGCGATTTCGCCGCGATCGTGGTCTGCCTGCCCCGCGCCAAGGCGGAGGCCCGCGCCCTGATCGCCCAGGCCGCCGCGCTGTCGGGCGGGCCGGTGATCGTCGATGGCCAGAAGGAAGACGGCGCCGACGCCCTGCTGCGCGAATGCCGCAAGCGGGTGCCGGTCGAAGGGCCGATCAACAAGGCCCATGGCAAGCTGTTCTGGTTCGACGCGGCGCCCGGTGTTTTCGCCGATTGGGCCGCGCCCGACCGCCAGCAGGTCGCGGGCGGGTTCGTCACCGCGCCTGGGGTCTTTTCCGCGGATGGGATCGATCCTGCCTCCGCGCTGCTGGGGGATGCGCTGCCCGAGGGGCTGAAGGGGCGCGCCGTTGATCTGGGGGGCGGCTGGGGATACCTGACGCATCGCCTGCTGGCGCAGGAGAAGATCACCCATGTCGATCTGGTGGAATCCGATCACGCCGCCGTGGAGGCCGCCCGGATCAACCTGCCCGACCCGCGCGTCGCCTTTCACTGGGCCGATGCGCGCCAGTGGCGGCCCGAACGTGGCGCCGACCTGGTGATCATGAATCCGCCGTTTCACACCGCACGATCCGCCGATCCCGAGCTGGGCCGTGCCTTCATCCGGTCAGCGGCGGCTTGCCTGTCGCCCTCGGGGCGGCTTTTCATGGTGGCGAACCGCCATCTGGGGTACGAAAAGACTCTGGACGAGGTGTTCGGCGAGTGGTCTGAACTCGGCGGAGACGGGAAATTCAAATTGTTCGAGGCCGCGCGACCGCGTCGTTCTGCGGGCCGCAAACGCGGCTGACGGAACATCGCGAAAGATCGGCCTTGGCGCCGATCCGGCATAAGGGGACGCCATGTCATTCTCCATCGCGGGCAAGACCGCCATCGTCACGGGGGCCGCCAACGGTATCGGGCTGGCCATCGGAAAGCTGTTCGCCGACAAGGGGGCCAATGTCGTCTTTGCCGACATGGACGAGGACCAGCTGGTCCGGGAACTGGGCGAGACGCGGGAAGAGGACAACATCCGCTATTTCGCCGGTGACCTGCGGGAAAAGCTGGCACAGGTGAATCTGCTCTCCGCCACGATCGACGCCTTCGACAAGGTGGATATCCTGGTCAACGGGTCGCGTCAGGTCGAGGTTTCGGACCCGCTGAACCCCGATGACGACGCGGTGGAGCAATTGTTGCGGCAGAACCTGCTGACCGCCCTGCGGATGAGCCAGATCGTCGCCAAGCGGATGATCAAGCAATCGGAGGGCCAGGAAAGCGGCAGTGCCGGTGCCATCGTCAACCTGTCCTCCATCGCGGCGCGGCGCACGCATCCTGACCTGCTGGCCTATTCGATTTCCACCGCCGCGCTGGACCAGATGACCCGGTCGCTGGCCGTGGCGCTGGCGCCGCACCGGATCCGCGTGAATGCCGTGGCCTTCGGGTCGGTGATGTCGGCCAGCCTGAAATCGGCGCTGAAGGATAATCGTGACTACCGCGAAGATATCGAGGATCACACCCCGCTACAGCGGATCGCGGCACCGGGGGAGCTGGCGGAAGCGGTGCAATACCTGGCCTGCGATGCTTCGTCCTTCATGACCGGGCAGATCGTGACGGTGGATGGCGGACGCACCCTGCTGGACCCGGTGGCGGCCCCCGCGCATTGAGGGGCGCAGCCGCGCTGCGGGCGCAGGCGCATTGTCAGAACAGCGAAGAGGGCGGCACGATGAGCGATGCAAGTGTTATGGATGCCGAAAAGGCCGAGGCCAGCGCATGGTTCCGGGAATTGCGTGACCGCATCGTCACCGCGTTCGAAGGGTTGGAGGACAGCCACACCACCGGCCCCCTGTCAGAGAAGGCGCCGGGCCGGTTCGAGGTCACGCCGACGCGGCGCGCCTCGGAGGATGGCGCGGATGCCGGCGGCGGGCTGATGAGCGTGATGCGCGGCGGCCGGGTGTTCGAGAAGGTCGGCGTGAACATCTCCACCGTTCACGGAGTACTGGGCGATCGGGCACAGGCGGCGATGGCGGCGCGCAAGGGGTTGCCCGGCATGGCGGAGGATCCGCGGTTCTGGGCCTCGGGAATTTCACTGGTGGCGCATATGCAGAACCCCCATGCACCGGCGGTGCACATGAACACCCGGATGTTCTGGACCCCGCATGGCTGGTGGTTCGGTGGCGGGTCCGACCTGAACCCTTGTATCGAATATCCCGAGGACACGGCCCATTTCCATGCCGTGCAGAAAACCCATTGCGACCGTCACGACGCGGAATTCTATCCCCGGTTCAAGGCCTGGGCGGACGAGTATTTCTATATCCCGCATCGCAAACGTGCGCGTGGCGTCGGCGGGATTTTCCTGGATGACCATTGCAGCGGCGACTGGGTGCGGGACTTTGCCTTCATCCGCGACGTCGGCGCGGCTTTTCTTCCGGCCTACCTGCCCCTGGTGGAGGCCCGGCGCGCGCAGGAATTCGGTTCTGCGGAGAAGGAGGCCCAGCTGATTCATCGCGGGCTCTATGCGGAATACAACCTGGTCTATGACCGGGGGACGAAATTCGGGCTGGAGACCGGCCATGATCCCGATGCCGTATTGATGAGCCTGCCGCCCCTGGCCAAGTGGGCCTGATCCGGCACTGCCCCGCCCGACGCCACCGTCTTGCGGCGCGGGGGGGCGGTCAGCGTCAGGGGTTGTCGTTCTCGGCCGAGCCGGGGATCGAGACGGCGATCCGCATGGTGTAGGTCTCCTCGTCCTCCGTCACCTCGGGCGTGGTGGCAAGTTGGGAGGCGAAGGCCAGGATCAATTGCGACCCGAGGCCGGATTCTTCCCGGTCCCAATCCTTTTGAAGGCGCGTGCCCTTGGAATTGGCGATGGAGAACACGAACCGCCGGGGCCCGTCGCGCAGCAGTTCGACGCGGATCCAGGGCTTGCCGGTTTCCGGTTGACCCAGGTATTTCGCCGCGTTGGTCGCGGCCTCCGTCGCCAGAAGGGACAGCGGCACGGCCTGGTCGGGGGCCAGAACGGCCTCCTCCAGAGTGACATGGACATCGGCGGCATCGTCCAACCCGACAGAGCCGCGCAGCGTATGGTTCACGATATCCTCCAGCAACGCATCGGCGCGCAGGCTGGACAGCCGAGAGGTCTGGTAGAGATTCGAATGCACTGTCGCCAAGCCCAGAATGCGGTCCTGCACGCGGCGCAGCGTCAGCTTTGTCTCCTGGGCGGAGGCCTTGCGCATCTCCATGTTCATGATGGAGGCGATCAGCTGGAGATTGTTCTTCACTCGGTGGTGGACTTCCTTCAGCAGCACGTTCTTTTCATGCAGGTTGTTTTCCAGCTCGGCCGTGTCGCGCGTGATCCGCTCGACCATGTGGTTGAACGTCTCCTCCATCTGGCGCAGCTCCGAGGGCATCCCGCGCAGCGTGGTGGTGCCGGCTTCGAGCAGTTCGCCCTCGCGTCCGAAATAGCGCATCTTGTCCCGCAGAATGCGGACATAGCGGATGACCAGCCGGTGCACCGCGAAATAGGAGACGATCAGGCTGATCGCCCACATCAGAACCGGAAAGGCGAGGGCAGAGCGGTTCATCAGGCCGGTTTCGGCATGGACGTCGCGCAGATCCCAGACCACGACGCCAAAGACGATGCCGGGGATCAGCGGCACGATGGTATAAAGTCGTTCATCACCCGCGCGGTCATCGGCGGCAAAGGCGGTGGCGCGGCGGTAGTGATAGGTGGACAGGTCACGATAGGCGGGCAGGAAATCGCTGGCCTCCGGGTTCGGGCTGGCGGTCATCAGCGTCTCGCCCTGGGAATTGATCAGCACCATTTCCAGCGGCTTCTGCTCTGTCTCCGTATCGATGTCGAAGCGCACGTTTTCGGTGGGCAGGGACAGGCTGACGTGGCCGATCAGCTCGTTCGCGTCGAACACCGGTTGCGAGATCAGGATCACGGTACTCCCCGAAAGCCGGCCGGTGTCGATGCGGGCGATGCGCGGGGCGGGACGGTCGCGCATCGTCTGGTAGGTCACGGAGTTGGACAGATCCACGACCTGGTTGCGTGAATTGCAGCTGGATTGCCCCTCGGCATCGACAAAGGTGGCGATGGTGAAATTCGGATGTGCCCGCACAAAGCCCGACATCAGCGCCGAACACCCCTCAAGGTCATCGAGCATGGGCACGAGGGCCCCGGCCAGGACGCGGGCGGCGGCGAACCCTTCGTGGGTCAGGTCGCCCTGCGGCTCCATCAGGGCGCGGGTCACGCCGACAAGGGCCGTGCGGGCAAGTTCATCCGCCTGGGTGACCACGCTGCGGGTTTGCATGATCGCGATCAACCCCACGGGCAGCAACGCCACCGTGAGCATCGCCACGACCCGCGTCCCGAGCCGGTCCAGCACACCGATTCGCACTTTTTATTCGTCTCCGTTCAGCCAGCTGACCTGGCGTTCGAGGCAAGTACTGCCATCGTGGACTGGTCCGTCAGTTCCATCGACTCGTTGTCGTCGAGTTTGAGCAGTTCGGCAAGTTTCGCGCGGCCCCGGTTGGCCCGCGACTTGATGGTGCCGACCGCACAGCCACAGGTTTCGGCGGCTTCCTCGTAGGAAAAGCCGGATGCGCCGACAAGGATCAGCGCTTCGCGCTGTTCGTCAGGCAGCTGGGCAAAGGCGACCTCGAAATCCTTCATCGCCAGGCGGCCGTCGTGATCGGGCTTGGTCGCGAGGGTGGAGGCGAAGACACCATCGACATCAGCTACCTCGCGGGAGGCCTTGCGGCGCCCGGAATAGAAGGTGTTGCGCAGGATGGTGAACAACCAGGCCCGCAGGTTGGTGCCCTGCTGGAACTTGTCGAATTTCGACCAGGCCTTGACGATGGTATCCTGCACCAGGTCATCCGCCTGGGCCGAGTTGCGGGCAAGGCTCATGGCAAAGGCCCTGAGGGCGGGAAGGTGTTCGACAATCTCGTCGCGCGGATCGGGGGTGCTCATTCAGAGGGTGCTCCCGTGCCGGAGTCGCGGTCCTTCAACTGCTTCAGGAGATCCTTGAACCGGTCGGGCAGGTCTTCTTCTGCCTTGCTCTGGAACACTCGCTTGAGGTTCTCGTCAATTTGCCGATGTACGTTGTTCTTTTCGCTGTCATGCGCCATGTTTTGCTGAACTCTTCACTGACCCGGTGTCATTTTTTTCGGAACTAAACGCGGGGGGGCGGCGTTCGGTTCCCAATGAAAGTGAAAAAATAGGGGTGAATTAGGTGATGGACACCGTTTCCGACGATCTCGCGACACGTGTCGCAATGGAGCTTCCTTACCTTCGTCGGTATGCGCGGGCCCTGACTGGCAGCCAGACTTCGGGCGACAACTACGCCGCCGCGACACTGGAAGCCCTGTTGGAGGATCCGGCAATCATGGACCAGGCGCGATCGACCAAGGTGTCGCTGTTCGGCGCCTTCCACGCGATCTGGGTGACGTCCGGCACGCCGGTCGACGAGGGAGAGACCGGGCTGCGCGCCAAGGCGCTGGCGCATCTGAGCAAGCTGACGACCAACACGCGCGAGGCGCTCCTGTTGCGCAGCATCGAGGAATTTTCCTTCGACGACATCGCGGAGATCATGCAAACCAGCCCGGCCGAGGCGCAGGAACTTGTGGCCATCGCGCAGCGCGAACTGGCCGACAGCGTCACCGGCAAGATCATGATCATCGAGGACGAAGCGATCATCGCCATGGATCTGCAAAGCATCGTCGCCGATATGGGCCATGCGGTCACCGGCGTCGCGCGGACGCGGGACGAGGCGGTGAAGCTGGGGATGGCTGAGCGGCCGGACCTGATTTTTGCCGACATCCAGTTGGCCGACAATTCGTCGGGCATCGACGCCGTGAACGACTTGATGCGCGAATTGGGCGATCTGCCGGTGATCTTCATCACCGCTTTCCCCGAACGGCTTCTGACAGGGGAAAAGCCGGAACCGGCCTTCCTGATCACCAAGCCCTACACGGAGGAGCAGGTGCGGCTGGCGGCCTCGCAGGCGATGTTCTTCTCCTCGACGGAGACGCTGCACAGCTGATCGCACCTGACGCGCGGAACAAAGAAGGCGGCCGGAGGTATCCGGCCGCCTTCTTCTTGGGGTGCGTGTCGTGTCCGCGTTCAAGGTGCGCGCCCGCGGACGGCCCGTGCGACCATGGCGATGACGAACAGCACGAGGAAGACGAAAAACAGGATCTGCGCGATCCCGGCTGATGCGCTGGCAATGCCACCAAAGCCGAAGACTGCGGCGACGACGGCAACCAGCAGGAAGATAAGTGCCCAATACAGCATTGGAGTTCCTTTCAGGTTCATGTTTGCGGGTGTTCCGCGATCTGGCTGTCCAACGCGTCAAGGCCCGGCGCGGTTCCCGTGGCGACAGCGTCGGCGGGGCGGGCGAACTTTTCGCGTGAACGCGCGGAACCGGATTGGATGTGGTGCGTTTGATGGGCAGGACACAGCTCAGTCGTGTCCGACACCTATTGATTGGCGGGGCCCCTTTTCCCCCGCTTACCCCGATGACCCCGCCAATCAACTCCTCCCCTTTTTCTCCTGCATTTCCGGCCTTCCGGTGGGCCCCGCGGTGGCCGCAGCGCGCGCTGCAGGCTTTGGCGTTCCGCGTGCGATCGGGACTGTCGTGACGTGCAGGACAAGGCGTATACCGGGGCGTTTCCCACCCGTATCACGGTTTCGCGACCATCGCCGGGAACCTAATTCCCCGGCGGGTGTTCTGTTCTCAAGGCGCGACGAGGCCGGCCACGGCACCGCGTCAGGGAGAAGCCGCCACAAGGTCCGAAGTAGCGGACCGGCGACTTCGGGTCCGGTGAACGGACATCCCTGTCGGGTATGGCCGGGCTATTGGGACAGGGTCCTCGGCGTTGCGTTGATACAAGCGCCCCTCGGGCCTGAAAGGAGAAACATCATGTTGGAAGGCATTTTCGGCCTCATCATCCTGGTCCTCGATATCTGGGCCATCGTCTCGATCCTCGGTTCCGCCGCTTCGGTCGGGAAAAAGGTTCTTTGGACCCTTCTGGTCCTTGTCCTGCCGGTGATCGGTTTCATCATCTGGTACGTCGCGGGGCCGCGATCCTCCGCCGCGCGGGTCTGATCCCTGCCATCGCCGGTGATCGGGCTGCCACGGCCCGATCCGCTCCGCGTCGATGCAGACAAATTTCCCGAAACGAATTGCCGGGCGCGCAGAGCACTGCGCGCCTTTTGGCGTTCGCGGTGCCGGGATCCGTCCCGCGTTGCCCACCGGTTGTTGCGCCCCCTGTTGCCCCCGCACCACCCTTTGCCGCCGATCCGTGCCGGATGGCGGGCCGGGGCTGGAATGCCGCGCAGATCGCCCCATCCTGTGCCCCGCAGCACCGCCCGCGCCTCGCGTACAACAGGGTAGGCGGGTGCGCCTGACATGAACAAGGGAACCCCCGCGCCATGCGCCGATTTCTGACCCTGCCGCGCGCCGTGATCGCGCAAATCACTGACACCAACATGGCCCTGGTGGCCGCAGGGGTGGCATTCTACGGCATGTTGGCGCTGTTTCCCGGTCTGGCCGCGACTATCGCATTGTGGGGGCTGATCTCGGATCCCGCGGTCCTGGTGGAGCAGATCGAGTTGCTGCACGCCATCGTCCCGGAGGAAGTCTTTGGCCTGGTCGAGAAACAGATCACGAACCTGACCCAGACCAGTGGCGACCGGCTGGGCTGGGCCGGGCTGCTCTCCTTGCTGGTGGCGATCTGGTCCTCGCGGTCGGGCGTGGCCTCGTTGATCCTGGGGTTGAACATGATCCACGGGCGACGCAACCGGGGCAGCATCCGGCACTACCTGACGGCGCTGGCGCTGACCGTGTCTCTGTTGGGGGTGGCGCTGGTGGCGTTAACCTCGGTGGTGATCGCGCCGATCGTGCTGTCCTTCGTTCCGCTGGGGCCGCTGGCGGCGCTGCTGGTCGAGCTGATCCGCTGGGTCGCGGCGATCGGCGTGCTGCTGGTCGGGCTGGCGCTGATCTACCGCTATGGCCCCAACAACCGGGGCGAACGGCTGCGCTGGGTGACGCCGGGCGCGGTGCTGGCGGTCCTGGTCTGGGCCGTCGCGTCCTATGGCTTCTCGCTCTATATTTCGAATTTCGGCCGCTATAATGAGGTCTATGGCTCTATCGGGGCGGCGGTGGCGATGCTGATCTGGCTATATATCAGCGCCTTCCTGATCCTGCTGGGCGCATCGTTGAATGTACAGATCAAGCGCCAGACAAACGGCAGCCCCACCGCCGGCAGGGCCGAGGGCGACGACACGGCCATGGAGGCCGAAGCCCAAGGCCGCAGCCCTCCTGACACCGCGGGGGCGCAGGGCCGGCAGGCGGATGATCACCGCGACCCGACGCGGGCCTGATCCTCGCAGGGCGGGGTCTCAGGGGCCGACGCACCGCAGGATGTCGCCCCGGTGGTTGGGGGCGCTCAGGCGCTGCGCACCGTCTCCACCATCAGGCGGACGTTGTCGGGATCGGCATCCGGCGTGATGCCATGGCCCAGGTTGAAGATATGCGGCCCGCCCCGGAACGCCTCAACGATGGCGCGGGTCTCAGACACCAGCGCCTCGCCTCCCGTGACCATGTGCCGGGAGGCCAGATTGCCCTGCACGCAGCCATCCACCTGCACGTTGGCCGCCGCCCAATCCGGCGTCACGCTGTCATCCAGCGCCACGCAATCAGCGCCGGTGGCGGCGTGGAACCCGCGATACTTGTCGCCGGCCTGACGGGGAAAGGCGATGACCGGGACATCGCCATGCCGGGCCTTCAGCTCGGCAATGATCCGTTTGGCCGGGGCGGTGGCATAGGCGTCGAACTCCGCCGCAGAAAGGGAGCCGGCCCAGCTGTCGAACAGTTTCACCGCCTCGGCGCCCGCCGTGATCTGGGCGGACAGGTATTCGATCGTCGCATCGGTGATCCGGTTCAGCAGCGCCTCGAACAGGGGACGGTTCGCGGCCTTCAGCGCATGGGCCGGCCCCTGGTCCGGGGTGCCGCGCCCGGCGATCATGTAGGTCGCCACCGTCCAGGGCGCCCCGGCAAAGCCGATCAATGTCGTCTCGGCGGGCAATTCGCGCGTCAGGATGCGCAGTGTCTCGTAGACGGGCGAAAGGGTCTCATGCACATCGGCGGCCGGTTTCAGCGCGTCGAACTCCGCCTGGGCGGTGATCGTCGACAGGCGTGGACCCTCGCCGGTGACGAACCACAGGTCGGCGCCCAGGGCCTGCGGCACCAACAGGATGTCGGCGAACAGAATCGCCCCGTCAAAGCCGAAGCGGCGGATCGGTTGCAATGTGACCTCGGCGGCCAGGTCCGGGGTGTAGCACAGCGACAGGAAGTCGCCCGCCTGCGCCCGCGTTGCCTTGTATTCCGGCAGGTAGCGCCCGGCCTGCCGCATCATCCAGACCGGCGGCGTGGGCAGGGCCTCGCCGCGCAGGGCGCGCAGGAGGGTCTTGTCGGCGCGGTTGCCGCTGCGGGGGGGCGTGGCGGTGGTGGTCTCGGTCATCGGAGTTCCGTCCTCGGGGATTGGGGCGGGGGAAGGGGTGGCAAGCGTTGTCGGCGTGGTCGCCCGCAGGCGACAAAGTGTCAAGCGATGCGCGCTTGTCAGGGCGATTTGCCGCGAGTATGGCGGGGCCATGTCGATCGAATTGCCCAGCCCCGCCCAGCCCCTGAAGATCGGAACCCGTGGCTCGCCGCTTGCCGTTGCGCAGGCCGAAGAGACGCGCCGCCGGATCGCCACCGCCTTCGATCTGCCCGATGACGCCTTCGAGATCTGCCCGATTTCCACCTCCGGCGACCGCATCCAGGATCGCCCGCTGAAGGAGGTCGGCGGCAAGGGCCTGTTCACCCGCGAGATCGAGCAGGCGATGATCACCGGTGAAATCGACATCGCGGTGCATTCGATGAAGGACATGCCGGTGCTGCAACCCAGCGGGCTGGTGCTGGATTGCTACCTGCCGCGAGAGGATTTTCGCGATGCCTTTGTCTCCACCGCCTATGCGGGGCTGGCGGATATTCCGGCAGGCACGCGGGTCGGCACCTCGTCGCTGCGGCGACGGGCGCAGGTTCTGGTGGCACGGCCCGACCTGGAGGTGGTGGAGTTTCGCGGCAACGTCCAGACCCGCCTGCGCAAGCTGGCCGATAACGTGGCCGGGGCGACATTTCTGGCGATGGCCGGGCTGAACCGGCTGGATATGGCGCATGTGGCGCGCGGACCGCTGATGCCCGAGGAAATGCTGCCCGCCATCGCGCAAGGCGCCATCGGGGTGGAGCGCCGTGCCGATGACCGCCGCGCCGCCGCGCTGCTGGAGGCGATCCACGATCCCGCCACCGCCGAACAGCTGGCCGCCGAACGTGCCTTTCTGGCGCGGCTGGACGGGTCGTGCGAAACGCCGATTGCCGGGCTGGCCGAGGTGACGGGCGGTACCCTGCGCCTGCGCGGGGAGATCCTGCGCCCCGACGGGTCCGAACGGCTGTGCGATGACCGCAGCGCACCGGTCGCCGACGGGGCCGAACTGGGCCGGGCCATGGCGGCAGAAATGCTGACCCTTGCGGGGCCGGGCTTCTTCGACTGGCGCGGCTGAGGCGCGCGCGCCGGTCAGTCCTCGGGCAGGCAGGTATTGGTGCCGTGGCAGCGCGTCACCTGGCGGACCGTCGATGCCTCGGGGTCGGGAAAGAGCGTGCCACCGCAGGGATCGAGCCGTAGGTGATAGCCCTCTGCGCGTTGTTCGACAAAGGCGAGCACCTCGCCCTCCTGCTCCGGCAAGCCGGCGCACCACGGCCCGGCGCAGGTCAATTCCAGCGTCAGCGGCGTGGCGAATCGCGTAGAAAAGCCGCGTTTGGCCAGGGCATGCCCCTCGAACCTGGCGGCAAAGCTGCGCTCTTCGGGATCCGGGTCCGACAGGTCGCGTTCGGGCAGGGGGCCAGACTGATGGGTCAGGGTGCCCAGCAGCACGACATATGGTTCGGCCGCCTCCGCCGCGCGGGTGTAGCTGCGGGCGGCATCGGGACGCATGCAGGACAGAGCCTGCGCCTGACCGGCGAGCAGCGTGGCAGCAAGGGAAAGGGCAAGGATCTGTTTCACAACCTGTCTCCGAAAGCGTCGAGAACGCGGGAATAGACCGCGCGTTTGAACGGCACGATATTGTCGATCAACGCATCAACCGGCATCCAGGTCCATTCCGCGAATTCGGGATGTTCGGTGGCGATGTTCACATCCGCGTCGGTTCCGTGAAACCGCATCAGCACCCATTTCTGTTCCTGGCCGCGAAACTGGCCCTTCCAGATCCGGGGCACCAGCTCGTGCGGCAGGTCATAGGGGATCCATCCCTCTGTCATCGCCTCGACCGTGACCTTGTCGGCGGTGATGCCGGTTTCCTCCCACAATTCCCGCAGGGCTGCCGTCTCCACGCTTTCGCCCGGATCAATACCGCCCTGGGGCATCTGCCAGGCGTCGGATTTGAAATCCATCCGCTGGCCGGTGAATACGCGGCCTTCGGCATTGATCAGCATGACCCCCACACAGGGGCGGTAGGGCAGTTTGGCGATATCTTCGGGTGTCATGGGTACCTCCGTTCGGGCGGAGCATAGTGGCGCGGGCAGCGATGGCCAGCGGACTCAGGCCCAGATCCCGGCGATTTCGGCGGTGATCCAGTCGCGGAACCGCGCGAAATGGGGCAGGGCGGCGCTGCGATCGGGGTAGATCAGGGTATAGGCCTGTCCGGTGGGCATCTCGTGCGGCGATGCAAGGCGCAGCCGCCCCTGCGCCAGGGGTGCGCGGGCCAGGATCTCGGGCACCAGCCCCAGGCCCAGACCGGCGATGGCGGCGTCGATCACCATGTCGAAATGGTCGAATCGTGCGCCGCGCAGGGTGCGGCGAGGGTCCAGCTCTGCCCGGCGGAACCAATCAGGCCAGAGCGTCGGGCGGGTGGCCTGTTGCAGCAGGGGCAGGCGCAACAGGTCGTCATCGGCCAGTGGCCCCCCGCGCCCGATCAGCGTCGGGGCGCCCACCACGACCAGCGTTTCGTCCAGCAGATGCAGGTGATGCGCGCCTTCGCTGCGGTGCTGGCTGCGCTGGATCGCCAGATCAAAGGGTTCGGCGTCGAAATTCACCGGCGCCAGGCGTGCGGCCATGTCGAAGGTCACGCCCGGCACCGCGGATTGAAAGGCGCCTAACCTGGGGATCAGCCAGGATCGTCCGAAACTGGGCAGGGTGGCCAGCCGTAGCACGCCGGTCTGCCCGCCAAAGGCCATGACCCCCACGGCGGCGGCATTCAAATCGGCCAACAGCCGTTCGGCATCGCGCAGGAAGGCCCGGCCTGCGTCCGACAGCACCAGCCGTTTGCGCGCGCGATGAAACAGCGCCACGCCCAGCCGGTCCTCCAGCCCCGCGATGGCCCGGCTGACGGCGCTTTGCGTGCGGCCCAGATCCTGCGCGGCGGCGTGGGTCGTGCCCAGACGCGCAGATGCGCAAAAGGCTTCAAGCTCTCCGACGGAGGGGATGTAAGATTTGCGCATTTGCGGGACACTGATGACTATTTGCGATCAACTGCGCGAAAAATACTTGTTAGATACGGTCGGGGCAATGGCCTATACCGGCGCGGAATCCATGTTTGCCACGAATTGGGAGATGCACCATGACCATCGCCGACAAGCCGCTTCTGAAGGACAAGGACCGTCCGAACATGTCCAGCTTTGCCTGGGAAGACCCCTTCCTGCTGAACGATCAGCTGGAAGAGGACGAACGGATGATCGCGGACAGTGCGCGGGCGTTTTCGCAGGATCGGCTGATGGGCCGGGTGGAGAAGATGTACCTGGAAGAAGGCGTCGATCCCGAGATCTTCGCCGAGATGGGCGAAGCCGGGATGCTTGGCGTCACGGTGCCGGAGGAATACGGCGGGCTGGGCGCGGGCTACGTGTCCTACGGTCTGGTCGCGCGGGAGGTGGAGCGCGTGGACAGCGGCTTCCGCTCCATGTGTTCGGTCCAATCCTCGTTGGTGATGTACCCGATCTACGCCTACGGCTCCGAAGCGCAGCGCAAGAAATATCTGCCCAAACTGGCTTCGGGCGAATGGATCGGCTGTTTCGGCCTGACGGAGCCCGACGCGGGCTCCGATCCCGGCGGGATGAAGACCACGGCCAGGAAATCCGACGGCGGCTACGTGCTGAACGGCGCGAAGATGTGGATTTCCAACTCGCCCATCGCGGATGTCTTCGTGGTCTGGGCCAAGTCGGAGGCGCATGACGGGGCGATCCGCGGCTTTGTCCTGGAAAAGGGCATGAAGGGCCTGTCCGCCCCCAAGATCGGCGGCAAGCTGAGCCTGCGCGCCTCCATCACCGGCGAGGTCGTGATGGACAATGTCGAGGTCGGCGAGGACGCGTTGCTGCCGCATGTGTCCGGCCTGAAAGGTCCGTTCGGTTGTCTGAACCGCGCGCGCTACGGCATCGCCTGGGGCGTGATGGGCGCGGCCGAAGATTGCTGGCTTCAAGCGCGCAGCTACGGCATGGACCGCACCCAGTTCGGCAAGCCGCTGGCGGGGATGCAGCTGTACCAGAAGAAACTGGCCGACATGCAGACGGAGATCACCCTGGGCCTGCAAGCCGCGCTGCGCGTCGGCCGGCTGTTCGATGCGGCGAAGGCGGCGCCGGAAATGGTGTCCTTGATCAAGCGCAACAATTGCGGCAAGGCGCTGGATATCGCGCGCATGGCCCGCGACATGCATGGCGGCAACGGCATCCAGATCGAATACAAGGTGATGCGCCATGCCGCCAACCTGGAGACGGTGAACACCTACGAAGGCACCCATGACGTGCACGCCCTGATCCTGGGCCGGGCGCAGACCGGGTTGCAGGCGTTCTTCTGATCGCCGGGACGCGGGGCAGGGGCCGCAGGGCCGGCCCGAGCGCCTGACAAGACAGACCGGGGGCGGGCGCGCAGGCGCCGGCCCCCTTGGCCATCGGGGGGAGCCGGTGGACATTGCCGCAGCGCTGCCGCATAGCTGGAGCGGACAGGCAGAAGAGGCAGGCATGGCAGTTCCGAAACCCGTTGTTTTGTGCATTCTCGATGGTTGGGGCATCTCCGAACGGACAGAGGCGAACGCGCCCCATCTGGCGCGGACACCGGCCTTTGATCAGGTGATGGCGACCTGCCCGAATGCGCGGCTGATCACCCATGGCCCGGATGTGGGCCTGCCACAGGGCCAGATGGGCAATTCCGAGGTCGGGCACACCAATATCGGCGCCGGACGCGTGGTGGCGATGGACCTCGGCCAGATCGACCTGGCGATCGAGGACGGATCCTTTGCCGTCAACCCGGCGTTGCAGGACATGATCGCGGCGCTGAAGGGGACGGGCGGCACGGCCCACGTGATGGGCCTGTTGTCCGATGGCGGGGTGCACGGCAGCCTGGCCCATGTCATCGCGGCGATCCGGGTGATCGCCGGGGCCGGGGTGCCGGTGGCCTTTCATGCCGTGACGGACGGGCGCGACGTGGCGCCGTCCTCCGCGTTGGGGTATCTTGAGACGCTTGAGGCGGCGCTGCCCGAAGGGGCGGCCATCGTCACCGTGTCGGGGCGCTATTTCGCGCTGGATCGCGACAACCGCTGGGAGCGGGTGGAACAGGCCTATGCCGCCATGATCCAGGGCAAGGGCACGCGCGCCGACACCCCCCGCGCGGTGGTGGAGGCCGCCTATGCCGATGGAAAGACGGACGAATTCGTCGTCCCGGCCGTGATCGGCACCTATGCGGGCGCGCAGGATGGCGACGGCATGTTCTGTCTGAACTTCCGCGCCGACCGCGCGCGGGAGATCCTGGCGGCCATCGGCCAGCCGGGGTTTGACGGGTTCGACACGGGGCCGCGCCCGAAGCTGGCCGCGCTGTTGGGCATGGTTGAATATTCTGCTGCGCATGGTGAATTCATGACCACCTGTTTTCCGAAACGGAAGATCGTGAACACCCTTGGCGAATGGGTCGCGCGGCAGGGGCGCAGCCAGTACCGGTTGGCGGAGACAGAGAAATACCCGCATGTGACGTTTTTCCTGGATGGCGGTGCCGAGACGGAAAAGGAAGGGGAGACCCGGTTCATGCCGCTCTCGCCCAAGGTCGCGACCTATGACCTGCAACCGGAGATGTCCTCGGCCGAGGTCACGGACCGTTTCGTCGCCGCGATCGAGGCCGGGTATGACCTGATCGTCACCAATTACGCCAATCCCGACATGGTCGGCCATACCGGCGACCTGGCCGCCGCGATCGCCGCCTGCGAGGCGGTGGATGCCGGGCTGGCCCGCGTGCTGGCCGCGCTGAAGGCCGCCGGGGGCGCGATGATCGTGACCGCCGATCACGGCAATTGCGAAGTCATGGTCGATCCCGACACCGGCGCGCCGCATACCGCCCACACCACCAACCTGGTGCCCGTGGCCCTGGTTGGCGGCCCGGAGGGGGCGCGGCTGCGGGACGGGCGGCTGGCGGATCTGGCGCCGACGCTGCTGGCGCTGATGGGGCTGCCGCAACCCGCGGAAATGACGGGGGAGAGCCTGATCGCATGATCCGCCGCGCCGCGCTTGCCCTGGCTGCCGGCATATGCCTGGTGCCGGCCGCTGTCCTGCCTCTGCGGGCAGCGACGGATGCCGGCGCCCTGGCCCAGGCGGCGGCGGCGGACCTGGACGCGGCGGCGCGCGCCTTGCAGGCGGCGCAGGGTGCGGGGGACCGGGTCGCGGCGCTGACCGACACGCTGCGCGCCTACGAGAAGGGGTTGGGCGCCCTGCGCGAAAGCCTGCGTCGCGCCGTGCTGCGCGAATCCGAACTGACCGCCGAATTGCAATCTCGCGAGGGGGAGATCGCCCAACTTCTGGCCGTTTTGCAGACCATGGGCCGCGCGCCCGCGCCGACCCTGCTGCTGCATCCCGATGGCCCCACCGGGACCGCCCGGTCGGGGATGATCCTGGCCGATGTGGCACCGGCGCTGAATGCCCGCGCGGACGGGCTGCGCGCCCGGTTGCAGGAGGTCCGCACCCTGCGGGCTCTTCAGGAAAGCGCGGTGGATCAGCTGGATACGGGACTGGACGGTGTGCAGCGCGCCCGCACCGCGCTGAGCCAGGCCGTGTCGGACCGTACGGACCTGCCGCGCCGCTTCACCTCCGACCCGGAGGGGACGGCGCTGCTGATCGCCTCTGCCGAGACGCTGGGCAGTTTCGCCGAAGGATTATCGGCCGTAGCCGAAGGCGAAGAGGGTGTCGCGCCGGACTTGCCCGAAGTCACCGACCGCCGGGGCGATTTGCCGCTGCCTGTCCGTGGCCGCGTGCTGCGCCGTGCCGGAGAGGCGGACGCGGCAGGCATCATCCGGCCCGGCATTGTTCTGGCCACCCGGCCGCGCGCGCTGGTCACGGCGCCTTTTGCTGCGACGATTCGCTATCGCGGGCCGCTTCTGGACTACGGAAACGTGATGATCCTTGAGCCGCAGCCCGGAATTTTGTTGGTATTGGCGGGGCTAGATGTGGTTTACGGTTCCGCCGGAGAGGTCATCCCCGAAGGCGCCCCCGTGGGCCTCATGGGGGGAGAAGATCCTGGACCGGGGGCCATCCTGTCGGATCTCTCCGTCGGTAGCGGGGCGGAGAGAACGGAAACGCTCTACCTGGAACTCAGGCGGGAAAACGAACCAACGGACCCGGAACCCTGGTTCGCAGTCACGAAGGACACGCAATGAAGATGAAATTCGCCATGGCCATCATCAGCGGCATGACCGCAGCGGTGATCGCCACTACGCAGGTCGCCGCGCCGTTGCTGGCACAGGAAAGCGATCGCAATTCCAACGTCTACGAACAGTTGGACCTTTTCGGCGACATTTTTGAGCGGATTCGCAATCAATATGTCGAAGAAGTTGATGAAGCCGACCTGATCGAGGCCGCGATTGACGGTATGCTGACCTCGCTTGATCCGCATTCCAACTACCTGTCGCCCAAGGATGCCGCCGACATGCGCGTGCAGACCCGTGGCGAATTCGGCGGGCTGGGGATCGAGGTCACGCAAGAGGATGGTTTCGTCAAGGTGGTGACGCCGATGGACGGCACGCCAGCCTATGACGCCGGTGTCGAGGCGGGTGATTTCATTACCCATGTCGACGGCGAAAGCCTGCTGGGCCTGACGCTGAACGACGCGGTGGAACTGATGCGCGGCCCGGTGGGCAGCGAAATCGTGGTGACCGTGGTGCGCGAAGGTTCGGCCGAACCGTTCGACATCTCCATCATCCGCGACACGATCACCCTGACCGCCGTGCGTTCGCGGACCGAACGCGACACCGTGGTGTTGCGGGTCACGACATTCAATGACCAGACCTACCCCAATCTGGAGGCCGGGCTGGCCGAGCAGATCGAGGCCGCAGGCGGCATCGACAACGTGAACGGCGTGGTGCTGGATCTGCGCAACAATCCCGGTGGGCTGCTGACCCAAGCGATCCGCGTCTCCGACGCCTTCCTGGAGAAGGGCGAGATCGTATCGACGCGGGGCCGTGATCCGGCGGATGGCGATCGCTACAACGCCGAGGCGGGGGACCTGATCGCCGGCAAGCCGATGGTGGTGCTGATCAACGGCGGTTCAGCCTCTGCGTCGGAAATCGTCGCGGGCGCGTTGCAGGATCACCGCCGGGCGATCGTGGTGGGTACGAAGTCCTTTGGCAAGGGGTCGGTGCAGACCGTGATGCCGCTGCGGGGCGACGGGGCCATGCGCCTGACCACCGCGCGCTATTACACGCCCTCGGGCCGGTCGATCCAGGCGCTGGGCGTCTCTCCCGATATCGTGGTCGAACAGCCGCGCCGTACCGAGGAGGAGGAGGAAGAAGACTCCGCCGCCCGCCGGTCGCGGAGCGAGGCCGACCTGCGCGGATCGCTGGACAACGATTCGCTGTCCGAAGATCAGATCCGCCAGATCGAGGAGGAGCAGGAGAAGGCCGAAGAGGCCGCGAAGCTGCGCGAAGAGGATTACCAGCTGGCCTATGCCATTGATATCCTCAAGGGATTGTCAGCTCTGAACGGGAAGTGATCCCGGTTGCCTGAAATTGACGAAACGCCCCGTGGTCCGGCCACGGGGCGTTTTTCATTGCGGGTTCGTCAGGGCGAGGGAACCGGGGTTCGCCGCGCTAGGCCCGGTGGTAGGGCCCGCCGGCCAGGATCGTCGCGGCGCGGTACAGTTGTTCGGACAGCATCACACGGGCCAGCATGTGCGGCCAGACCATCCGTCCAAAAGAAATCAGCCGATCCGCCTGCGCCCGCAGCGCCGGGTCGATCCCGTCGGCGCCGCCGATGACAAAGGCACAGTCGCGTGTCCCGTTGTCGCGGCATCCGGCCAGCATCTCGGCGAATTGGGGCGATGTCAGGGTCATGCCGCGTTCGTCCAGCGCGACAAGGGTCGCGCCTTCGGGCAAGGTGCGGCGCAGCAGCGTGGCCTCTGCGGACATGCTGCCGCCCTTGCGCTCGTCGCCTTCGACCACGGTGGCAGGGCCAAGGCCAAGCGCCCGTCCGGTCCGGTCGAACCGGGTCAGGTAATCATCAATCAGCGCCTTCTCTGGGCCGGATTTCAGGCGCCCGATGGCGCAGATCTGGACCCGCATGCGTCGCTCAGGCGGTCGTCGCGGCCTGGCCGGGCTGAAGCCACATCTTTTCCAGCTGGTAGAATTCGCGGACTTCGGGGCGGAAGACATGGACGATCACGTCGCCCGTGTCGATCAGAACCCAGTCGCCGGTTTCCTTGCCTTCGACCTTGGCGGTGCGACCGGTGGTCTGCTTCAGCTTTTCCGCCAGTTTTTGCGACATGGCAGAGACCTGCCGCGTGGAGCGGCCGGAACAGATCACCATGAAATCGCCGATGGAGGACTTTCCGCGCAGGTCGATCTTCACGATCTCCTCCGCCTTGTCGTCATCCAGCGATGTCAGGATCAGGGAAAGCTGCTCTTCGGAAGACAGCTCTTGCGGGGCGCTCATGACAGCGGCCCCTTTGGGTGCGGGTGCCCCCGCGATGGCGTCGAGTGACAGGACATCGTCCTCCTGGTGGCGCACCGTCGGAACCCCGGTGCTGGGCATGATCCCAATGTAGCAATCCCCGTGCCGCTTTTCAACGAAGCCCGCGCCGCTGCGGCATTGCCGCAACAGGCGGGGCGCCTCCGGTTGGGTGCGGGGCTGCCGCAGAGGGGCAAAATGACGGGCTTACCAGCCTTTTTCGGTGATGACTGCATCTGCATCGGCCCCCATCGCGCGCAGCGTGTCGCGCATGTCATCGACGAATCCATGCGGCCCGCACAGGTAGAACGGCCCGTTCGTCGAATCAATCCGGGCCTCCAGAACCTCGCGGTCGATGGGGCCGGGGTGGAACCGGCCCGTCTGCGCGTCGGTCACCGCGAAGAATGTCGGCAGGCCGGTCATCGCCTCCCATTGCTCCGCATGGATGATGTCGGCCTCGGACTTGTTGGTATAAAGCAGTTGAGATCCTGCGAGCGTCTCGTCACGGAACCGGCGTCGCAGGATGGAGATGAAAGGCGTGATGCCGGCCCCCGCTGCCAGGAAGACGCCCGGCCCCTGGTCCTGGATCGCGCCGAAAGCCTCGGTGACCTGCACCTTGTCGCCGGGCTTCAGCAGCCGCAGGCGGGCCGTCACGCCGTCATGGTCGAGATAGGATTTGATGGTGAATTCCAGGTGGTCGTCCTCGGGCTGGGACGTAAAGGTGAAGGGGCGGCCCTTGTCCTCCCAACCGGGCTGGATGATCGACATCTCCGTCGCCTGGCCCGGCGCGAAATCGAACGGGTCGGGCCGGTTGAAGACATAGCGGTTCACGTCATGGGTGACGGGGGTTTTCTCTTGCAGGGTCAAGATGTGGGACATGGGCCCTCCTTTCGAGGGCTCAACACAGGGCGCAGGCGGGGGTTCCGTGCTCAGCCTTTGGGGGCGGTGGGCGGGGCTGTGGCGGGGGCGGGCGCCTGCCCCTCGGTGGGGATGTCCTGGCCCGTGCCCAGCATCCGCACCTCGCGCTGCGGAAACGGGATGGAGACGCCATGCGCACGAAAAGCGTCCCACAACGCCAGGTAGACGTTGCCGCGAATGTTGGTCAGCCCGCCGGTCGGATCGGTGATCCAGAATCGCAGGATGTAATCCACCGAACTGTCGCCGAAACCCACGATGTGACAGACCGGCGGCTTCTGCGTCAGTACCCTATCGACGCCTTGCGCCGCCTCGATGGCGATGCGGCGCACCAGGTGGGGATCGTCGCCATAGGCGGTGCCGAAATAGATATCCAGCCGGACGAAATCGTTGGAATGGGACCAGTTGACCACCTGCCCGGTGATCAGGTCCTCGTTCGGGATCAGGTATTCCTTGCCGTCCCGCGTGACGACCGAGACATAGCGCGCGCCCAGGGCATTGATCCAGCCGAACGTCTCCCCCAGGGAGATCACGTCGCCCGGCTTCACCGACTTGTCCAGCAGGATGATGATCCCCGACACCAGGTTCGACACGACCTTTTGCAGGCCGAAGCCCAGCCCGACACCGATCGCCCCCGACAGCACCGCCAGTCCGGTCAGATCCACGCCGACACTGTGCAGCCCCACAAACAGCGCCATGCCATACAGCAGCAATTGCAGGAACTTTACCACCAGTACCCGCATGGAGGGGGAGATGTCTTCCACCCGGCTGATATTGGCGGCGCTGGCATGGGCCAGGAACCGGGCCATCGCAAACAGCGCCGTCAGCAGCACCATGGCCTGCAGCGTCGTCCACAGGGTCAGGCGGGTGTCACCGAAGTCGAACCCGATGGACTGGAAAAGGCGCTGCGTCTCATCCGTCAGACCCAGGATCACCAGTGTTACCCAGATCCAGCCGCCCAGCCGGATCAGTGCGCGCGCGATGTCGTTGACGATCAGGCGGGTGGCCAGCGCGATCAGCAGCCAGGCCAGCGCCAGGCTGCCCACGATCCCGAGCAGATAGGACCGGGACGGCCAGGTGACCTCCCGCATCACCCAGATCAGCGGCCAGATCATCGCCACGAACAGGGTCAGGCGCAGCCGCTTGTGCAACATCAGCGCATAGCGCAGCCGCCATTTCGGCCAGCCGTCGCGGTCGCGCAGCCAGTGGTGATAGCGCGGTGCCAGGAACCGCGCCGCCAGGTGGGCCACAACCATAAGGATCAGCGCGATGACGATCTGATAGCCGTTCCAGGGCCGCAACAGGCTGGTGGCGAACACCTGCGCTTCGGAGACCAGCCGGGTGGCGATCTCCTGTGCGACTGCGGCGGTGGTCTGGCTCTGCGGCTCCATCCGTCCTCCTGTCGGGATCAAGGTCAAGGTAGAGAGCTGGCGCAACTTGTCCAGTGCCGGGCCGGGCGCGTCGGATGGCGGGGCAGACTGTTATGGTACTGTGGCCGCGGATATGCTTCTATCAACCACGACGTGTCGTGTGGGTGACCGTATGAGTACCGAGTTCCAGCTGTCCGAACAGGACGGGCTATTGACGTTCCGCGTGGAGGAGGCACCGGCCCCGGAAGTTGTGGACCGGATTCTGGGCGACGCGCTGGTGATGATCTCCTCCCGACAGCTGACCGGAATGTTGTTCGACCTGCGCGCGCAATCGTCTTCGGATCTGACCAGCCGCAGGGCGCGACGCATCCTGCTGGCCTGTGAGCGCGCCATGCTGATCGGCTGGCCGGACACGCGGCAGGTGCTGCCTTTTGCCATCGTGTCGACCCCGGACACTCTGGGCTATGGCATAGGGCGGATGATGCTGGGCCATGCCTATGGGCTGGACCGGCTGACACTCGCCCAGTTCGAGGCCCTGCCGGAGGCTCGTGCCTGGCTTGCCGGCCTTCAGGCGCGGCCCCGGCCGCCGGCCACGCCGGGACCGTGATCGCGCCGCGCCCCTGGCGCCCCGGCCCCCTGATCACGATGTCAGCACGCGATGCACCGATCCCTTGCGGCAAACGGGCGCGCGATGTATCTCATCCTGCATGACACGGATATTCGACATGGATGATCGCGCCCGCCTCCCCTGGAGGTTCTTTGGCGCGACCCACAGCGTGCTGGCCCGTCTATGACGCGCCCCGCGCGCCGCCAGTTCTGCGGCCGCGCTCCCGACCCTTCGCCAAGCCCATAGCCAAACCACGGGAGAGGACCGATGTCCCCCAAGACCCTTTATGACAAGATCTGGGATGCCCATGTCGCCCACGAAGCCGACGACGGCACCTGCCTTCTTTATATCGATCGCCACCTCGTTCACGAGGTGACCAGCCCGCAGGCCTTCGAAGGGCTGCGCATGGCTGGCCGCAAGGTGCGCGCCCCCGAACGCACCATCGCGGTGCCGGACCACAACGTGCCCACCACCGCCGGGCGCGACAATCCCGACCAGATGCCCGAGGACAGCCGCATTCAGGTGGCCGCGCTGGACACCAATGCCAAGGAATTCGGCATCCATTACTACCCCGTGTCCGACGTCCGCCAGGGTATCGTGCATATCGTCGGCCCCGAACAGGGCTGGACCCTGCCCGGCATGACGGTGGTTTGCGGTGACAGCCACACCGCGACCCACGGCGCATTCGGCGCGCTGGCCCATGGCATCGGCACCTCCGAGGTGGAGCATGTGCTGGCCACCCAGACGCTGATCCAGAAGAAGTCCAAGAACATGAAGGTCGAGATCACCGGCAAGCTGCGTCCCGGCGTCACGGCCAAGGACATCACCCTGTCGGTGATCGGCAAGACCGGCACCGCCGGCGGCACCGGCTACGTCATCGAATATTGCGGCGAGGCGATCCGCGACCTGTCCATGGAAGGGCGGATGACGGTCTGCAACATGGCCATCGAGGGCGGCGCCCGCGCCGGTCTGATCGCGCCGGATGAAAAGACGTTCGACTATGTCAAGGGCCGCCCCCATGCGCCCAAGGGCGCGCAATGGGAAGCCGCGCTGAACTGGTGGAAGACGCTGTATTCCGACGATGACGCCCAATGGGACATGGTCGTCACGATCAAGGGCGAGGATATCGCCCCTGTTGTCACCTGGGGCACTTCTCCCGAGGATGTCCTGCCCATCACCGCCGACGTGCCCGCCGCCGACAGCTTTACCGGCGGGAAGGTCGGCGCGGCACAGCGCGCGTTGGATTACATGGGCCTGACCCCCGGCCAGAAGCTGAGCGATATCGAGATCGACACGGTCTTCATCGGCTCCTGCACCAATGGCCGGATCGAAGATCTGCGCGCCGCCGCCGAGATCCTGAAGGGCAAGAAGATCAAGGACGGGTTGCGTGCCATGGTGGTGCCCGGCTCCGGCCTGGTGCGCGCCCAGGCCGAAGAGGAAGGCCTGGCCGACATCTTCAAGGAGGCCGGGTTCGAATGGCGCCTGGCCGGCTGTTCCATGTGTCTGGCGATGAACCCCGATCAGCTGTCCCCCGGAGAACGCTGCGCGGCCACGTCGAACCGCAATTTCGAGGGCCGCCAGGGTCGCGGCGGGCGCACGCATCTGATGTCCCCCGCCATGGCCGCGGCCGCCGCCGTCACCGGCCGGCTGACCGACGTCCGTGAGATGATGTGAACCGGTGCGCGGGGCCGGCCGACCTGGCCCCGCCTTCCTTCAGTCCCGGCACCGACCGGCACCGACCAAGGACAGATGTTATGGATAAATTCGAAAAACTCACTGGAATCGCGGCGCCCATGCCGCTGGTCAATATCGACACGGATATGATCATCCCCAAGCAATTCCTGAAAACGATCAAGCGTTCCGGCCTGGGCGTGAACCTCTTCGACGAGATGCGCTATGATGACGATGGCAAGGAAATCCCCGATTTCGTGCTGAACAAGTCGCAATACCGCGACACCGAGATCCTGGTGGCCGGCGACAATTTCGGCTGCGGTTCGTCTCGGGAACACGCTCCCTGGGCGATCAAGGATTTCGGCATCCGCTGCGTGATTTCCACCAGCTTCGCGGACATTTTCTTCAACAATTGCTTCAAGAACGGCATCCTGCCCATCGTCCTGCCCGAAGATCAGCGCGACGTGCTGATGAAGGACGCGGAAAAAGGATCGAATGCGCGGATCATCGTCGACCTGGAAAACCAGGTGGTCACCTCCTCCGACGGCGAGGAGTTCCGGTTCGAGATCGACCCTTTCCGCAAGCATTGCCTGCTGGAAGGCCTGGACGATATCGGCCTGACCATGGAAAAGGCCGCTGCCATCGACACGTTTGAATCCCAGGCTACTCAATCGCGCCCCTGGGTCTGAGGCCCGGCCGGACCGATCTGGTGTAAGATCGGTCCGGAAGCCACAAGATGCTGATCCAGGGGGCCGAGGGCCCCTTTTTCGTGCAGATATTGATGCAAAGACGCACCAGTTTCTCCGTCTTTTGGCCTCATTATACCTGTCCAATGAAGGTGCCCCTTGAGCGCTGGGCGAAAGCGCGTCAACATTTAGGCAAAATTGAGGCAGCCCGCATGACGCGGCATCAAGTTGGAACATCGGAACGGCGACGTATCGTTTCAGGCCAGTTTGAAGGAAAAGCGCAGTGATCGTTAGGATAACAGGGGCGTTCCTACGCGCCCTGCTGATCGCGTTGGCGATCGCGACACCGGCCATCCTGTTGCCGGACATCGGGCCCGATTCCGCACAGGTCGTGCTGGTTGTGGCGCTGGTCGCTGCCGGATTCGTCTTTGCCGAATATTTCAGCCAATTCCCCACCTTGATCGAGTTCCGCTTTGCCCCGCCGGTGAATCGCCTGCGCTATTTCACCGCCTTCGCGATGATCCTGCTGCTGACGGTGAACCGCTCCGAACAGGCGCTGGACACGCCGATCGCGGATCTGCTGGGCACACTGGGGCATATCCTGGTGGATGCGATCGATTTTCCATATTCTCCCGTGCGCCTTGTTCTGCTGGCCCTGCCCGATGACACCGATCCCGCCCGGGTCGAGGCGGTGCGCCAATCGGCCGGAATCGCCTATCTGACTGGATTGTCAGGACTAATCGCCTTTGGTTTGCTGGTGCGGGTCTATGGCTGGCCGGCGCGCTACGGGTCGTTCAACGTCTGGATCAACCTGCCGCTATTCGACCCGACAGGGGGCGGCGATGTGCTGTCGCGGCTGAAACGGGACAGCTCTGTTAACATCGTCTTAGGGTTTCTTCTGCCATTCCTGTTGCCGGCGGTGGTCAAGCTTTGCGGACCCGGACTGGGGGCCAAGGCGATGGACGATCCGCAATCGTTGATCTGGACGATGGTGGCATGGGCATTCATTCCGGTGAACCTGATCATGCGTGGCGTGGCCCTGGGCCAGCTGGCGGCGATGATCGAACAACAGCGACGCCGCACCTACGCGGCGGCCAAGGCGGAAATCCTGCAAACCGCCTGATGCTGCGGCTTCTGGCCGGGGCGGTGGCCTTGCTGTTCCTTGTGGGCTCCGGTCGGGCGGATGTGCTGCGCCTGGCCTATTTCGACACCGAATTGTCCCGCCGTGGCCCCGGCCTTCTGTTCAAGGCGCTGCTGTCTGGCGATGATCCCCAGACGCAGGCCGTGAGCCAGGTGCTTTCGGTGGTGCAACCCGATGTGCTGGTGCTGGCCGGCGTGGATTACGACGCCGATCTGCTGACGCTCAAGGCGTTGAACAGCGGGCTGGATTCACCCTATCCGCATCTCTTCTCCGCCATGCCCAACACCGGGCTGCCCACGGGCCGCGATCTTGACGGCAATGGCCGCACGGGAGAGGCGCGCGATGCGCAGGGCTATGGCTGGTTCGGCGGTCAGGACGGGCTGGCGGTTCTGTCGCGATATCCGTTCGACCACGCCGGATGGCAGGATCGATCCGGCGTTCTGTGGAAGGATCTGCCCGACAGCCTGATTGCCGCCGACGATCCGGGTTTCGCGGTACAGCGTCTGTCTTCCACCGTGCATTGGCTGTTGCCTGTCAACTTGCCGGGCGGCGCGCTGACCCTTGGCGTGTTCAAGGCCACGCCGCCGGTCTTCGACGGACCGGAGGACCGCAATGGCCGGCGCAACCATGACGAGGTCACGCTGTGGCGGCACCTGATGGATGGGCCGTTGACCGCGCCCTTTGTCCTGCTGGGCGGCGCCAACCTGGACCCCGATCGGGGGGAAGGGATGCGTGATGCCATCCGCGCCCTGCTGCGCGATCCACGCCTGACAGATCCGGTACCGGCGCGTGCCGGCGGTGGCACGCAGACCACCGATTGGCCGGATCCGCCGGGACGGATGCGGGTGGATTATGTCCTGCCCTCCGCCGCGCTGGCGGTGCGGGGAGCGGGGGTTCACTGGCCCGCGGATGGCCCTGCCGCGGCCCTGGCTCAAGCGGCCAGCCGGCACCGGCTGGTCTGGGTGGATATCGATTGGCCCGCACCGCTGCCGCGTCCGCCGTGACCGCCCCGGCATCGCGCTCCGCGACACCCCCGGGGTAACGTTCCCTCGGTTCGTTTCTTGACCGTCCCCGCGCCACCGGCTACGCGGTGAGGCAAGGAAATTCAGGAAGGACAGTGCCATGAGCAACCCCTCGCTACTCATCCTCGCCGGGGACGGTATCGGCCCCGAAGTGATGGCCGAAGTACGCAAGATCATTGACTGGTTCGGGGCCAAGCGTGACCTGGCCTTCGACGTCTCCGAGGATCTGGTGGGCGGCGCCGCCTATGACGCCCATGGCACCCCTCTGACCGATGCCACCATGGCCCGCGCGCAGGAGGTGGACGCCGTTCTGCTGGGTGCCGTGGGTGGTCCGAAATACGATGCGCTGGATTTCTCCGTCAAGCCGGAACGCGGCCTGCTGCGCCTGCGCAAGGAGATGGACCTGTTCTCCAACCTGCGTCCGGCACAGTGCTTTGACGCGCTGGCGGATTTCTCCTCCCTCAAGAAGGACGTGGTGGCCGGTCTCGACATCATGATCGTGCGCGAACTGACCTCCGGCGTCTATTTCGGGGAACCGCGCGGTATCTTCGAGGAAGGCAACGAACGTGTGGGCATCAACACTCAGCGCTATACCGAGTCGGAGATCGAGCGGGTCGCACGGTCCGCCTTTGATCTGGCGATGAAGCGGGGCAAGAAACTCTGCTCCATGGAAAAGGCCAACGTGATGGAATCCGGCATTCTGTGGCGCGAAGTCGTGACCGAGGTCGGGAAGGATTATCCGGAGGTCGAACTGTCGCACATGTATGCCGATGCCGGCGCCATGCAGCTGACCCGCTGGCCCAAGCAGTTCGACGTCATCGTCACCGACAACCTGTTCGGCGACCTGCTGTCGGATCTGGCGGCGATGCTGACCGGCTCGCTTGGCATGTTGCCCTCGGCTTCGCTGGGGGCGCCGATGGACAATGGTCGGCCCAAGGCGCTGTACGAGCCGGTGCATGGTTCCGCTCCCGATATCGCGGGCGAGGGGAAGGCCAATCCCTGTGCCTGCATCCTGTCCTTCGCCATGGCGCTGCGCTACTCCTTCGACCTGGGCGCGGAGGCCACGCGTCTGGAGAAAGCTGTGGAGCAGGTGCTGGCCGACGGTGTGCGCACGGCCGATCTGCTGAACGAGGACGGGATCACCCCGGCCACCACCAGCGAAATGGGCGATGCGGTGATCGCGGCGCTGGACGCCACGCTGTAAGGCGCGGCCGGGCCACCATCGCCCGGCCCCCTTCCGGAGCGCCGTGCCCGGCCCAAGGCCCCGATAGCCGGATCCGATGCAACGCCAACGGCGTCCGGCAACGGTGTCTGGCCCGCGCCGCCCGCGCCGCGCCCCTTGCACGGGGGCGCGATACCGGCCAAGGCTGAACCCGTCCAACTCTTGGGAGCGTGAGATGAGCCGCAATATCCAGGGCATCCTGATCGCTCTTGTCGGGGCCGCGCTCTATTCCGCGCATGACGCGATCATCAAGGGATTGGGCGCCGAATTGCCGGCCATCCAGATCGCCTTCTTCGCCTATCTGCTGGGGCTGCCGCTGATCCTGATGATGCTGGTGGCCGATCCGGCCCCGGCCAACCTGCGACCGGCTAACCCGCTGTGGATGGCGCTGCGGGTGCTGGGCGTGCTGACGGCGACGGTGGGGGCCTTCTATGCCTTCCTGGTGCTGCCGCTGGCGGAAACCTACACGATCCTCTTTGCCGCGCCGCTGTTGATCACCCTGCTGGCAGTCCCCCTGCTGGGGGAGGCGCTGCGGTGGCGTCGGGCGCTGGCCGTGCTGGTCGGGCTGGCGGGCGTGCTGGTCGTCCTGCAGCCGGGCACACGGGAGATCGGGCTGGGCCACCTGGCTGCGCTGGCCTCGGCCTTGGGGAACGCGATGGTGCATATCACCGCGCGCCGGATCGGCAGCAGCGAGCGCCTGCCGCTGATGGTGCTGTATCCGATGCTGGCCACGACGCTGATCCTGGGCTGCCTGCTGCCGCTGGATTTCGCGCCGGTGACCGGCCGGGCCTTTGGCGGGCTGGCGGTTCTCGCCGTATTGGCCTTTGCCGCGATGCTTTGCCTGATCGAGGGGTTCAAGCGGGCGGAGGCCGGGTTGGTGGCGCCGATGCAATATTCGCAACTGCTGTGGGGGGTGCTGTTCGGCTTCCTGTTTTTCCGCGAGGTGCCCGAAGGGTCGACCTTGCTGGGGGCGGTGCTGATCGTGGGGTCGGGCATCTACATCGTCCTGCGGGAAGCCCGTCAATCACCGCGTCCCCCGGTCCCGGTTTCGGTGGCGCCGGGACCGTCATGATTTCCGCCGATCGGGGGCAGTTCCCGCTTGCCATTCCAGCGCAAAGGCGCTACCTCGCGACCTCACGGTCGGAGTGTAGCTCAGCTTGGTAGAGCACTGTCTTCGGGAGGCAGGGGTCGGAGGTTCGAATCCTCTCACTCCGACCAGTAGATCAAGGCGCCGGAGGGCGCCTTTTTTCATGACCTGTCTCCGGTTCGGGCGCTCTGCAGTCAGCCCGGCGCCGCGGCTTGGGACGTCATCCGCATCAGGTGCAGGATGTCCGACCGGGTGATGATACCCCGGATACGATCGCCCTCCATCACGGGTACGACCTCGACACCTTGCAGGGCCAGGCGGTCCAGCAGATGGCCCACCGGGGTCTGCGGCGTGACGCTGGCCGGAGCCGGGCGGGCGATCCGGGCAGCGGTGGCGCGGCGCGCGCGGCTGGCGGCTTGCACGCCGTGGCGCGGGTCCGCCAGCGCGGCGATCAGGTCCGATTGCAGGACCAGCCCGGACAGGGCACCCTCGGCGGTGACGACGGGCAGGCATTTGATTGCGTGGCGGCGGAACAGCCGGGCAAGGTGGCGCAGGCCATCGTCGGGCTGGGCTGTGATCAGTCCGGCGGTCATGACCGCGCCGCAGGTGATCCCGTCGAACCGGTGGCGGGCCAGCTCCGCCTCGGCGGCGGCCAGTAGGCGCCCCAGGTCGGCGGTGCCGATGTTGGTGCCCTGGTTGAAACTGCGCAACAGCCTCTGCAACTCGTCTTCGGTGAGAGCGGGCGGGGGCGTGGCCGCAGTGCTCTGTCGAAATGGATAGACCCGGCCCGTCAGGCGGTTGTAGACCACCGCCGCCGCCACCAATGTGGCAGTCATCGCGGCCACGGGGATCAGCGCGAAGGCGGGGCCAGCGGCCAGCACCGGCGCGGGGTCCAGCGCGGCCAGCAGGGCTACGGCGCCGCCCGGCGGGTGCAGCGACCGGGTCGGCATCATCACCAGAAGGGCCAGCCCGACGGCCAGCGCGGGCGCCCAGGGGCCGCTGTAGACCGACAGAAGCGCCCAGACCGCCAGCGCCGACAGGGTGTTGCCCATGACGGCCGACCAGGGCTGCGCCAGGGGCGCGTTGGGCACGGCAAAGGTCAACACCGCGCTGGCCCCCAGCGGAGCGATCAGCCCCATGGGCAGGCTTTGGGTGCCGGGCCAGGCCATCGCCAGAAGCAGGCAGCAGCCGATGCCCAGCACGCCACCGATCGTCGCGCGAAGAACCTCGGCCGGGGCGGGGCGCGGCAGCACGGGCAAGCAGCCGTACAACGCGCGGCGCAGTGCGGCGGGTAGGGTCGGTGCGGAACGGTACATGGGGCTTTCCCCTGGTGAGGTGGGCTGATCGCAGGGGTTATGCCCAAGGATCGGGCAGAAGGAAAAGGCTCAGCCGTCGCAGGGCGGACGTGGCGACGGGCTGCGTGTTCCGGCCCGCCTCGGGAGGGCGCAACGGCTGTTCTGCGCGCGCGGGATCTGGCGGACGACGCGTCGGGAAGGGGTGCGGGTAGTGGAACCCGGGTCTTTTTCCCGGTGGCGGTGCCGGTGACAGGTGAGGAGGCTCCCGCCCCTGTGCCGCGCTCACTCCGCGCAGAGGCGGGGCGCCGGGCTCAGTCAGAAGGGGCGGTCCCGGCGGCCCGTGCGAGGGCCAGCGCCTCTTCCAGCACGGCAGGGTCGCCGATGTGGTTCATCAGGATCAGGATCAGCCGGGCGTTCAGGGCGATGCTCTCGGCCTCGTTCAGGCCGTGATGCGCGGCCAGCAGGCGGGCATAGCTGTCGTCGGGATGCGGGGGCAGGTTGGGCCGGGTGATCAGGCTCATGCGGGCCTCGTCAGGCGGGCGGCGCAGGCCGCGATGGCAGGGGGGTCGGCCGTGATCCAGCGCGCGGCGATCACCTGGTCGGGCCGGATGAGGTAAATCGCGCCCTCCGCCTCGCCCAGGTAGCGCGCGCGCAGCAGGTCGTCCGGCGGCGGGGCCAGGCAGGGCAGGCCGGTGCCCTGGGGCGGCGGCCTGTTCAGCACCAGCAGGGACACCTGCCCGCCCAGCCGGTTCAGCAACCAGCCGTCTCCCAGGGGGGCATCGGGGGCCACGCAGCCCGGCGCGGACAGGTCGGGCAGGGTGGCATCGTCCGGCGCCCCCGCCAACGGATAACGGCAGGGCACGGAGAGGCGGCCGGAATTCACCATGGGGCGGGCGAACTCCGCATGGGCGGCCAGCGCCAGTGTGGCGTCCCGGAACCAGCGCTCGGCGCCGGGGGCGGGGGACATGAACCGGGTGGCACGGCTGGAATTGCGGATGTTCTCGTCCGCGGCATGACGGCGCTCCCGCTCGTAATCGGTCAGGATCTCGGGATCGGCGCCGTTCACCACCGCCGCAAGCCGCCAGCCCAGGGCATCGACATCCTGCAACCCGCCGTTGCCGCCGCGCGCCCCGAAGGGAGAGACCACATGCGCTGAATCGCCGGCAAAGATCACTCTTTCATGCACGAACCGGTCCAGCCGGCGGCATTGGAACGTGTAGACGGAGGACCAGTCCAGGCGGAAGTCGCCGTGGCCCACGACCTTTTCAATACGCGGGCGTATGCGATCCGGCTGCCGCTCGGCCTCGACATCTGCGTCCCAGCCCAGTTGCAGGTCGATGCGGTAGATGTTGTCCGGCTGCTTGTGCAGCAGGGCGGATTGGCCGGGGTGGAAATCCGGTTCGAACCAGAACCAGCGTTCGGGGGGTGTGTCGGCGCGCATCTCGATATCGGCGATCAGGAACCTGTCCTCGAACAGGTCGCCGGTGAAATCCAGCCCCATCATCCGGCGTATCGGGCTGCTGGCGCCGTCGCAGGCCAGCACCCAGGCGGCGGGCAGGTCATAGGAGCCGTCCGGGGTCTCCACCCGCAGGGTCACGCCCTCGGCCTCCTGCCGCAAGCCGGTGACGCGATTGAGAAACCGCAGTTCTACCAGGGGGGAGGCAAGGGCCGCCCGGATCAGATGCGCTTCCACGTGGTATTGTTGCAGGTTGACGAAGGCGGGCATCTTGTGTCCGGCCTCCGGTTGCAGATCGACGGAGAAGACCTCCGCCGTGCGGTGAAAGGTGCGTCCCACCTTCCAGGTCACGCCTCGGGCCAGGCAGGCCTCGCCCAGCCCCAGCCGGTCAAGGATCTCCAGCGAGCGTTTCGACCAGCAGATCGCCCGCGATCCGACAGAGACGACATCGTTGTCATCCACCACCAAGCAGGCGATCCCTTGCCCCGCGAGGTCCAGCGCAGCGGCAAGACCAACCGGTCCTGCGCCGACGATGACCACCGGGTGGCGCGGCTCTGCCTCCGTCAGGCCGGGCGGGGCGACATAGGGGAAACGCTGGTATTCATGGGGCATGGCGCGGCCTCCGCCGCCGTCCCGCCGCGCAGGTCATCCCTGCAAGGCCTGCCACATCTCCCGGTCACGGGCTGCGGTCCAGATGCGGGGGGTGTCGATGTCGCGGGCCTCGTCATAGGCGCGGGCGACGTTGAAGGGCAGGCAATGTTCATAGATCGCGAAATCGGCGAATTTCGGGTCGCATTCGGCGCGCACGGCGTCCCAGGCCTCTTTCAGCGTGCCGCCACGCAGGGCCACACGCGCGGCGGGCAGGTAGGTGGCGCGGACGAAATCCGCCGTGCTGTCCAATGCCGCGTTCACCATCTTCTGTCCTTGCAGCGCATCCCCGCGCCCCGGCGCGATGGCGTCCAGGTCAAAGGCGCGGATGCGGTCCAGCGTGGCGGGCCAATCGTGGAAATGACCGTCGCCGCAATAGCAGGCCGATCTGTATTCCACGATATCGCCGGTGAACATCGCGTTGGCATCGGGCACGTAGATGACGATGTCGCCCGCCGTATGGGCGCGGCCCAGGTGCATCAGGTCGACGCGGCGATTGCCCAGGTAGACGGTCATCCGGTCGTTGAAGGTCATGGTGGGCCAGGTCAGGCCGGGGATGTCCTCGTGCCCTGCGAAAAGGCGAGGAAAGCGGCCGAACTCGCTGTCCCAATCCTCCTGCCCGCGCTCGGCGACCATGGCGCGGGCCTTCTCGCCCATGATCACGTTCTGCGCGCCGAAGGCCGAACAGCCCAGAACGCGGACGGCGTGATAATGGGTCATCACGACGTGGGTGATTGGCTTGTCGGTGATCTTGCGGACCTCCTCGATCACCTTGTTGGCCAGTCGCGGGGTGGCCTGGGCCTCGATGATCATGACGCTGTCGTCGCCGATGATCACGCCGGAATTGGGGTCGCCCTCGGCGGTGAAGGCATAGAGATCGCGTCCGATCTCGGTAAAGGAGGTCTGCTTTTCGCTCAGATCCCCCTGAGAGGCAAAGGCCTTGGCCATGTCTGTCCTTTCGGCTGCGCGGTCAGTCGGGGGGCGAACAGGGGGCGAAAGCGCAGGACGAATGCCCCCGGAGCAGTTCATTGCATGGGCGAAAGTAGTTGCATTCGCAACGATGTCAAGCCTGCGGCGCTTGACCCAGCCGCGCGACATCGCGGGCCATCCCCTCGGCCAGGGCTGCAAAGGCACCGGGATCGCCGCCGCGCTGCGCCTCGATCCGCAGGGCGGTGACATCGGCCTGGTAGCGCCGCGCCAGCTGGGCGGTGTTGGCGTCCTGCGGCAACTCTCCCATGGCTTGCGCCTTGTCGAAGAAGGCGGTGAACAGCTCTGTCATGGCATCCATGTAACCACGTGCGCGATCGGCGATGGCGGTGTCGGCCTCGGTCACGTCCAGCAGCGTCTTGACCAGCATGCAGGCGCGGTGGCCGCTGGTGGCATCGGGCCGGGCAAAGCTGCGCAGGTGATTGGCCAGCGCTCCCAGCGGCGAGCCGGAGCGTTCAAGCAGATCCTGCAACTGGCTGCTGTTGCGGTCGAAATACCGTTCCAGCGACGCCAGGTAGAGATCCTCCTTGCTGTGGAAAGCGGCGTAGATGCTGCCCGGGCGCATGTTCAACGCGCCCTCCAGGTCCTTGAGAGAGGTCGCGTGATAGCCCTTGCGCCAGAACAGGCTCAGCGCCGCGTCCAGTGCGGTGTCTCGGTCATATGGTCGTGCGCGTGCCATGCCATCCAGATAAGCGATCTGTCCGGATTTGTCCCGTCCAAGGGGGCAAAGTCAATTCTCACGTTTGAGTGAATGCTCAAACTTGGTATTGAGCGGTCGCTCAAATCAACTATCTCTCACTCATCCCCGGCGCAGAGACAACGCGCCAGATCGCGACCCGTTCAGGACACGTCACAGAAAGGACCATCCGATGAAAACCTTTACCAAACATGACGAGACGACCGCCCCCGACGACAGCAAGCCGCTGCTGGAGAAATCCAAGGCCGCCTTTGGCCGTCTGCCCGGTCTGCACGCCGTCATGGCTGAGGCTCCCGGCCTGTTGGAAGGCTACCAGAAACTGCACGAATTGTTCGTGAACTCCTCCTTCGACAAGGACGAGTTGACGGTGGTCTGGCAGGCGATCAACGTCGAGAACGAGTGCCATTACTGCGTGCCCGCCCACACCGGCATCGCGAAATCCATGGGTGTGGATGACGCCATCACCGAGGCCCTGCGCAACAAGACCCCGCTGCCCAACGATCGGCTGGAGGCGCTGCGCGACTTCACCCTGAAATTGGTGCGGGAACGTGGTTTCGTCGCCGATGCCGATGTGCAGGCGTTTCTTGACGCCGGTTTCACCAAGCGGAACGTGCTGGAGGTGATCCTTGGCTATTCGCAGAAGGTGATGTCCAATTACACCAACCACCTGGCGCAGACCCCGGTCGATCCGGTGTTCGAGAAATTCGCCTGGTCGCCCAAGGAAACCGCCTGAGCGACAGGCTGACGACAGGCAAAGGGTCCGGCCAGCGCCGGGCCCTTTTGCGTGGCGGGGGGGCCGGTGGTGCGGTCAGCCGGTGGGCAGATCCTCGAATGGGATGCCGTCGACCAGCCCGCCGATGGCGTGCAGATCCGTGTTCAGGTGGGTCAGGCTGGCGCGATAGCCCGGCGCGATGCGGCCCAGCTCCCCCTCCAGGCGCAGGACGCGAGCGGGGGTGGCGCTGGCCATGGCGACGGCCTGTTCCACCGGAACCCCGGCGCTCCGCACCATGAGGCGCAGCGCGGTGTCCAGCCCAAGATGTGCACCGGCCAGCGTGCCATCCGGCCCGGTCAGCCGTCCGTCGCGCAGCGCCACGGGGGTTCCCATCAGGTCGAACTCGGTGACCTGCCCGGCATAGGTGCGCATCGCGTCGGTCACCAGGCACAGCCGGTTGGGCATCATCCGCGCCGCCAGCATCAGGTTCAGCGGATCAACGTGATGGCCATCCGCGATGATCCCGGCAAAGAGCGTGGGATGGGTCAGGGTGCGCCCCACCACCCCCGGCGCGCGACCCTGCGGTGCAGGCATGGCGTTCCACAGGTGGGTAACGCCGCGCAGCCCCTCCGCCACGGCGGCGTCGATCTGGGCGGCGCTGGCGGCGGTGTGCCCGGCAAAGACGGTGATCCCGGCGCTGGCCAGGCGGCGAATCGCGCCGGGCGGCTGTTCCTCGGGGGCGAGGGTCAGCAGCAGGGGGATCTGCGCGGTCTCCAGCAGCGCCAGGTCGGCCTCCGCCAGCGGGCGGATGGCCTGTGCCGGGTGTATGCCAGGACGCCGCGGGGACAGAAACGGCCCCTCCAGGTGCAGGCCCAGGACGCCGGGGCTGTGCGCGTTCAGCGCGTCGCGGGCGGCGCGCAGGGCCTGGTGCCAGCCGTTCCCGTCGGCGGTGATGAAGGTCGGCAGCACATGCGCCGCCCCGCCGGCGCGGGCGCCATGCGCGATGCGTGCGATGGCCACCGGGCTGGGATCGTCGTTGAATTGCACATCCGCCGCGCCGTTGATCTGCAAGTCGATGAAGCCGGGGGCCGCGATCGCCACCCGCGCGGTTCCCGAAGGCAGGCGGGTGGGCGCGCGGGTCACGGCGGTGATCCGGTCCCCGGTGACCTCAACCAGGCAATCGTGGCGGGCGGGAGCGCCGCTGCCGTCATACAGCGTTTCGGCATGGACGTAGCGGTGGGTCACAGCCGTGCCTTTCCACCATCGGGATGCACCAACTGGTAATAGTCGCGCAGCCGCAGGTCGGCGGCGGCGGCGGGATCCAGGACCAGCGTCGCGTCGGGATGCAATTGCAGGGCCGAGGCCGGGCAGGCGGCGGACAGCGGACCCTCCACCGCGGCGGCGACGGGGCGGGCCTTCTCCGGGCCGGTGGCCAGCAACAGGCAGGCGCGGGCGTCCAGCACGGTGCCGATCCCCATGGTGATGGCGAATTCCGGGGCGGTCTCCTGCGCGCCGAAGAACCGGGCGTTGGCGCGGCGGGTGTCTTCGGTCAGCGTCTTGACCCGCGTCCGCGATCCCAGGCTGGAGGTCGGTTCGTTGAACCCGATATGGCCGTTGCGTCCGATCCCCAGCACTTGCAGGTCGATGCCGCCCGCCGCTGTGATCGCCGCCTCGTAGGCGCGCGCCTCGGTCACGGGATCGGAGGCTGTGCCGTCGGGCAGGTGCCCGCGATCCGGGCCAATGCCTGCGGTGTCGAACAATAGCCGGCGCATGGTGGCGGCGTAGCTTTGCGGATGATCGGCGGCCAGCCCGACATATTCGTCCAGATTGAAGGTCGTCACCTGCCGCAGATCCAGCGCCCCGTCGGCGATGCGCGCGCGCAGCAGGGCATAGAGCGGCTCCATCGTGCCGCCGGTGGCCAGGCCCAGCACCGCTTCGGGGCGGGCGGCGACGGTGTCCTGAAGGATCTGCGCCGCGCGGGCCACGGCGGCGGCGGCGTCATGACAGATCAGGACCCGCATCAGAGCCGCCCGCCATCCGCCCCGAACAAGTGGCATTCGTGACCCGGCAGGCCGAACCGTACGGGCTCGCCAAGGGCGGGCAGGGTGCGGCGCGGCACCTCGGCGACAATCGCATCCTCACGGCCCGCATCGGTATAGAGATAGGCGGTGCCGCCCAGGTTCTCCACCACTTCGGCAGTCAGGGTCACGATATGGGCCGCGTCGTGAGGGGGGCCGAAATCCTCGGGACGCAGGCCCAGGGTGGCGGGACCGGAGGGCAGGGTGTCGGGGTGGCGCACAGGTACCTCCAGTCCGGTGAGGTTCAGCCGGGGCAGATCGACAAGGGCCAGGCCCTCGGTGGTGCGGCCGGTGACGACAGCGTCCAGGAAATTCATCCGGGGGCTGCCGATGAAACCGGCGACGAACAGGTTGTCGGGATCGGCATATAGATCGGACGGCCGGCCCACCTGTTCGATCACGCCCTTGCGCAGGACCACGATGCGGTCGGCCATGGTCATGGCCTCTGTCTGGTCGTGGGTCACGTAAACCATCGTCGCGGACAATTCGGCATGCAGGCGCGCGATCTCCAGCCGCATCTGCACCCGCAATTCGGCATCCAGGTTCGACAATGGCTCGTCGAACAGAAACAGCGCCGGATCACGCACGATGGCCCGGCCGATGGCGACACGCTGCCGCTGGCCGCCGGACAGCTCGCGCGGTTTGCGCTCCAGCAGGTCGGTGATCTGGAGGATCTCCGCTGCGCGCAGCACGGCCATCCGACGTTCGGCCGCAGGCACCTTGGCCATCTCAAGGCCAAAGCCCATGTTCTCCGCAACGCTCATATGCGGATAAAGCGCGTAGGTCTGGAACACCATCGCCAGCCCGCGATCGGCCGGTTCGGCCCGGGTCACGTCGCGCCCGGCGATGGAGATGGTGCCCGCCGAAGGTTCTTCCAGCCCCGCGATCATGCGCAGTAGCGTGGATTTCCCGCAGCCGGAGGGGCCGACGAAGACGACGAATTCCCCCGGCTCGATCGACAGGTCCAGCGACGGGATGACCTCCACCTCGCCAAAACTCTTGGCGATACCGCGCAGCGTAACCTCACCCATGGCGTTCCTTTCTCATTTCACGGCGCCCTCGGTCAGCCCGGCGACGAACCAGCGCCCGACAAAGGCGAACAGGATCACCACCGGCAGGATCGACAGGCTGGCCCCGGCCAGCAGCAGACCCCAATCGATCTGGTATTGCCCGATGATGCCAGAGAACCCGACGGGCACGGGCCGCTTGTCGTCGGACAGGATCAGCACGGAGGCAAAGACATATTCCGTCCAGGCGGTCACAAAGGCAAAGACCGCCACCGCCGCGATCCCCGGCGCCACCAGGGGGATCATGATCCGGCGCAGTACGGTGAAAGGGGCGCCGCCGTCCAGGCGGGCGGCTTCCTCGATCTCCACCGGGATGCCGGCGAAAAACGACCGCAGCAGCCAGATCGCGAAGGGCAGGGCAAAGGCCACGTTGACCAGCACCAGCGCCAGCCTGCTGTCCACCAGCCCCAGTTTCGCGAAGATGCCGAACAGCGGGATCAGGATCACGATGGAGGGGAAGGCATAGGCCAGCAGGATCGCCCGGTAGAGCGTCTCGCGCCCCCGGAAGGACATGCGGAAGAACGCGTAGCCCGCCGGGATCGCCAGCCCCAGCGTGACCAATGTCGACGCGGTGGCGACCAACAGGCTGTTGAGCATGTAGATCGGGTAATCCGATGCCGCCAGCAGCTTTGTGTAGTGCTGAAGGGTGAAGTTGTCGGGGATCATGGTCGGGAGGCGCGCTATGATCTCGGCCGGGTCTTTCACCGATCCGGTCAGCACGAACCAGAACGGTGCGAGGACCAGCGCGGCCAGCAGCAGCAGCACGACGCCCAAGGCGATGTTCCAGCGCAGGGGACGTTTCATCGGATCAACGGGCCTCCGGGGGACGGGCCAGCCAGCGGGTGGCGATCAGGGCAAAGCCCATCAGGAAGACGGTGGCCAGCACCGCGACCGCCGCCGCCTCGGACATGCGATAGGATTTGAACGCGGTCTCGTAGATCAGGACGGGCAGGGTGCGGGTGCCGTCCGCCGGACCGCCGGCGGTCAGCAGCCAGATGATGTCGAACACGTTGAAGGACAGCAACGTCCCGATCACCAGCAGCACGCCCAGTGTCGGCGCCAGTAGTGGCCAGGTGATGCGGCTGAACCGTTTCCACGGGCCTGCGCCGTCGATCCGCGCCGCCTCGAACAGGTCGCCGGGGATACGCGTCAGCCCGGCCAGCATCATCAGCGTGATAAAGGGGAACCAACGCCAGGAATTGATGAAGACCAGCGTGGCAAATGCGGTGCCGGGCCGGGCAAAGAATCCAACCGGCGCGTCGGTCAGGCCCGATTGCATCAGCAGCGGGTTCACGATCCCGCCAGAGGTGGAGAACAGCCAGCGCCAGATCATCACGACCACCACGGTGGGGATGATCCAGGTCAGCACGATCCAGGTACGTGCGATCCGCACGCCGGGAAAATTCTGGTTCAGGGCCAGCGCCGCGACCAGCGCCAGCACGGTCTGCAACACCGCATTGGTGACGACCCACAGCAGCGACAGCCAGGAGGCGGACCAGAAATCGCCGTCGGTCAGAACCTCGGCATAGTTTTCCAGACCGACCCATCTGCCGGGCATGCCCACGGACCGCACATCCTGCAATGACAGCACCACCGCCTGGCCCAGCGGCCAGAGCAGCAGTGCCGCCAGAAACAGGATCGCCGGGGCGATGAAGGCAAACGGCAGGATATGCCTGGGTAGTTTCATCGCCCCGGCTCCGGTTTCTTACTCGGTCAGGTCTTGCATGCGCGCCTGACCATCGGCCACGGCCTCGGTCGGGTCCATCCCCTTGACCGCCACGGATTGCAGGGTCTCCGCCAGCACGTTCTGGGCGGAAATGGCCGCAATGGCCGGGAACACCCGCCCGGAGGTAAAGCCGAACAGCATCCCGTTGGCGGAATTGTCGATCACCGTTTCGATCTGGCTGCGATACTTCTCGACCATCGGATCGGACCAGAAGCTGTCGGCCTCTGCACCGTCGGCGGTGACGGGCATGAACAGCCCCGGCTCCATGTTCAGGAACCGTCCGTAATTTTCGGGCTTCAGCAGCCAGCGAATGAAAGTCTTGGAGGCTTCCATCTTCCCTTCGTCACGGCTCAGCAGCATGACGGCATTGGCGTAGGCGATGGTATTGTGCGTCTCGCCATCCTGCGAGGGGATCGCCGCCACGCCCAGATCGGCAGCATCGCCTTCGGCCTGGGTATCATAGGTGGAGATAACGGAGAACTGCATGATCATCCCGCAGCTGGCAGAGGCAAAGCAGGCCTCGGCCTCGCCCCAGGTCCAGGACGGCGCGTCGGGCGGAGAAAATTCCAGCATCCCGTTGTAGAAGTCATAGGCCGCCACGGTCTGCGGATTGTCGAACCGCAAGCTGCCGTCCTCGTTGTAGATCTCGGAGGCGCCGCCATTTGCCATCACGGAATAGACGGTCTGATCGGTATAAAGCTGCTGGTTCGCGGGCAGACCCATGCCATAGGTGCCGTCGGCCGTCAGTGCCTTGGCGGCGGCGGACCAGTCGTCCCATGTGGTCGGCACGTCGATCCCGGCGGCCTCGAACACCGAGGGGCGGTACCACAGGTTCATCGACATGTTGTAAAGCGGCACGGCCCAGACACCTTCGTCGTAGGAATAGGCCTCTACGGTCGAATCGATGAAATCATGTTCGGCGTCCAGTTCCTCCACGAAGTCGGCGACCGAAGTCAGAGCGCCCATCCCCTTGAGGATCGGGGCGAAATCGGGGATCGCGAACAACATGTCCGGCCCGGCGCCGGCGGCCAGCGCGGCGGGCGCCTTGGCGTAGACCTCGCCCCAGTTCTGCGGCTCCTGGCTGACCTCGATCTCGGGGTGGGCGGCGTTGAACTCGTCCAGAAGCATCTGCACCCGGTCGACGCGATGGGGCGGCTGCTCCATGTGCCACAGGGTCAGTTCGGTCTGGGCGCTGGCGGCGAACGGCAGCAGGACTGCCAGGGCGGCGCCGCCCAGAAGGGTGGTCTTGTGCATACGGGTCATGGTCTTCCTCTCTGCTGGGGTTGGGGGCTCTTTCCGGCCCCTGGTCATTTCAGGTGTGGATTGCGGTCGCGGTAGCGGGCGACAAGGCGCGCGTTGTTCTCTGCCGCACCGTCCATGTTGGCACTGCGAAAGACGGGCGGATCACCGTCCTGCGCCAGTGCCTGAGCGACCTCCACCACGACGGCGTTCAGGATCGCGGCCCCCACCACGGTAGAGGCGGGGCCGGCGCGCAGGTCGGTGCCGGGCAAGGCGGCGATGGCGTCGCCAGCCTCGATCCCGTTGTCGATCACGATATCGGCCAGGTCTGCCAGCCGGGTCCGGCCCTTGGCGGCGGCGGTGGAATAGTCCAGCGACGTCAGCGCCACCACGGTTGCCCCGGCTTCCCGGCCCAGCCGCGCGGCCTCCAGCGGTGCGGCGTTGACCCCGGAATTGGAGATCACCAGCAGAACGTCGCCCGCGCCCAGCCCGTAGCGCCCGATGATCGGTGCGACCAGCCCTTCGGTCCGCTCCAGCGCGGAGCCCGAGACTGCCCCTTCGTGCAGCATGGTGGCCGCGGACAGGATCGGCACGGCGCAGGCCAGGCCGCCGGCGCGGTACAGCACCTCTTCGGCCAGCATGTGGGAATGGCCTGTGCCAAAAACAAAGAACTGCCGGTCGGCGCGGGCGGCGCGGGTCACGGCGGCGGCGGTGGCGGCAATGGCCTGCGCCGGGCCGTCGTTCTTCAGCCGGGTGATCAGGGCGGTCAGCCCGTTCAGGTAATGCAGCGCGGCATCGGTCATTCGGCGCCCCCCAGGGTCAGGTGAACTTTCATGTTGAACGCATCCCCGCGATAGAGCGACCGGACGAATTCAAACGCCCCTCCCTGTGCATCGCGGGTCAGGCGGGTCAGCCGCAGGATCGGTGCGCCCTCGGGCAGGTTCAGCCGGTGCGCGGTCTCGTTGTCGGCGGCGGCAGCTTCCAGCGTCTGTTCGGCGGTGGTGGGCGTGATGTCATATTCCGCGCGCAGCCGCGCATAGGTCGATTGCCGCGCGAAATCCGCCCCGTCGAAGAAGCCGGGGGTGACGCTGGCATCGATCTCGGACATCTCGATCGCGACAGGAGCGCCGTCCACCAGCCTGATGCGGGTCAGGCGGTGGATCGGCGCACCCTGCGCGAGGCCCAGGGCCAGAACCGTATCCGGGTCGGGGGTCCTGGTGGCGGCCTCGATCACGACGGAGGCGATGTCGCGGCCCTGCAGGCGCATCGCCTCGGAGAAACCGGTCAGCGCGGTCAACTCCTGCTGGATGGCCCCGCTGCGCACAAAGGTACCGCGCCCCACCTGCGCCTCAAGGTAACCGCGCTGCGTCAAGTGGCGCAGCGCCTGACGGGCGGTCATCCGGCTGATCTGGCGGTCCTTCGCCATGTCCCGTTCCGAGGGCAGGCGCGCCCCCTCGGCCAGGCGACCGGCGCGGATGTCGGCCTCGATATCCCGCGCGATGGCGAGGTAGCGGGGCAGGTTGGTGTCTTCGGACTGGTCCATTTGTCGTATTGGTACATACCAATTTTAGAAGTGCAAGGGGCAATGGCCCGATTGCGGTCGGGTCGGGGCAGGGAAACCAGAGTTGGATCAAGGAATGAGCCGTGAGGCGCGCCGCTCCGGCGGGCCGCCCCGGTCGGTTGGTCAGGGGCCGTTGGTTCCCAGCAGCCTGTCGCGGTGGTCGGCATATCTGGCACGGGCGGCGGTCCACAGCGCAGCGTCGCGCCCCCGAGGCGGATGACGGCGCTGGCCCAGCCCGGTCAGCGCGGTACTGGCGGTGACGATATCGGGATGCGCACCGGCCATCACGGCGGCCAGCATCGCCGCCCCGCGCGCGCCGAATTCGGTGCCCTCCGGCACGATCACGCAGCGGCCCGTCGCCTCGGCGATCATATCGCACCACAGCGCACTGCGGCTGCCGCCACCGGTCAGGGTCAGCGGCTGGTCTGCCGGCAGTTGCAACAACTCCACCAGATCGGCGATGGCAAAGGTCACGCCCTCGAACACCGCGCGCAGCAGATCGGCGCGGCCATGGGCGGGGGAGAGCCCGGCGAATTGCGCCCGCGCTGCGGCATCGGCGACGGGCGCGATGATCCCGCTTTCGCTGAGATAGGGCAGGTAGGTCGCGCCACCGGCGCCCACCGGCACCTCCGCCACCAGCGCGTTCAGCTGGTCGTAGCCGTCGGGCGCCGCCAACAGGTCCGGCGCCAACAGGGACATCGCCCAATCCAGGTTCAGCGTGCCGGCCACGTTGACCATCGCGCGATACCACAACCCACCGGGAAGGGAGAACAGCAGCCCCAGGTCCGGCGGGTCGAACACCGGCACGTCGCTGATCCGGCCCACCATGCAGGTGGTGCCCAGAACCGCCGTCGCCGCGCCGGGTGCCAACCCGCCTGCGCCGATCACCGTGGCGGGCACGTCGCCCGCGCCCACCGCCACCGGCACCCCCTGCGGCAGGCCGGTTTGCGCGGCGGCGGCGGCAGTGATCCGCCCGGCACAGGCGGAGCTGTCCTGCGGGGCGGGGAACAGATGGGCCAGCCCGCCCAGCCCGAACAGGTCGCGCATTGCGGCGCTTCCCGATTGGCTGCGCGCGCAGCCGGGGGCGACGGCGGCCTCGGTCCGGTCGATGCCGATGGTGCCGGTCAGCCGGGCGCGCAACATGTCCTTGTAGGAGATCGCGGCATGGGCGCCGGCGACCAGATCGGGCTCTTCCTCCGCCAGCGTGGCCAGCAGAGGCAGGGTACAGCCCTGCTGCATCACCGACCCGGAGGAGGCGAAAATTTCCGCCATCAAGCCGGGCCGGGCGGAGATCATCCGATCCAGCAGGGGCTGGCTGCGGCTGTCCTCCCAGTTGATGCCGGGGCGCAGGGGCAGGCCCGCGTCATCGACCAGCCACAGGCCGACCATTGCGGCGCTCAACCCCAATCCGATCAGGTCTTCAGGAGGGCGGCCGCTGGCTTCCATCGCCTCGCGCAGCACGGCGCAGGTGGCGGCCCAACAGGCGTTGCCATCGGCCTCCACCCGGCCATTGCCGGGGCGCGACAGCGGCGTGCGCCGCGTGGCCACCGACAGCATTCGCCCGTCAAGGTCAAAGCACGCGGCCTTGACCACCGAAGACCCGGCATCGAGGCCCAGAACACAGGTCATGGCCGCTCCTTTCCGATTGCTGCCCGCCATCAGGCGGGGACGGGGGCGATCAATGACCCGGCAGCAGGGCGGGCGTCAAGCCGCGGCGGCGCCTCGCCTCATTCCGGCCCGCCTGCGCGGCGCGACATGGCGCGATACCCGGCAACCAGCGCGTCGAACACCGCCCGCACGCGGGGCACGCGGGCCAGGTTCTCGTGGGTGACGATCCAGACCCCCAGCCGCGCCACCACGACATCGGGCAGGACATGCACCAGACCCGGATCGGCGCGCCCCACCGGCACCTGCGTCACCGCAATGCCCAGCCCGGCGCGGGCGGCGGCCAGCTGGGCGGGGTGGCTGTCGGTGCGCAGGACAAAAGTGTCGGACCCGATGCGTGCGATCAGCGTCTGCGCGATGTTCAGATCCGCGCGGCTGCGGTCAGGGCCGATCATGTCGTGCCGCGCCAGATCGGCGATGGCATCGGGCCGCCCGTGTCGATCGATGTAGCCCCGCGCGGCAAACAGGCCCAGCGGCACGGTCCCGGCCTTTTGCGCCACCAATGCCGCCTGCGTCGGCGTGACGGTGCGCACGGCGATATCGACTTCCTGCGTCAAAACGTCGGCGGGCAGGTTGCTCAGCGCCAGTTCGATGCGCAGGGCGGGATGGCTGTCGCGCAGGGGGCGCAGGAGGGCGGGCACGACCTCCACGCCCATGAGATCAGGGACACTCAGCCGGACAACGCCCGCCGCCGCGCCCCGATCCGAGGCCTGCCGCACGAACAGGTCCGAAGCATGGGCCATGGCGCGGGCCGGGGCACGCAGCGCCTCTCCGGCGGGGGTGGGGGTCAGCCCACTGGCAGAGCGGGTGAACAGCACCAACTCCAACCGTCGTTCCAGCGTGTCGATCCGGGCGCGCACCGTGGGATGCGACAGACCCAGCTGCCGTGCCGCCGCCGACAGGCTGCCAGTTTCCAGCACGGCAAGGAAGACGCGCTGATCCTCCCAGGAGATCGGCAGGATCATAAAATTCTTTCTATCCGATGACGGTTTTCTTGGAATTCCCTTTCTATGGGGTGGCCTGCGATCCTGGGGATGTCAACAGCTCAGGAAAGGATCGGGGCGATGGAATACGGGAAAAGGATGCTTGTTTTGGGGGCGACCGGCGGGATCGGCGGGGCGATTGCCGGGGCGATGCTGCAAGCGGGATGGCACGTGCGGGGCATGGCGCGCGCCGGCTCTGACCGGGTGGGTGCGCCGGGCGGGATCGACTGGGTCACTGGCGACGCGATGCGCCGCGACGACGTGATCCGCGCCGCCGATGGGGTGGACGTGATCGTGCACGCCGTGAACCCGGCCAATTATCGCAACTGGGCGCAACTGGTGCTGCCGATGATCGACAACACGATCGCGGCGGCCCGTGCGGTCGGCGGGGCGCGGGTGGTGCTGCCCGGAACGATCTACAATTTCGACCCGGCGAAAACGCCGGTGCTGGGGGCGACCTCTCCGCAGGCGCCGCGCAGCCGCAAGGGCAGGATCCGCGTGCAAATGGAACAGCGGCTGCAAGACGCTGCGCCCGAGGTGCCGGCACTGATCCTGCGGTCGGGGGATTTCTTTGGACCGGGGGCCACGCGTTCCAGCTGGTTTGCGCAGGCGATGGTGAAGCCGGGCCAGCCACTGCGGCGGATCGTGAACCCGGCCCGCAGCGCCGGGCACAGCTGGGCTTACCTGCCCGACCTGGCGCGCGCCTTTGCCCTGTTGCTGGAAACGCCAGAGGCGCTGGCCCCGTTCGAGCGGGTGCAGTTCCGGGGCCTCTACGACGCCGAAGGCACCGCGATGATCGACGCGCTGCAACAGGCCTGTGGGCATCGCTTGCCGGTGCGCCGGTTTCCCTGGTGGGCACTGCGCCTGCTGGCGCCGCTGGGCGGGTTCCTGCGCGAGGCGGCCGAGATCACGCCCTATTGGTCCCATCCCGTGGAGCTGGACAACAGCCGGCTGGAGCGGCTGATCGGCCCGGAACCCGCGACACCGCTGACAGAGGCGGTGCGCGCCACGTTGCAGGATTTCGGCTGCCTGGATGCTGCTCCAGCGCTACGCCCCGCCAGTTCTTGAGGAGGGTGCTTGGAGGCGGGTTGCCTGAAGGTTGGCGGGGCCTGATGGAGGGCTGCCGGAGGGTGCGCCCCGGCCTGCGCCTCACCGGGAGGTCGGGAGGTCGCGATGTCCGAAGCCGGGGAGACGGGCTGCCCGGCCTACCCGCCGACGCGTTTCAGGAACCGTTGCAGGCGGGGATCGCGGGGGGCGTCGAAGATCTGGGAGGGGGGGCCTTCTTCGACAATGCGGCCACCATCCATGAAGACGATGCGATCCGCGATCTCGCGGGCGAATTGCATCTCGTGGGTGACGATCAGCATGGTCTGGCGCTTCTCCGCCACGCGGCGCATGAGGTCCAGCACCTCCCCCACCCATTCGGGGTCCAGCGCCGATGTCGGCTCGTCGAACAGCATCAGATCGGCCTCCAGCGCCATGGCGCGGCCAATGCCGACGCGCTGTTGCTGTCCACCGGACAGCGCCGCGGGGTAGCTGTTCGCCTTTTCCGCCAGGCCGGTTTCGGTCAGGATCTCGCGCGCGCGGGCGGCGGCCTGATCGCGGGATTGGCCTTGGACGGTGACCAGCGCCTCCATGATGTTTTCCTGCGCGGTCTTGTTGGCGAACAGCGCGTAGTTCTGGAACACGAAGGCGGTGCGTCGCCGCAGCGCCAGGATATCGGCGCGGCTGGCGCGGGCGGCATCCACGGTCAGATCGCCGATGGTGATCCGCCCTTCCTGCGGACGATCCAGGAAATTCAGGCTGCGCAGCAGCGTCGATTTCCCGGTGCCCGAGGGGCCGATGATCACCACCCGCTCCCCTTCGGCGATGGACAGGTCGATGCCGTTCAGCACCGGCGCGCCGTCGAAACGCTTGGTCAGGGCCTGGATGTCGATCATCGTGCGAATGCCTTGTTCAGATGGATTTCCAGCCGCTGCTGCGCCTGATTCAGAACCTCCACGATCACCCAGTAGATGACCGCGACGACCAGATAGGCCTCGAAGAACAGGAAGCTGCCCGCCGCCTCTTTCTGGGCGGCGCCCATCATTTCCGTCACGCCAAGGGTGAAGGCGAGGGAGGTGCCCTTGATCATGTCGATGAAGTAATTGACCAGTGTCGGCGCGGCGATGCGCGTGGCCTGCGGCAGAATGATCCGCAGCATCATCTGGCCCTGGGTCATTCCGATGGACTGGGCGGCCTCCCACTGGCTGCGGTCCACGCCGGCAATGGCGGCGCGTATGCTTTCGGCCATGTAGGCGGCGAAATGCAACGTCAGACCCATGATTGCGGCGGTCACCCCGTTGATCCCGGCCAGGAAGGGCAAGACCTGTGGCAGCCCATAGTAGAACAGGAACAGCTGCACCAGCAACGGCGTGCCCCGGAAGAAGCTGATGAACAGCACCACCAGCGGGTCCAGAACGGGCACCTTTATCACCCGTTCCACTGCCAGCAACGAGGCAAGGACAAGGGCCGCCACCATCCCGGCGGCGGCCATCAGAAGGGTCAGTGGCAGATAACCCAGCAGAACGGGCACCAGCCCCAGCATGTAGTCGAGGTCAAGCGCCCGCATCTGTCAGGTCACTCCGCCGTCGTGATGTCGCTGTCGAACCATTTCTGCGAGATTTCGGCCAGGGTGCCGTCTTCGCGCAGGGTGGTCAGCGCCGCGTCCACGCGGTCGCGCAGAGCCCGGCCTTCGGCATCGTCGCGGAAGGGCAGGGCGTTGCGGATTTCCGAAAACGGTTTGCCCGCAAGTTGCAGCGGCAGGGGGCTTTCCTGGATCAACTGGGCGGAGGACACGCGGTCCATCACGAAGGCATCGACACGTCCCAGGGCGGTATCCTGGGCGATGTTGGATTCGTAGGTCTTCACAGTGACCTCATCGGCGAAGGGCAGATCGTTCAGCAGCGTCTCGAAGTTGGAGCCGAGGTTCACCGCCACGGTCTTGCCGCGCAGGTCATCGACGCCGGTGATGCTGTCGTTGCCCTTCTTCACCACGACCTGCGCGCCGTCGATCACATAGGGTTGGGAGAATGCGAATTTGGCCTCCCGCTCGGGTGTGATGGTGATCTGGTTGGCGATGGTGTCGATGCGCCCCGCTTCGAGAGACCCGACAAGGCCGGAGAAGGACATCGTTTCATATTGGATGGTCAAACCGGCCTCTTCACCCACGGCATCCATGACGTCCACTTCGAACCCTTGCAGCACATCCTGGCGGACGAAGGTAAAGGGGAAGTAGCCCCCGGACATGCCCACGCGCAGGGTGTCGGTATCCTGGGCCGTGGCGGAGCCGCCCAGGCTGACGGCGAAGGTGGCGCCAAGTGCGGCGGCGGCGGCGATGGTCTTGATCATGGCAATCACTCCTGATGCGTTTGACGCCTGACATGTCCCCGAATCCGACGCGGTTCAATGCACCCGGAAAATGGAGAACAACCCGCCGTGCAGGGGGCGCTCGGCCGGGGGGTTGGTCCGTGTGGCGGCGTCCGGCGGGGACACCTGTTCCGGAGTGAACGGCGCAGGGGAAAAACTGTTCCGCCCTGCCACCCCGTGCGGGCGGGGGGCAAGGCGGATATGCGCGGAGCGCAGGCCCGAAACCGGGCCCGCACGGGCGCATCAGGGGGCAAAGGCCGCGGGAATCGCGTCGCCCTGCGCATCGAACAGCATCAGGTCGGCGGGGGCGATGCCCATATCCAGCCGGGTGCCGGGGGCCAGGGCGTGCTGGCCGGGCAGGCGGGCGGTGATCGTGTGTCCGGCTGATCCGTCCTGCGCACCCTGCGAGTCCAGGTCCACCAGCGTCTCGGCGCCCAGCGCTTCGACGAAGCGCACGCCCCCGGCCAGCCGGATCGTGCCCGCTGCGTCCTGCGACAGGCGCAGGCTCTCCGGGCGCAGGCCGAGCGTGACCTGCCCCGCCGGGACGCGGGCGTTGAGTGGAACGGAGAGTGCCCCGCCGACAAAGCGCGCGGTGCCGGCGTCATGCACGCAATGCCCGTCGATGAAATTCGTCGGCGGAGAGCCGAGGAAGGAGGCGACGAAGCGCGAATTGGGGTTGCGGTAAAGCTCCATGGGGGCGCCCTGCTGGCGGATGCGCCCGCCCTCCATCACCACGATGCGATCGGCCATGGTCATCGCCTCCACCTGGTCGTGGGTGACGTAGACGGTGGTGGTTCCCAGATCCTGCTGAAGCTTGCGGATCTCCACCCGCGCGGAATGGCGCAGCTTTGCATCCAGGTTGCTGAGGGGTTCGTCAAACAGGAATGCCTGCGGATCGCGGATGATCGCGCGCGCCACGGCGACGCGCTGGCGTTGCCCGCCGGACAGGGCGCGGGGCTTGCGCTCCAGCAGGTGGTCGATGCCCAGCATGGCGGCGGCGCGCTGCACCCGCTCCGCGATCTCCGCCCGTGGGAGCCGTTTCAACGACAGCGCAAAGGAGATGTTCTCGGCCACGCTCATATGCGGATAGAGCGCGTAGGACTGAAATACCATCGCCAGCGACCGGGCCTTGGACGGAAGGTCGGTGATGTCGCGCCCGCCCAGGTGAATGCGCCCCTCCGTCGGCTGTTCCAGCCCGGCCAGCATGCGCAGGCTGGTTGTCTTGCCGCAGCCCGAAGGCCCGACCAGCACGACGAATTCGCCATCCTCGATCCGCAGGTCGAAATCATCCACGGCGCGGGCGGTGTCGAACTGTTTGCCCACATGTTCAAAAGTGATGGAAGCCATGGGCTATCCTTTCAGGCCAGAGGAAACGAAGGTGTCCATCACCTGTCGTTGAAAGAACGCGAAGACGGCGATGGCTGGCAGGCTGGCCACGATGATCCCGGCCATCAGCGCGCCGTAATCGTCCATGTCCTCCTGAAGGAATTCGCGCAGGCCGATCTGGATGGTGCGCGACTGGGTGCTTTCGGTGACGAGCAGGGGCCAGAAATATTCGTTCCAGCTGTCGATGAAGATGATGATGGTCAGCGCGGCCAGCGCCGGACCCAGGTTCGGCACGATCACCCGCCACAGGGTCGTCCAATGCCCGGCGCCGTCCATCTGTGCCGCGTCGATCAGCTCGTCCGGGAAGGACATCATGTGCTGGCGCAACAGGAAGATGGCGATGGGCGTCGCCAGGTTGGGCACGATCAGCGCCCACCAGGTGTCGAACCAGCCCAGCTGCGCCATCATGATGTAGATCGGCAGCATGGTCAGCACCTGCGGGATCATCATCGCGCCCAGTACCAGGCCGAACAGGATCTCGCGGCCCGGAAACCGGAACCGCGCAAAGGCATAGGCGGCCAGCACCCCCAGCACCAGCTGCCCCAGCACCCGCAGGACCGTGGTGCCGGTGGAATTCCAGATGTACCAGCCAAAAGCCGTCTTATCGAACAGGCGGGCGAAATTCTCCCAGGTCGGGGCCTGTGGCATCAGGGCGCCGGCGTAGATCTCGTTCATCGGCTTGAACGCGGTGGTGACGACGATCAGCATCGGGAACAGGATGGAGAGGCAGATCGCCAGCAGGACGATATGTCCGGTCACGCGCACGGGTCGGGACAGCTGCATCACGGGCTCCTATTGCTGATATTGCGCGCGCCGGTCGAGCACACGGAACTGAAGGAAGGCCATGACCATCAGGAAGGCGAACAGGATCATCGTCCCCGCCGCGCCGCCGCCCACGTCGAAGGTGACGAAACTGTACTGGTAGATCATGTAGAACAGGTTGGTCGTGGAATTGGAGGGCCCGCCCTCGGTCATCAGGTCGATGGGTGTGAACACCTGCTGCATGGTGAAGATCACGGTGGAGATCGCGACAAAGGTCAGCGTCGGCGTCAGCAGAGGCCAGATCAGCCGGCGAAAGATCGTGATGTCCCCCGCGCCGTCCATGCGCATCGCCTCGATATATTCGCGGTTGATGCTGGCCAGCCCGGCCAGGTAGATCAGCACGTTGAAGCCCAGCACCTTCCAGGTGGAGATGCCGATGATCACCCAGATCGCGGCGTCGGGATCGGCCAGGTAGTTGGGAAAGCGCATTCCCATCTCGGCAAAGATCACCTTGGCGTAGCCGAAGATCGGGTTGAGGATCCACAGGAAGGCAATACCCACCACGACAAAGCTGATCAGCGTCGGCAGGAACAGCACCGCCCGATACATATGTCCGCGCGTGCCCATCCCCCACAGGAAGACGGCGACCGGGATCGGCAGCAGCACCTTCAGCGGGATGGAGGCGAGGATGTAGATGAAGGTATTTGTCAGCGCCGCCTGAAACAGGGTCGAACCCGTCACGCGGCCGTAATTCTCCAGCCCGACGAATTCGGGCTGCTGTCCGGGGTTCAGGTTCCAGTCCACCATCGACAAATAGGCGGTCTGCAACAGCGGCCAGTAGGTGAACAGGCCCAACAGCACCAGCGTCGGCGCCAGGTAGAGCCAGGGAACCGCCGCGGCCCCCACCGCCCGCCGGCGCCTGCGGCCAGCGGGGGCATGGGGGCGCGGTGTGGGCGATGCGGGCGCGCGGCGCACCGGCGCGGCCCCGATGGGGGTCGCGCCGGCGGCGGCGGTCATGTCGGACCGCTGCAGGGTCACTTGTTCGCGGCCAATGCGGCGTTCACGCGGGCCACGGCCTCGGGAACGATTTCGGCGGCGGGACGCTTGGCGGCCCAAAGCTCGTCCAGCATGGCGCGGATCTCGGTCTGCGCTTCCAGCGTGCCCTTGGCCGGCCAGACATTCGTCGGCACGGTCTGGGACATCTGGTCGATCACCGGCACGACAAAGGGGAAGCCTTCGACATATTCCTGCATCGCGGGATCGGCCAGCGGGTCCTGGATGACGGGCATGTAGCCCGAGGCGCGGGACCACCGGTTTGCGATCTCCTTCTGCGAGATGAAGCGCAGCAAGGCCATGGAAGCCGCCTGTTTGTCGGCGTCCTGGGAATACAGCATCAGCGCGGCGCCGGAATTGTTCACCCGGCGCGGGCTGTCGCCGAACAGAGGGTAGTTGGCCACACCCAGTTCGAACTTGTCTTCCGATGCAGCGACGGCGGCCCGCAGCGCAGCGGAGGAGGTGATGTACATCCCCATCTGGCCACCCATGAACGCACCGCTCCAGCTGCGGTCGGTTGCGATGGGCATCATGCCGTTGACGGCCATGTCCTGCCAGTTCTGCAGGGCGGCGATGCCTTCGGGGCTGTCGAACTGGGCTTCGGTTCCGTCGGCGTTCAGGTAGGTGGCGCCGGCGTTGGTGACCATGACCATGGTGCCGTAATCGCCCATGGAGGCATGAAGATGCGCGCCGCCCGGCTTGCCCGTCTTCTCGGTGATGGTCTTGCCGGCTTCCAGGAATTCGGCCCAGGTGGCGGGGGGCATCTCGGGGTCCAGCCCGGCCTCGGCAAAGATGTCCTTGTTGTAGTACATCATCGGCGTGCCATAGGCATGGGGGATGGCGTAGATCGCCTCGCCGTCGCGGCCCAGATCCAGGAAGTTCGGCAGGTAGCCGTCCAGCCAGGCGGTGTCGCCGTCGGAGGCCGCGACCATGTCGACCGCGTTGGTGTTGTTCAGGAAGTAGACGATGTTCTTGCCGATCACCGTGGCCACGTCCACCGGACGCCCGGCGGCCAGCGCGGCCTGGACCTCGGCGGTGATCTGTTGTGACTGGGCAAAGATGTCCTTGACGGTGATGCCGTCATTGGCGGCTTCGAAATCGTCGAGAATGGTGCGCAGCGCCTCGTAATTGCCGCCCGACTGGTAGTGGTAGAACGTGATTTCGGTCTCGGCGGCGGCGAATGTCGTGGCGCCCAAGCTGGAGGCGACGGCAAGGCCGGCGGTCAACGTGGCGGACTTCAGGGATTGGAAAAGCATCTGGTGTCTCCGGTTGGATGCAGAAGGCAGCCGCAGTTCGACCACCACTTGATCACGGTTTTCCAACGGGTCCGTAACGCTTTGATGAAGACTGAACGAATATTCATTCCGTCGCAAAAATGTCATGAAATCATGTGATTACCGCCGAAGCAGAACAAGTGCCAACTGTCCGGGAGGTATATCGTGGACACTTTCAGCCTGATCCAGATCAGCGACACCCACCTGTCGCGGGAGCGCCCGGACTTTGTCCCCAATTTCGCCATCGCCGCCGACCACATCGCCACAGCCAAGCCCGATCTGGTGGTCCATACCGGCGATATCGCGGTAGAGGCGACGGCCCGCGCCGACGATCTGGTCCATGGCCGCGAAGCGATGGAGGCCCTGGGGACCCCATACCGCTGCATCCCCGGCAATCACGACGTTGGCGACAACCCTTCCGACCATGGCTACGTTCCCGAAAAACGGGTGAGCGATCCGCTGGTCGACACCTACGAGGCGCTGTTCGGGCCGGGGCATTGGCATCTGGACATGGGCGGCTGGCGGCTGATCGGGCTGAACGCGCAGCTGTTCAGCTCGGGGCTGGCGCGGGCGACGGTACAGCAGGACTGGCTGGCCGACACGCTGGCCGACAGCGACGGCCGCCCGGTGGCGATTTTCTGTCACAAGCCGCTGCTGCGCGACGCGCTGGAGGAGCCGGTGGACGTGCCCTACCGCTATGTCCCGTTGGCCGATCGCGGACCGCTGGCACAGGCGATGGCCGGGGCGGATGTGCGCCTGTTCGCCTGTGGTCATGTCCATCAGGCCCGCGATCACCGCGTCGGCGACACGCGCCACATCTGGTGCCCCGCCACGGCCTTTACCATGCCCGACGAGATGCAACCCCGCGTGGGGGACAAGCGCTGCGGGTTGACCGAATACCGGTTTTCCCCGATGGGCGTCGACGTGCAGATGCAGTTTCCCGCCGCCATGACCCATCCCGACGTCGCGGTGCTGAGGTCGGTCTATGCGGTCTGAACCGGCGGAGGCGCGGGGCGCGGGGCTGGTGATCGACAGGGCCGATGCGCCTCCGGCGGCCCCCGCCGCGCGGGACAAGAGGGCGCGCATCCTGTCCGCCGCCGCCGGGTTGATCGTGACCAACGGGCTGGAATTCCCGGTCTCGCGCATTGCGCGGGACTCGGGCGTGGCTGTCGGGTCGATCTACAATTACTTCCCGTCGAAACAGGATCTGATCCTGGGCGTCTACCAGCAGCTCGCCGACCAGATCATCTGCGCCCTGACCGCAGCGCCCACCGACAGGCCCGACATTCCCGCCGCGCCTGATTCGGGCAACGCCGGCGATGCGGGCGCGCGGGTGCTGCGCTACTTGCGCAATTACGTCGATTTCTTCTGGGCCGATGCGGATCGGGCGGTGTTGTTCGAATACCTGTCCAACGTGCCTCTGATCGCCACCCCCGAAATCGCCGAGGTCTTTCGCCCGCTGCGCACCTACAACAATGCCCTGTTCACGGAGGCCCAGGCCCAGGGCATCCTCAAGCCGCTGGACCCGCGCTCCATGGCAGGGTTCGCCGGGGGCGGCATTCGGAACGCGCTGAAATGGCACCGGGCCTCGTCCCGCCCGCTGACGGCGGAGAAAAAGGACGACATCCTGCGCATGTGCTGGTCCGCCATTGCCGCCGATCCCACCCGGTTCCCCGACGCCGCCTGAGGCCGGGGGCGTACCGGTCCGCGCCTGACGGCCCGTCGGGGCCCGGACGGCGGGTCAATAGACCACGGGGGCGATGACCCAGATCACCACCGCCGGTTCCGGCCCCGGGTTGCGCCAGGCGTAGCGCGCGCCCTGGAATTGGAAGCTGTCCCCGGCCGACAGGTCAAAATGCGTCTCCTCCAGGGTCAGCTGCAACCGCCCCGAAAGGATCAGCCCCCCATCTTCGCGTTCGCCGCCGCCCTTTTGGCCCGCGCTTTCGGCCCCGGGGGCAAAGGTGGATTTGATGATCTCGAACCGGCCATCAAGGCGCGGCGACAGCAATTCCTCCACCAGCCCGGTTTCCGCCGATCCGATGGGTATCCGGTCGGCCGCGCGCAGGACCTGCCCCTGCTCTGCCGGGGACCGGGTGGCGGAGCGGAAGAAATACGACAGCTTGATCCCGTAGAGGTCCGCGATCCGGGCCAGGTCGTCGATCGAGGGGGTGGTCACGCCGCGTTCGATCAGGCTGAGCCATGCCGGAGAACGCCCCAATTTCCCGGAGGCCAGGACGAGGGTCAGTTTGCGCGCTTTGCGCAAGGCGCGAATATCCGGTCCAATCTGCGTGTTCATCGGGTCGGGCCATCCGAGCATTGGTATGGCCATTGAAGCTAGCGCGCCGGGGGCGGCTGGCAAACGGCGCCCGGCTGCCGCGCCATGACCAGAGCGCGTCGGGCGTGCCTATCGAGCCGATCAGGGGGCAACCGGGATAATGTCGTGCAGGCGCCGCGCGGCGCTGTCCCAACGGACGTGCCAGGCGCCGATTGTTCCCGATTTGTTCTTGATCAGATCCCACCGATGCAAGGTCGACCTCCCGTCGTCTGCCCTGGTCTCCGTCTCCGGGTCGAAGGCGGGGGTGCAACGCCAGCGGGTTTCGGCGGCATTGCTGCCGGCGCCTTCGGGAATCAGGCACAGCCCGGTCGCCTTCCCGGCCTGGGCGGCCAGTTGCAACCGGCGCCCGGCGGTCAGGTTCAGCGGTTGACTCAACTCGATGACAACCAGCGGCAAAGCCCCGTCGCGCAGCGCCTCCTCGGCCACGGCAAGGGCCTCCGCCTGGTTGCCCGCCTGCGCCAGAAGCAGCTGCGACGGGTCGATGAAATCCCCCAATCCCAAGGGGTTGAGGGTCTCGTTCCGCCAGGACTCGCGCACCCAGAATAACGGCGTTCCCGCCACCGGCAGCCGGGCCGCACAGATCGCCGCAAAGCACGCCGCCCCGGTGCCGCACATCTCGTGCACACGGGTCGGGCGCGGCGGGAACCGGGACTGAAGGTCAGGCATCATGATCCCGAATTTACCCGCTTTCGGAGCGGGATCAAATCACCTCTGCGCGCCGGCGCACCCGGCCCGGTGCGGCGTTCGGGTCGGGAAAATCGTGAAAATTGTTGCTTTCCGGTGGGATGGCGCTTTCCTGGGCGGCATGGTGAAACTGGTTCTTCTGCACAAGGCCGACTCGATCTACGAGGACGAGCCTGATGTCGTCTACGACTTCCCCCGCGCCTACCTGAAGGACATGCGCGCGGCAGTCGGCGACTGGATCATCTATTACGAGCCGGTCAAGGCCGGGCCGCACGGCTATTTCGCGGTCGCCAGGATATCACGGATCATCCCCAAACCCGGGGTGGAGGGGCGGTTCCTCGCCCTCATGGAAGCGGGCAGTTTCCTGCCTTTCGTCCAGGAGGTGCCCCGGCTGGTGGAGGGCCGTCCGCTGGAAGCCGCGCTGACCCGATCGGACGGCACCCCCGCACAGGGCGGTTTGGTCCAGCGCGCGGTGCGGGTGCTGCCGGAGGCGGAGTTCGCCCGGATTCTGGATCTGGGCCTTCCCCGGGATTTGGAGGCCCTCGAAGCCCGACGCTATGATCCGCGGTCCGCCGCAATGGCGGAGGGGGCGGAACCGTTCGAACGCCCGGTGCTGGAACGGCTGACCCGCCGCGCCTACCGGGATGTCGCGTTCCGCCGCAAGGTCCGGGAGGCCTATGGCTACCGCTGTGCCCTGTCCGGGTTGCGCTTGCGAAACGGTGGCGGGCGGCCGGAGGTACAGGCCGCGCATATCCGTCCCGTCGATCGCAGGGGCAACGATTCCGTGCGCAACGGGTTGGCCTTGTCCGGGACGTTGCACTGGATGTTCGATCGGGGCCTGATCTCGGTCGCGGAGGATTGCGAGACAGTGCTGGTGTCGCGCAACAAGGTACCGGGAGAGGTGATCGACCGCCTGCTGGCCCCGAGCGGCAAGCTGTTGCAACCCGAAGACCCGCGCAATGCGCCCCATCCCGAAAACCTGCGGTGGCACCGGGAGAACATCTTTGGCCAGGTGCAAGGCGCCGGTCCGGCTCCGTGGCATTGACCGGCAGCGCAGCGGAAAACCGCTTTGGCGGTAATCATTCGTCAAGATCTCCGGCGTAGGAACGGGGGCGTCTGCCCGGCCTGCCTGCCCGCCGCCGCCCCATGGTGCCCCACCGCGACCCCGCGCCGCCGTAACCGTAGCCGTGGCCGGATCGTCCCCGGCCGGGTGGCGACCGGGCGTCAACCGGGGGGCAAGCGGGTGCTGATCAAGCGCCGATCAAACGCCGATCCCGGGGGGGCTGATCGCCCCTTGCCCGACGGGGTGGCATGGTCTAGCACTCGGGATGCTTCGGTCCGGGCGTTCGCGCGTCCGGTGAATAGGGAACGCGGTGCGGGTCTGACCCAATTCCGCGACTGCCCCCGCAACTGTAAGCGGAGAGCGACGCCGGACCATGTCACTGTCCCCTCGGGGATGGGAAGACCCGGCACAGCATCGACCCGCAAGTCAGGAGACCTGCCGAAGCCGATCACCCAGTCCGCACGCGGGGCGCGCGCGAGGCAACGGACCTTTTCCGTCGTGGTGGCAGTCGCCTGACCGTCGGCGGGAGCCCCTCCCCCCGTGGGTCGTTCGCAATCGCCATGCGTCGGATCCGGCGCAGGGAAGGGATAGATCATGAGCCTCACCAATCCGACGGCCCGTTCCGCCGTCTCTGTCACCACCTTCATCACCGTCTCAGCCATCGCACTTGCCGCCGCCACCGCCGCGCCGGTGATGGCGCAGGACAGCACCACGGATTTCGCCCTGGAGGACATCATCGTCTCTGCCGGCCTCACCCCGATCGCGGCGGCCCGCTACGGTCGCGCGGCCACGGTGCTGACGGCGCAGGACATCGCCGATCGCGGGCTGACCACCGTGCAGGACGCCCTGCGCGCGGTGCCCGGGGTCAGCGTGAACGCCAATGGCCACAGTTTCACCCAGGTCCGCATCCGCGGCGGAGAGGCCAATCACACCCTGATCCTGATCGACGGCGTGCGCGCGGCGGGCGGGGATGCGGCCTATGTCCTCAGTGGGTTGGAGACGGCGAATATCGCCCGGATCGAGGTTCTGCGCGGCCCGCAATCGGTAGCCTACGGCTCGGACGCCTCGGCGGGGGTAATCAACATCATCACCCGCAAATCCGAGGGGTCGGGATTCTCCTACGGCGGCAAGGTGGAGGGCGGCGCCGGCTGGTCGGCCTCGGGCTACCTGGCATATCGCGGGGCGCAGGGTGGCGTGGCGCTGGGCTTTGCCCGGATGCAGGACAGGGGCTGGGATTATTCCGGGTCCGGCGGGGAACGGGACGGCATCTTCCGCCGGACGCTGACCCTGTCGGGCGATCACGCGGTGGCCGAGGGGCTGACCCTGGGCTTCACCTACCGCCGCTCGGAGGAGGACGGCGACACCGACGCCACCGCCCTTGTGGCCACGGGGCCGGGGGATTACGTGCTGGACGACCCCGCCGCCCAGACCGTGCGGGAGGAGGAAGGCGGCCAGATCTACGCCGATTACACCACGCCCGATGGCCGGCTGTCGGCCCGGCTGGGGCTGGAGCGCACCCGCCTGACGCAGGAGATCAACAGCGGCGCGCCCACCGATCAGGACAGCCGCGCCACCCGGCTGCGCCTGTCCTACGGGTTGGACGGTCCGGTCGCCACCGGGGCGCAGGTGTTGTCCCTGCTGCTGGAGGATGAACACGACAGCAGCACCGCCAATCCCGGCTATGACCGCGACACGCGCTCTGTCGCGCTGGAATATCGTGGCACCTTCGACAGCGGGCTGGATGTGCAGATCGGCGCGCGCTACGATGACAACAGCGTGTTCGGCAACGCCGTGACCTGGAACGCGGCGGCGGCCTACACGCTGGACAACGGGGCGCGGCTGCATGCCTCTGCCGGGGCGGGCGTCGTCAATCCCAGCTATTTCGAGCTGTTCGCCAATGCATGGGGCTATGTCGGGAATCCCGATCTTGATCCGGAACGCAACCGATCCGTCGACCTGGGGGTGGAGCTGCCCCTGGGGCGCGGGGTGGTGGACGTGACCCTGTTCCAGGAACGGCTGGAGGACGAGATCACCGCGGTTGCCACCGGGCCCGGCAGCTACAGCTATGTCAACCAATCCGGCACCAGCCTGCGCCGTGGGGTGGAGGTCAGCGGCCGCTATGACGCGACCGATCAACTGGCGCTGCGCCTGGGCTATACCCTGCTGGACGCCACCAATCCCGACGGCAGCGTCGAGATCCGGCGCCCCCGGCACCAGCTGTCGCTGGGCGCCACCTGGACCAGTGCCGATGGCCGCACCACGCTGGACGCGCAGGCGCTGCATGTCGCAGGCAATGCCGATACGCAATTCTGGGGCAGCTACGCCACCAAGGAATTGCCGTCCTACTGGACCGTGGACCTGGCCGGCAGCCGCCGGATCGGGGACAACCTGCGCCTGACCGCGCGGGTCGACAACCTGTTCGACGCCGCCCATTCCGATGCCTGGGGCTATGCCGGGCGCGGGCGCACCGCCTATGTCGGGCTGGGTGCGGATTGGTGAGGCGCGCGGCCCGTCTTCTGGCGCTGCTGATCACGGTGGCGGCAGCGGCAGGGCCGGGGCGGGCGCTGGACCGCCCCATGACGCCGGGCGGGCAGGGGCCTGCCGCGCCCGGCCGCGTCGTGTCGATCAACCTGTGCACCGACCAGCTGGCGATGCTGCTGGCCGCGCCGGGACAATTGCTGTCGGTCAGCGCGCTCAGTCGCGACCCGCGTTCCTCGGTCATGGCGGCGGAGGCGCGAGCCTATCCGGTGAACCATGGCCGGGCCGAGGAAATCTGGCTGATGGAGCCGGACCTGGTGATCGCCGGCAGTTTTTCCAACCGGGCGAGCGTGGCGATGCTGCGCCGCCTGGGCGTGCCGGTGGTGGTGATTGCGCCGGCCTATTCCCTGGCCGACGTGCCCGACCGCCTGGCAGAGATGGGCGCCGCGCTGGGCCGCAGGGAACAGGCCCGCGCCATGATCCACGAATTCGAGAGCCGGCTGGCCACCCTGCGAGCCAGGGGCGGTGAGCGTCCGCGCGCCGCGCTCTACCATGCGAACGGCTATGCCTCGGGGGACCGGACGCTGGCCGGACAGGTCATTGCCGCCGCAGGCTTCACGAATATCGCGGCCGAGGTCGGCCTGCCCACGGGCGGGCATTTGCCACTGGAGGTTCTGACCATGGCCGCCCCCGACATGGTGATCACCGGGCGGCCCCATCCCGGCGCCGCCCGTGCCGAGGAAATCCTGCATCACCCCGCGTTGCAGGCCCTGCGGCGTCGCGCGGCGGGGGCGGTGCTGACGGATCGGGACTGGATCTGCGGTACGCCACATGTGCTGGACGCCGTGGCGCGGATGCGGGCGCTGCGGCAGGGGTTGGTGGCGGAATGAGGCCGGTCAACCGCATTTTGCTGGGGGTGGTGGCGCTGCTGTGCCTTGCCTCGTTGCTGATCGGCCCGGCGGGCATCGGCTGGGCCGACAGTTTGCGCGCGCTGATCGCGGGCGGGGAGGGGCCGATGACCCTGGTGATGCGCGAAATCCGTCTGCCCCGGATGATCCTGGGGCTGGCGATTGGTGCGTCGTTGGGGTTGGCGGGGGCGGCGATGCAGGGCTACCTGCGCAACCCGCTGGCGGAGCCGGGGCTGATCGGCGTGTCGGCCTCTGCCGCTTTGGGTGCGGTACTGGCGATCCAGACCGGCGCGGTCGCGGTTTTTGCGCTGGCCCTGCCGCTGGCGGCGCTGGCGGGGGCGCTGGTGTCGGTTCTGCTGTTGCTGGCGCTGGCCGGGCCACGCGGCGGGGCGCTGACCCTGATCCTGGCAGGCATCGCGATTTCGGCCATGGCGGGGGCGCTGACCTCGCTTGTGCTGAACCTGTCGTCCAACCCCTATGCCGCGAACGAGATCGTGTTCTGGATGATGGGATCGCTGGCCGACCGCTCAATGTTGCATGTCTGGCTGGCGCTGCCGCTGATGGCCCTGGGTTGGGCGCTGCTGCTGCCGTTGGCCCGCGCGCTGGAGGCGTTGACCCTGGGGGAGGACGCCGCCGCCGCCATGGGCATGGACCTGGCGCGCACTCGATGGCAATTGGTCATCGGCACGGCCTGCGTGGTTGGTGCCGCCACGGCGGTGGCGGGGACCATCGGCTTTGTCGGATTGGTGGTGCCGCATCTGCTGCGCCCGCTGGTCGGCGCCCGACCCGGCGCGTTGCTGGGGGCCTCGGCCCTGGGGGGGGCGGCGATGCTGTTGACGGCGGATATCGCGGTGCGGGTGGTGCTGCCGGGCCAGGATCTGAAACTGGGGGTGCTGACCGCGCTGGTCGGGGCACCGTTCTTCCTGCACCTCGTGCGCAGCACCGGGCGGGCGGAGGCATGAGTTTGCTGTGCCTCGATCGTCTGTCCGTCACCCGGCGGGGACGGGCCGTACTGCGCGATATTTCCCTGTCCGTGCAAGGCGGAGAACTGGTCGGCCTGATCGGAGCCAATGGTGCGGGCAAGACCACGCTGATGCGCGCCGCTCTGGGTTTGATCCCGGCGACAGGCACAAGCAGCCTGGCCGCGCTGTCCCCCGATGCCCGCGCGCGCGCCGCCGCCTGGATGCCGCAGGCCCGCGAAATCGCCTGGCCGGTCAGCGTGGAGGCTTTGGTGACACTCGGCCGGCTGCCGCATGGCGGGCGTAGCGACACAGCCACCGACCGCGCGGCGGTGGCCGGGGCGATTACGCGCATGGGGCTGGACAACCTGCGCCACCGCACCGCTACGCGCCTGTCAGGCGGGGAACAGGCTCGCGCCCTGATCGCCCGTGCCCTGGCGCAGGAGGCGCCGCTGCTGATCGCGGACGAGCCCATCGCCGGGCTGGACCCGGCCCACCAGATCGCCACGCTGGACGTGTTGGCCGCCCTGGCGGAGGAGGGGCGCGGCGTGCTGCTGTCGCTGCATGACCTGGGCTTGGCGGCGCGGCATTGCACCCGGCTGATCCTGCTGGCAGAGGGCGGAATTCTGGCGGATGGCCCGCCGGACCGCGTGTTGACCGATGCGCTGATCGCGCGGGCCTTTCACATTACCGCGTATCGGGCGCAGGGTCCGGAGGGGCCGGTGTTTCAACCCTTGCGGGTGATCCGCGACGATTGACCCTGCTCCGCCGAGGTCAAAAAAACATACCGTCCGGCCGCGCCCTCCCGTACAAGGGTGCAGTGTTGCGCAACCCGGAGCCCGGATGATCAACCTGACCGCTGGCCAATATTTCCTGCATGTCGCCCGCTTCGGCTCCATCCGGCTGGCGGCAGAGCGGCTGCATGTCTCGCCCTCCGCGATCAGCCGGCAGGTGGTCAAACTGGAGCATGAATTCGAGGAACAGCTGCTGGAACGCCGGGCCGAGGGCGTTCGCCTGACCGAGGCGGGGCGCGTGCTGGCCGACCACCTTGCCGTGATCTTCGACCGGATCGACGTCGCCAAGGGAGAGATCGCGGACCTGCGCGACCTGAAGGCGGGGACCGTGTCCATCGCGACGGTAGAGGGGATCACCGATCCCTTCATGTCCACCCACATCACCGAATTCCGCAACCGTCATCCCGGGATCGAATTCCACGTCCGCATCCGGGGGCGCGAACGGGTTCTTGAGGCGGTGGAGCAGCACCTGTCGCAGATCGGCTTTGTCTACGACCATTTCAGCCACGAGGCGATCGAGACGGTCGGCCAGTGGCGGCAGCCGCTTCTTGCCCTGGCCCCGCCTTCGCATCCGCTGACCGACGGGCGGCGGGTCACGCTGGCGGATCTGGCCGATCTGCCCTGCGTGCTGCCGGATTCCAGCTTTGGCATCCACCACCTGCTGAACCGGGCCTTCACCCGGATCGGGCGCAGCCCGCGGCCCATCGTGGTGGCGGACCAGTTTCATTTCCTGATCACTCACGCGATCCGCAATACCGCCATCATCTACCTGCCGTTGCAAGCGGTGATGGGCGAAGTGACCAGTGGCAAACTGGTGCCGCTGAACCTGGATTCGGCGGATTTCGAACACCGCTTCATCTATGCGGTGGTGCGCCGGGGGCAGGTCCGCTCCCCCGCCTGCGAGGCCTTCATCGCCTCCATCCTGTCGGTCTTTGCCGAGGGCGAGAAATCCGATGCCGCATTCCTCGCCCGGATTCGCGCCGCTCAGGGGTGAATTTCGATGGTGATGTCGGCCTCCACCGGGGCGTTCAGGCCCAGTTCGTGCTGGGTCAGGGCGGCGCGGGCGTGTTTGCCGTTTTCCTCTCCCCACAGCGCGACGAACAGGTCCGAGACCCCGTTCAGCACCTTGTGCGGCTCATGGAAGCCCGGCGCGCAGGAGACGTAGCCGATCATTTTCACGATCCGTTTGACGCGGTCCAGATCACCCAGCACGTCTTTCATCATCGCCAGATGGTTGATCGCCATCAACCGGGCGGAGGCGTAGCCTTCCTCGATCGTCAGGTCCGAGCCGACTTTGCCGACATAGGGCAGCACGTCGTTGTCATTCTCGTCCGGCTGGGTGCCCAGTGTGCCGGAGGTATAGAGGATGTTGCCGACGATGACGCCGGGGACGTAATTGCCGATGGGTTTGGGCCTGCGGGGCAGGATGATGCCCATCTCGTTCAGGCGGCGTTCGGTTTCATGTGCCACGGGGGCCTCCGTTCTTGGTTGGCGTCTGCGGTGCCAAATTAGGCAGTTTGCGGATGACCGCGAGGGCGCAAGCAGCAACGCCCCTTTGCCGAAACGGCAACGCGCCGGCGCGTTTTGGATTGGGTAAATACGGTATTTCCTCTTTTAATTCAGGCAGATAATCTGCGCCAACCAGCAGCGCGCGGATGGGGCGCCGCAGATCTCTCGGCGATCTGGGGAGTAGCGTCACGCGCCGCGCCGCATAAGGATGCAGCACCAGAACGACCCGAAAGGAAATGCAGGTGACCCACATTTCGCTTGATCAGACCGCAGCCCGGCTGCGCGATGGAACCACCAGTGCGGCAGGCCTGATGGCCGATGCCGCCGCACGCCACGGCGCGACGGAGGCCCGGTTGGGTGCCTATCGCACCTGGGCGGGCGAGCGCGCCGCGCGGCAGGCGGCGGCGGCTGACACCCTGCTGGCCACGGGGGTGGATCTGGGCCCGCTGATGGGGCTGCCGATTTCGGTCAAGGATCTGTTCGGCGTTCCCGGTCTGCCGGTCTTTGCCGGAACGGATACGGAATTCGGTCCCGAATGGCAGCGCCCCGGCCCGCTGGTGGCGCGCGTGCTGGCCCAGCTGGGCATCGTGACGGGCAAGACGCATACGGTGGAATTCGCCTTTGGCGGGCTGGGCACCAACCCGCATTGGGGCACGCCGGTGAACCCCTGGTCGGCGTCGGATGCGCCGCGCGCGCCGGGCGGGTCCAGCTCGGGGGCGGGTGTGTCGCTGGCGCAGGGCAGCGCCCTGGCCGCCCTGGGGACGGACACTGCCGGTTCGGTGCGCATCCCCGCCTCCTACACCGGGCAGGTCGCACTGAAGGTGACCCATGGCCATTGGGCGCTGGACGGGATCGTGCCGCTGTCGCCGTCGATGGACACGCCTGGCCTGCTGGCCCGGACCATCGACGACCTGGCGTTCCTCTATGGCGCGCTCCAGAACGCCGCTCCGGTGCGGGCGCGGGCCATGGCGGGGCTGCGGATCGGGGTGATCCGCAACCTGGTCTGGGACGATATCGACCCGATCATCGCCGAGAACACCCGCGCCGCGCTGACCCGGCTGGAGGCCGCAGGCGCCACGCTGGTGGATGTCGATCTGCCCGCCGTCGATCCGGCCATGACGATTTTCCGTCAGGGCGGTCTGGGCGCGCCGGAACTGCGCGGGTTCCTAGACCGGACCGCGCCGGATCGGATCGCGCGGCTGGATCCGATGGTGCGGGCCCGCGTCGACCAGGCGGATGCGATCACCGCGTCCGACTACCTGCAACGCTGTGCCACGCTGGCCGAATGCGGGCGGCAGGCGGGGGTGGTGTTCGACGATCTGGATCTTCTTGTCTCGCCGACGATCCCGGCGACCGCACCGCTGCTGGCGGATCTGTCCGACCCGGACGCCTACCGCCAGGCCAACATGATGGCCCTGCGCAACACTGCGATCGTCAACCTGCTGGGCTGGTGCGCAACGACATTGCCCACCGGGCTGGACGGGTTCGGCATCCCCTCGGGCCTGCAACTCATCGCGCCGCCCCGGCAGGAAAATCACCTGCTGGCCGCCAGCCTGGGGGCCGAGGCGGTGCTCGGCGCCGGTCCCGATCTTCTGGGCGCTCCGCCGCTCTGATCCCTTTCACCTTCACCATGATCCCAACAGGAGACTGACATGTCCTTTCCCATTCTTCGCACCACACTGGCCGTCGCGGCCAGCGCGCTTTTCGCTTCCATGGCGGCAGCGGCAGATCACACCTTCACCTTTGCCCACGTCCTGACCGAGGACACCCCCAACGCCCGCGCGGCGGTGGTGTTCAAGGAAGAGGTGGAGAAGAATTCCGACGGCCGGATCGAAATCAACATCCGTCCCGCCGCCCAGCTGGGCGGTGACGTCGAGATCATTGAGCAGACCCAGATGGGCCTGGTCCATATCGCCATCCCGCCCACCGGCAACCTGGCGAATTTCAACGAGCAGATGTACCTGTTCGACCTGCCCTTCCTGATGGGTGACGACGCCGCGATGAAGCGCGTGCTGGACGGCGAAGTCGGGACCGAGCTGCTGGCCACGCTGGACGCCAACAACCTGCACGGGATCGCCATGTGGGGCGCGGGTTTCCGCAACATGACCAACAACATCCGCCCGATCACCGGCCCGCAGGATCTGGAAGGCATCAAGATGCGGACCTTGCAGGCGCCGACCATCCTGGCGACCTATCGCGCCTATGGCGCCAACCCCACCGCCATGGCCTATGTCGAGGTGTACAACGGCCTGCAACAGGGCGTCGTCGAAGGTCAGGAGAACCCGCTGGCCAATATCGCGTCGATGAAGTTCTACGAAGTTCAGGACTACATGACCCTGACGAACCACGCCTACCACACCTATGCGGCCGTGATGAACAAGCAGGCTTGGGATACTCTGCCCGAGGATCTGCAACAGGTCGTCGCGGATGCGATGATCGTGGGCCGTGACGCCGCGCGGGAATTCACCCTTGAGGACGAAGCGAAGATCCTGGCAGATATCGAAGACCAGATCGAGATTTCGGAACTCTCCCCCGAAGGCCGTGCGGCATTCGTCGAGGCGTCCAAGCCGATCTACGAGGAATTCCGCGCCAAGGTCACGCCGGAGCTGATGGACAAGGCCCTGGCCGCCGCCGCAGGCGAATAATCATCAACGGGGGCCCGGTATCATGATCGTCTGGCTGAACCGCATCGTGGATTGGGTAGAGGGGGTTCTTGTGACCTCCCTCGTCCTGGTCGCCACGCTTGTCGCCATCTTGCAGGTTGTTGCGCGCTACGTGTTCAACAATTCCCTGTTCTGGTCGGAGGAGCTGATCCTCTATTCGCTCATCACCATGAGCTTCCTGACCATGGGGATGGGCGTGCGCTATGCCTCGCATATCAGCGTCGAAGCGGTCTATGCCTTCGCGGGCCCCCGCACTGCCAAGTTTCTTCGGATCGGGGCGGCCTGCCTTGGCCTGGTTTTTGCCGCCGTGCTGGTCTGGTACGGGGGGAAACTTGTGATGAACACCTCGCGCATGGGGCAGCTGTCGCCCGCCATGCGCATCCCCGTCTACTACATCTACGCCGTCATTCCGACGGCGGGCGTCTTCATGGCGCTGCGATACCTGCTGGTCCTGCGCGACCTGGTGGCCGGTCGCAGCTATGAACCGCCGCAAGTCGATATCAAGACAAGCTGAGGTCAGACCATGGTTGGCGCACTCGTACCCGTATTCTTCGGCCTGTTGATCTTTGGCTTGCCGATCTTTGCCGCCCTTGCCCTGGCCGTGGCGGCGGTCTTCTACTTCTGGGGCGGAATGGACCCCGTACTGGTTCCCATGCGGATGTTCTCGGGGATGAACAACTTCTCCCTGATGTCGATCCCCTTCTTCATCCTCGCGGCCGAGCTGATGCGCATCGGCGGGCTGTCTGACCGGCTGATCGGCCTGGCGCGCGCGCTGATCGGATGGCTGCCCGGCGGGCTGGCCGCGGCGGCGGTGGTCGCCTGCCTGATGTTCGGCTCCATCTCCGGGTCATCGCCCGCGACGGTGATCGCCATCGGGTCGATCCTGTTTCCGGCCATGGTCGCGGCCGGCTATGACAAGCGGTTTTCCATCGGGCTGATCACCACGGCCGGCACTCTGGGACCGATTGTGCCGCCCTCCATCGCGCTGATCATCTACGGCTCTGTCACCGGGACATCGGTGGGCAAGCTGTTCGCGGCCGGGCTGCTGCCCGCGCTGGTGATCGGCGGGCTGCTGGTCGGCTATGCCACCTGGTATTCGGCGCGCAAGGGCTATCCCCGCGATGCCTTCCCGACCGTGGCCAGCGTCTTCACGGCGTTGAAACAATCGGCCTGGGGTCTGGGCCTGCCGGTGATCCTGCTGGGCGGGATCTATTCCGGCGTCTTCACCCCGACCGAAAGCGCGGCGGCGGCCTGTCTTTACGGCTGGCTGGTGGGCGCGGTGATCTACCGCTCCATCTCCTTCCGCGAAACGCTGACGGTGCTGCGCAACACTGGCCTGATCTCCGGCCCGCTGCTGCTGATCACTGCGGGGGCTTCGGCGTTCTCGTGGCTGCTGGCCAGCACCGGCACCCCGGGCGATCTGGCGGCCTACGTGCTGGGCGGGACGGACAATCCGTTCCTTGTGATCGCGACGTTCAACCTGATCCTGCTGGTGGCGGGCTGCTTCCTGGACAGTGCCTCCGCGATCATCATTCTCGGGCCGTTGATGATGCCGATTGCGCAGCAATTCGGCGTGGATCCGATCCATTTCGGGGTGATCATGCTTGTCAACCTGTCGGTCGGTATGCTGACGCCGCCTGTGGGTCTGAACCTGTTCGTCGCGATGGGTGTGGCCAAGATGTCCCTGGGCGAGGTGTTCCGCGCCACCTTGCCGACCATCGCACTGATGCTGGTGGCCCTCCTGCTGCTGTCCTACGTGCCGATGATCAGCATGGCGCTGCCGAACCTGCTGTTCTGAAACTTTCCCCCGCCCGGCGCATCGCGTGCCGGGCGGGGAATCACGTCGCGGTCGGTCTCGGTCGCCGGTCAGGGCGAACCAATCGCCACTTCCCCTCGATATTGCACAGAGCCGCCCGGATCGGGCGGGGCATGGCATGGCAGGCGCGGGGCGTCTGCCTGTCGGCGTTGCAATCCTCAGCCGTGCGACCTGGGCAGGTCCCGGACGGCGGAGGCAAAGGCGCGGGCGTTGGCCGGGGCCTCGCCCATCTGGCGGGCAGGGTCGAAGATCTCCGACAGCTCCGCCTCGGGAAAGGCCCGCTGCGCCAGTCCTGACAAGGGGTGCCCGGTCTCCGCGCTGTGGCGCGCCAGGTCCTTCACCGCCTGCTGGGCCTCCGGCCGCCGCATGTCGCGGGCCAGTCGAAAGGACAATGCCTCCGCATGGATCAACCCGCCGGAGCGCGCCAGCCCGGCAGCCAGCGCCTGCGGCACCGGGGCAATGCCGGGCACCATGGCGCGCGCGGTTTCCACCGCGGCGGCAGTGCCCAGGCACAGCTGAGGCAGGGTCAGCCATTCGGTGAACCAGGCCGCGCCGTCGCGTTCCTGCCGCGACAGGGCCACCTGCGACAGCGTGGCATTCAGCCCGCCTGCCTGCCGCGCCAGGGCGATCAGGACCGAGGGCTGCACCGGGTTCTGCTTCTGCGGCATGGTAGAGGAACCGCCCGCCTGACCCAGCCGCAATTCCCCCTGCGACGATTGCACGGCAAGGGTCAGATCCTCGCCGATCTTGCCCAGGGCGGTGGCCACCCGCGTCAGCCAGGCGGCGATGCGCAGCACAGGGCCGCGATCGACGTGCCAACTGCGCCCCGGATCCTGCAGGTTCAGCGCAACGGCCAGCGCCGCCCGCAGCTCTGCTCCGCGTCCGGCAAATTCCGCTCCGGTTCCGGCGGCGCCCGACAGCGACACCCAAAGCGCGCCCGCGCGCAGGGCGGGCAATTCCGCCAGCAGCTCCAGCAGCGGCCAGCCCCATTGCGCCACATGCGCCCCCAGGGAGGTCGGCGTCGCGTCCTGCCCGTAGGTGCGGCCTGCCATGGGCTGATCCGCCTGCGCCGCCGCCAGATCGGCAAGCGGGGTCAGGACCGCCCGCAGGCCGGTTTCGCATTGGATCAGCAATTGCCGCAGACGCAGCATCAGGGCGCTGTCCATGATGTCCTGCGAGGTCGCCCCCCAATGCAGGTATTGCGCATGTTCGGGCGCCTGCATCGCCTTGCGGAATTCCGCGACCAGGCCGGGCACCGGCACTCCGTTCTGCCCGGCAGCCGCTCCCAATGCGCCGGGATCTGGCGGGATCTCCAACGTGGCGCGGTGGATCGCCTGGGCGCTGATCTCGGGGATCAGGCCCATGGCGCCCTGGGCCTTGGCCAGCGCGCCCTCCACCAGAAGCATGGCGCGGACCTCGGCGGTGTCGGTGAACAGGCGCCCGGCCTCCCCGGCGGGAAACAGGCGGTGGTAGATCGTGCTGTCGTGAACAGACCCGGCCATTATGCGCTCCCTGTCAGCGACAGCAGGTGATCGGCCAATGCGCCCGGTGTCGACAGAAAAGGCGAATGCCCGGTGTCGATCCGGGTGATCGCGGCGCCAGCGGCGGCGGCCATGCGCTGCTGATCGGCGGCGGGGATGACGTGATCCGCCGTGCACAGCACGTAGGATTTCGCCACGCGGTCAAACGCCGGGCCAAGGGCTATGGCCTCGCCATGGGGGGCGGTCGGCTCGGCGCAGATGCGGGCAAGCGCCGCCTCCGCCTGTGCGTCCGTGGTGCCGTTGTAGAGAACCGGTCCGGCCCGCGCGGTGTCAAAGACATAGGCGGCGCCATGGCGCGCCGGTATGAACCGCATGTCGGGATGCCGGGCGGAGAGGTTGCGCATCACCTCGGTCAGGCGGTGGCCGTCGCGCGGCAGCAGTGCCGCGACAAAGACCAGTCGGCGGGCCAGCTCGGGCGCGGCTTCGGCGGCCGCGGCGATGGCAAAGCCGCCCGCCGAATGTCCGACCAGGATGACTTCCCCGCCGCCAGCCTTCTCCTGCGAGGGGGCGGCGCGGGCGGCGTCCAGCACCGCGCGGGCCTGATCGGCGAGGGTCAGCCCGGCAGGATCGCGCGGATCGTCGCCCCGGCCCGGCATGTCGGGACAGGCGACCGAATGCCCGGCGGCGCTGAGCAGTGGCACGACGGCCTCCCAGCACCAGCCGCCATGACAGGCGCCGTGGACCAGAACGAAATGCGCCATGTTCAGCCAGCGGCGCCGGCGCCGGTCAGGTGGCCGGTCCGGGCGATGAAGTCATTCAGGATGCGCGCATATTCCAGCGGGTTTTCCACGCAGGGCAGGTGCCCCGCGCCCCGGATCAGGGCAAAGTCGGATCCGGGGATCAATTCGATGGTTTCGCGTACCAGGTCGGGCGGGGTCGATCCGTCCCGATCACCGGCGATGCCCAGGGCGGGCAGTCGCAGCCCCGAGGTGGTTGTGTAGAAATCCGTGCCGGAGATCGCCTCCGAACAGGCGGCGTAGCCCTCTGCAGGGGTGCGTGTCAGCATGTTGCGCCAGGCCTGCAATTCCGGTGTTTCGCGGAAGGCGGGGGAAAACCACCGCTCCATCACCGCGTCGGCCATGGGTTCGATGCCCTGCGCGCGGCAGGTTTCGATCCGGTCGGCCCAGATCTCCTTTGTCCCGATCTTGGCACCGGAATTGGAGATGACGACCGCCCGCACCAGATCCATCCGCTTCACCGCCAGCCCCTGCGCGATCATGCCGCCGATGGACAGGCCGACGAACAGCGCGTTCTTGACGCCCAGGTGGTCCATCAGTGCTTCGGCGTCGCTGACCAGGGTGCCCATCTTGTAGGGGCCAGGGGTCAGATCGGTCAGGCCGTGGCCGCGCTTGTCATAGCGGATGACGCGCAGCCCGGCGGGCAGCAGAGGCATCAGTTGGTCCCACAGCCGCAGGTCGGTGCCCAGCGAATTGGCAAAGACGACGGGCGCGCCGTCGGGGTCGCCCTCGTCGCGGTAATGGACGTTCAGCCCGTCGAGTTCTGCAATCTGCATCTGTGTCTCCCCTGTTGGTCCGTTCCGGTGCAGGGCCCATGTGCAACAGCCCCGCCCCGATGCGCAAGCGCCGCGCCGGTCAGCCGACCGGGCGCCGCGCCAACATGTGGGTGGTGGAATAGCTGCACACGACCTCGGCGGCCTGGTTGACCACCTCGTAATCAATGACCACCGCGCCGCGATCAGGTTTCGACCGGCTCGGGGTGACGCTGGCCACGGTGCCCCGCGTTTGCAGGCTGTCGCCGGGGCGCACCGGGCGCAGCCAGCGCACCCGGTCCATACCCGGCGACCCCAGCGAGCTGTCGCTGAACACCCCGGTTTCCAGCGTCTGGCGCAGGCTGATCGCCATGGTCTGCAATCCCGAGGCGATCAAGCCGCCGTAGATGGAGGTTTTCGCCGCCTCCGGGTCGGTGTGAAAAGGTTGCGGATCATGCGCGCGGGCAAAGCTGAGGATGGCGTCCTCGGTCAGGCCCTCGGCGGCGGTGTCGAACCGGTATCCGGTCTGCAAATCGTCGAAATACATGCCCCTCTCCCTTTATTCGTCGAACCGCAGATGGGCCATGATCTGCCCGTGGTCCGAGGCGAGCTTGTTATACGGCGCCTCAGGATGGCTGCCGTCCGTCAGGTGGTCGTTGAACACCGAGAAATAGTCCAGCCCGCCGATACGTCCGTCGAACTCCGGGTGGAAATGCCGCGACAGATAGATCTGGTCGATGCTTTCGTAGACGCCACCAAACGCCGCCGTATAGACCATGTCGCGCAGGCTCTTGCGGACGAACAGCTTTTCCGCCGAATGCAGGCGGCGGCTGTCGACATCCTCGGTGATGCGCTGGTTTTCCTTGGCGGTATAGCGGTCGCCGGAATGCGCCGCATCGTGGCGCAGCATCCAGGAATAATTGCGGAACGGGATCTCTCCGGCGATGATTTCGGAGCTTACGGCGTGGTCGCCATCGTTGAAATCGCCCAGGGCGATCACCGGCTCTCCGCGCTCCAGCACCTTCAGGATTTCGCGGCGCAGCACCCAGGCCTCGGCGGTGCGGCGCAGCGCGGCGCGCAGGGCGCCCATGGCCCGGCCGGCGGCGTCATAGCGCGTCAAATCGGCCTCCGGGGCAAAGGCGGCGCCCTCCGGGCGGGGGAATTCACCCAGTTTCGATTTCAGGTGACAGTTGAACACCGTGACCACGCGCCCGCCGACCGGCACCCGCACCTTCAGGATGGGCCGCGACAGCCGCGACAGGCGAAAGCTGCCCGCATCGCCGCCGTCCAGTTCTGCAAACGGGATCTCCACCGGGGTGGCCAGATCCTGGATCACCTCCGGCGCGCCGTCGAACCCCAGCCGCGACAGGATCGCCAGACCGGGCCGCCGTTGCCCCGGCTGGCCGGTGTCATTCACATTGGGGGCAAAGGCCAGCGCCGCGTTGGCGTAATCGTCATAGGCGAGTTTGCGAAAGATCGCCTTGCGGTGATAGCGCGCGGCCTTGCCCGGCACGGCGGCGGCGTTGGAGGCATGGCCCCGGCGATCCGTCTCCGCGATGACGTCGCGCAGGGCGTCCTCTTCGAAAATCTCCTGAAATCCGACGATATCGGCGTTCAGGGTCAGCAGCTGATCGGCCAGCCAATCTTCTTTCCAGGCGTATTCCTCGGGCGTGTAGGACTGGAACCGGTAATATTCGCGATCCGGGCCGATCAGGTTCTTGACGTTGAAACTGGCGATGGTGAATTCGGTCATGCGGGCTGTTCCCGGTTCAAGGCGCGGGCGAACATCGCGGGATCGACATTGCCGCCCGAGATGACGGCGATCACCGTGTCGGGCAGGTCCGCATCCGGGTCCAGTGCCGCGGCCAGCGCCACGGCGCCACCCGGTTCCGCCACCAGTTTCAGCCGCAGGAAGGCCTGTGCCATGGCGTCCAGCGCGGCGTCTTCGCTGACCGCCAGTCCGGGGCCGCAATGCGCCGCCATCAAGGGAAAGGTGATATCCCCCGGTTGCGGTGTGATGATCGCATCGCAGATGGAGCCGGTCAGCGCCGAATTGCGCCGGATTTCACCCGCCGCGAGCGAGCGGGCGACATCGTCAAAGCCCTGAGGCTCTACCGGACGGACGCGCAGGCCGGGGGCATGGGCCGCGCAGGCCAGCGCCACGCCCGAGGTCAGCCCCCCGCCACCGCAACAGACCAGCACATCGGCCCGGTCGATTCCTGTCGCCGCTGCCTGTTCCGCGATCTCCAGCCCGGTGGTGCCTTGCCCGGCGATCACCTGCGGCTCGTCAAAGGGTTTGATCAGGGTCAGGCTGCGATCCCTGGCCAACCGGGCGCCGATCTCGTCCCGGTCCTCGGTCGCGCGGTCATAGAGGACCACCTCCGCACCATGGGCGCGGGTATTGGCGATCTTCAACGCGGGGGCGTCGGCGGGCATGATGATGACGGCCGGAATGCCATGGCATTCCGCCGCATGGGCCACCCCCTGGGCATGGTTGCCGGAGGAAAAGGCGATCACTCCGCGCGCCCGCACCTGCGGTGCCATGGCGGAGATCGCCGACCAGGCGCCGCGAAACTTGAAGCTGCCGGTACGTTGCAGGCATTCGGGCTTGATCAGCACCCGGCGCCCGGCGACCCGGTCCAGGAATGGCGAATGCAGCAGCGGTGTGCGGCGGGCGTGCCCGGCGAGGCGGCGCGCGGCGGCGTGGATCATGTCGATGTTCATGCCATCTGCTCCAGCCAGTTGCGCAGCGCCGTCAGGGCCTGCGGTTCATCCAGAAACGGTGCATGACCGCGATCGGGCACATGGCCAACGATCAGGCCGGGGTGGCGGGCGATCATTTCTGCCACCACGCTGGCCGGCAGGAGGTCCGAATTCGCCCCCACGATCAGCGCCGTGGGTTTGCCCTTCAGCGCGTCGAACAGCGGCCAGAGATCGGGCGCCGGTCCGCCCAGCGTTGCCGCGACGGCCTCCCGCAGGGCCGGGTCATAGGCCAGGCGCAGGCCGTCGGGCGTGACGTCCACCGTGTGGCCGGTGTCTTGCAGCCAGCGGTCGAATGGAACACCGGGGAAGGCGGTCGCCCCGGCCTGTCGGGCGCGGGCGGCGTCCTCCAGCGTGTCATGGGCGGGGGGCACGCCGAGATAGGTCATGATGGCCTCCAACCCGCCGGGATCCAGCACTGGACCGACATCGTTCAGCGCCGCGCCCAGCACCCGATCGGGTGCGGTGGCGGCGAGAAACATTCCGTGCATTCCGCCGCGCGACGTGCCCAGAACCGCCGCCGCCGGGATGTCCAGGTGGTCCAGCAGAGCCACCGCGTCCCGCGATTCCCGGGGCAGGGTGTAGGTGTCCGGCCCGGTCCGGTCCGACTGGCCGCGCCCGCGATAATCCATGCGGATCATCCGCACCCCGTCCAGATGCGGCGCGACATAGTCGAAATCGCGGGAATTGCGGGTCAGGCCGGACAGGCACAGCAGAGGCAGGCCTTCGCCCGCGTCCTCAAAATAGATCGACGCGCCGTCGGCGGCAGTGAAATGAGGCATCAGTAGAGGTCCAGTTCCGGGATGGTGGCAAGATCGGGCAGGATGCGGGGCGGGCGGCCGGGCAGGCGATCCACGGGCAGACCCGCACGGTTCACCCATGCGGTGTGAAATCCGTAATCCGTCGCCGCCGAGGCATCCCAGCCGTTCGACGACACGAACAGCACCTGATCCGGCGTGGTGCCGAACCGCGTGCCCACCAGATCATAGACGGCAGGCGCTGGCTTGAAGATGCCGACGTCCTCCACCGACAGCAGGGCGTCCAGCCGGTCGCCGATCCCGGCTGAGACGGTCGCGCCTCGCAGCATGTCGGGGGAGCCGTTGGACAGGATCGCGGTGTTCAGCCCGCGGACCTTCAACGCGGCCAGCATTGCGGGCACCTCCGGGTAGGCGGAAAGTTCATGATACAGGGCCAGCAAGCGGGCGCGCAGATCGGCGTCGCCCTCCAGCCCTTCGGCGGCCAGCGCATAATCCAGGCCGTCCTGTGTGACCTGCCAGAAATCGCAATGGGCGCCGCGAATGGCACGTTGCCATGAATATTCCAGCTGTTTCAGCCGCCAGCGTTCGGCGATGGCGGGCCAATGGGCGGCGAAGTCCTGGCGCCCCGGCTCGGCGGCGGCTTCGCGCGCAGCGGCGGCCACATCGAACAGGGTGCCATAGGCGTCGAAGACGCAGGTTGTGACGGCCATCTGCTTGGTCCTCCCTCGGGTCGCGGGAACGATGCCACGGCGATGGGCAGAGGGAAAGCGGCTTCGCCCCGCGTCGGAAAGGCCGCCGGTTTCTGGGGGACTGCGGGCAGATTCTGGCGGGTTCACCGGCAAACCCCGTCGATTTCCCCTGCATTCCTTGCGTTTCCGGGCCAGCGTCCCTAAATTCCGCGTGGAGAGAGGGGTAACCTGCGTGGCAAGGCGCGCAGCCCCCAAACCCATCCCCAACAGATTGGATATCGCATGAGCGAAGCAAAATCGGGCGACACCGTCCGCATTCACTATACTGGTACGCTGACCGACGGCACGACCTTCGACAGTTCGACCGGGCGCGATCCGCTGGAATTCACTGTCGGCGGCGGCCAGATCATTCCCGGCCTGGACAAGGCCATCCCCGGCATGAGCGTGGGCGACCAGAAAAAGGTCGAAATCCCCTGTGCCGAGGCCTATGGCGACCGCGATCCGCAGGCGATGCAGAACGTCCCGCGCGACGCGATTCCCGAGAACATCACCCTGGAAAAGGGCCTGCAATTGCAGATGCAGACACCGCAGGGGCAGGTGGTTCCGGTGACCGTGGCCGAGATTTCGGACGGCGAAGTCACGCTGGACGCCAACCACCAGCTGGCCGGCCAGGACCTGGTCTTCGACATCGAGCTGGTTGAAATCGCCTGACCGATCCGGCGGGCGGGGCCGATGCGGTTCCGTCCGCCGATATGCCGCGCTGACATGTTGGCCGATGCGACTGCCCGGCGCGCATGCCGCGCGGCGTGACATATCGGCGGCAGGTCAGAGACGGGCAGGCGCCGGGGTGGTCAGTTGCGGCTGCGCTGGCGCAGGCGGATGACCACGTCGACCTTCGCCACCTCGGTCCCGTCGGGGGCCTTTGGCAGGCGGGTGATCTCCAGTTCCTCCGCCGGGGCGTCGGTCAGTTCGCCGTTGTCTTCCCAGAAGAAATGCGGGTGATCGTGCATGTTGGTGTCGAAATAGCTTTTCGACCCGTCCACCGTGATCTCCTGCATCAAACCGGCGTCGCAGAAGGCGCGCAGGGTGTTGTAGACCGTGGCCAGGGAAACCGGTTGGCCGGATTCCTTGGCGGCGGCGAACAGGCTTTCTGCGGTGACATGCCGGTTGTGCCCGTCGCCCACCAGCAGGGCGGCCAGGCCGAGGCGTTGCTTGGTTGGGCGCAACCCGACCGTGTTCAGCCAGTCGGCGCCGCGGGAGAATTCAACTTCGCTCATGCGTCGCTTGTATCCTTGCGTTCGGCGCTCAATATAGGAAAAAAGCGCGCCGGACTTCAAATGATTTAGCGGTCCGGGCGACATCCGGCCACGGGTTGCGGCCGGATGCGGCAGACTTGCAACCTGCGCGAACGCGGTGATAGAGGGGGCGGGACCACGTGACAGAGTATCTAGACACAGCACGAAAGGGGCGCGCCTGAATGGCCGGATATCCCACAAGTTTCGACAGGGACGACCTTCTGAAATGCGCGCGCGGGGAGCTGTTCGGCCCCGGCAATGCCCAGTTGCCGGAACCGCCCATGCTGATGATGGACCGGATCACGGACATCTCCGGCGATGGCGGCCCGCACGGGCAAGGCCACGTCGTTGCGGAATTCGATATCACCCCGGACCTGTGGTTCTTTGAATGCCACTTCCCCGGAAATCCGATCATGCCCGGCTGCCTGGGCCTTGACGGTTTGTGGCAGCTGACCGGGTTCAACCTGGGCTGGCGCGGCTGGCAGGGGCGTGGCTATGCCCTGGGGGTCGGCGAAGTGAAGCTGAAAGGCATGGTGCGGCCCGACCGCAAAAAGTTGACCTATTACGTGGATTTCACGAAAGCCGTGCAAACTCGGCGCCTGACGATGGGCGTCGCCGATGGTCGCGTGGAGGCCGACGGCGAACTCATCTATCAGGTCAAGGACATGAAGGTCGCTCTCTCCGAGAGCTGACTTCCAGGACAAGGAGAGCACCATGCGCCGCGTCGTCGTTACCGGGTTGGGGATCGTCTCCTCCATCGGGAATAATGCAGAAGAAGTGACCGCCTCTCTCAAGGCGGGGAAATCGGGAATCGAAGCCAGCCCCGACATGGCGGAACACGGATTCCGCAGTCGCGTCGCGGGCACGCTGAAGATCGACCCGTCCGAACATGTGGACAAGCGGACCCTGCGATTCATGGGGCCGGGGGCGGCTTATGCCCATATCGCCATGCAGCAGGCCATCGCCGATGCCGGGCTGGACGAATCCACAATCGTGAACCCGCGCACCGGGTTGGTCGCGGGGTCTGGCGGGCCGTCGACCTCGGCCATGCTGACCGCGCATCAGACGGTTCTGAAGACCGGCGGGACGAAACGGATCGGTCCCTTCGCGGTGCCGAAATGCATGTCCTCCACGATCTCCGCCAACCTCGCGACGGCGTTCAAGATCAAGGGCATCAACTATTCCATCACTTCCGCCTGCTCCACGTCGCTGCATTGCATCGGCAACGCGGCCGAACAGATCATGCTGGGCAAGCAGGACGTGATGTTCGCCGGCGGTGGTGAAGAACTGGACTGGACGCTGTCGTGCCTGTTCGACGCGATGGGCGCGATGTCGTCGAAGTTCAACGACACGCCGGACCGCGCCTCACGGGCGTTCGACGTGGACCGGGACGGGTTCGTGATCTCCGGCGGCGGCGGCATGATCGTGCTGGAAGATCTGGAGCACGCGCAGGCGCGCGGTGCCACGATCTATGCCGAGGTGACGGGATATGCCGCCACATCGGACGGGCACGACATGGTCGCCCCCTCGGGCGAGGGCGGCGAACGGGCGATGCGCCTGGCGCTGAACACCCTGCCGGAGGGTCGCAAGGTCGATTACATCAACGCGCATGGTACCTCCACGCCGGTGGGCGACGTCGGCGAGGTCGAGGCGGTGCGCCGCGTCTTCGGCCAGGGCAGCACGCCGCCGATCTCCTCGACCAAGTCGCTGACCGGTCATGCCCAGGGCGCTGCCGGCGCGCTGGAGGCGATCTTCTGCCTGTTGATGCTGAAAGGCGATTTCATCGCCCCCTCGATCAACGTCGAAACGCTGGACCCCGCGCTTGATCCTTCCGAAATTGCCACGGCGTTGAAGGAAGCTGCGGAGCTGGACACCGTGATGACGAATTCCTTTGGCTTTGGCGGCACGAACGGCTCTATGCTGCTGTCGCGTTTCACGGGGTAGGTGACGATGACGGGACAGATGCAGGGCAAGCGTGGCCTCATCATGGGGGTCGCGAACGACCGCTCCATCGCATGGGGTATCGCCAAGGCGATGGCCGATGCGGGGGCCGAACTGGCCTTTACCTATCAGGGTGAAAACCTGGAGAAACGGGTGCGACCGCTGGCCGAAAGCGTCGGTTCCGACATGGTGATCCCGGCGGACGTGACCGATGACGCCTCCCTGGATGCGGCATTCGGCACTCTGCGCGAAGGGTGGGGCGGGCTGGATTTCCTGGTCCACGCCATCGCCTATTCCAACAAGGACGAACTGGCGGGCCGGTTCATCAACACCTCCCGCCAGAACTTCAAGCATTCGCTGGATATCTCCTGTTACTCCCTGATCGAGGTTAGCCGCCGCGCCGCGCCATTGATGAAGAGCGGCGGCACGATCCTGACCATGACCTATCAGGGCTCCACCCGCGTGACGCCCTATTACAACGTCATGGGCGTGGCCAAGGCCGCGCTGGAGGCGGCGGTGCGCTATCTGGCCAACGATCTGGGCCCCGACGGGATTCGTGTGAATGCGATCTCTCCCGGCCCGATGAAGACACTGGCGGGCGCGGCCATTTCCGGGGCGCGCAAGACGTTCAAACAGACCGAGCTGAACGCCCCCATGCGCGCCAATGCCACGCTGGAGGCGGTCGGCGGCACGGCGGTCTACCTGGCCTCCGACGCGGGCAGCTGCACCAGCGGAGAGATCATCCGCGTCGACGGCGGCTACCACGTTCTGGGTATGCCGCAGCCGGAAAACCTCTGATCCCGGCGCGGGACTGAGGCCAAGTTGCAACCCTTGCGCCGCGCCTTCGGGCGCGGGTCGCGGCGCGGCATTGTTGTCCTTTCCTCGGCACCCCAACGCGGCTAGAACCGCCCGGTGCAGAGGAAGTGACCATGACCCAGAAAATCGAACCCCAACCGGGTATCCTGGACATCGCCCCCTACCAGGGCGGGGCGTCGAAAGTCGCCGGTGTCAGCGACGTGGTGAAACTGTCGTCGAACGAGAACCCCTATGGTCCCGGCGATGCCGCGATCAAGGCCTATCGCGACGCATCGCACAACCTGCATCGCTATCCCTCCACCGATCATGCGGAACTGCGCGCGGCCATCGCGGAGGTGCACGGGCTGGAGGCCGACCGCATCATCTGCGGTGTCGGGTCCGACGAGATCCTGACCTTGCTGGCCCAGGCGTATGCCGGACCGGGGGACGAGGTGCTGTTCACCGAACACGGGTTCGGCCTGTACAAGATCAACGCCCAGGCGGTCGGCGCCATCCCCGTCGAAGTGGCGGAGCGGGAGCGGATCACCGATGTCGAAGCGCTGATCGGCGCGATGACGGAGCGGACCCGGTTGGTGTTCATCGCCAATCCGAACAATCCCACCGGCACCATGATCGGCGCAAACGAGGTCGCACGCCTGGCCGACAGCCTGCCGCCGAAGGCGTTGCTGGTGCTGGACGGCGCCTATGCCGAATATGTCGAAGGGCATGACGGCGGCGCCGGCCTGATCGACAGCCGCGAGAATGTCGTGATGACCCGGACCTTTTCCAAGATCTACGGGCTTGGCGGTTTGCGCATCGGCTGGGGTTATGGCCCGGCCCATGTGATCGACGTGCTGAACCGCATCCGCGGGCCGTTCAACCTGTCTTCAGGGGCACTGGCCGCCGCCACCGCTGCCGTGCGGGACCGTGACCATGTGCAGAAATCGCGCCGTGAAAACACCCGGCTGCGCGCCTGGCTGGCAGAGGCGCTGGCCGAACTCGGCGTGCCCTCCGACAGTTCCTGCGGGAATTTCCTGCTGGCCCGATTTGCCTCCGAGGAGGAGGCGATCGCCTGCGACCTCTACCTGAAATCCCAGGGGCTGATCGTGCGGCCGGTCGGCAGCTACAAGCTGCCCCATTGCCTGCGGATCACCATCGGCGACGAAAGCTCCTGCCGGCGCATCGCCCATGCGGTCGGCCAGTTCAAGGGGGGGGCGCGGTGATCTACCAACGTGTGGCCCTGATCGGGCTGGGGCTGATCGCCTCGTCGATCTTCTGGGCAGGGAAGCGGGGCGGCGTGGCGGCGGAGTTCACCGGCTACGCCCGTAGCAAGGCCACCCGTGACACCGCCCGCCGCATCGGGCTGTGCGACCGCATCTGCGACAGCGCGGCGGCGGCGGTGGAAGACGCGGACCTGGTGATCCTTTGCGTGCCCGTGGGTGCCATGGGGGATGTCGCCGCCGAGATCGCGCCACGGCTGAAACCCGGCGCGGTGGTCAGCGATGTCGGCTCCGTCAAGAAGGCGGTGATCGAAGCGGTGGCCCCGCACCTTCCGGACGGCGTGCATTTCATTCCCGCCCACCCCCTTGCCGGTACGGAACATTCCGGCCCCGAAAGCGGCTTTGCCGAGCTGTTCGACAACCGATGGTCCCTGCTGGTCCCGGTTGAGGACAGCGATCCGGAGGAAGTCGCGCGACTGGGCCGGTTCTGGCGCGCACTGGGCGCCAACGTGGAGGAGATGGACGCCGAACACCACGACCTGGTGCTGGCCGTCACCTCCCATACGCCGCACCTGATCGCTTATACGATGGTGGGCGTGGCCGACGATCTGCGCCGCGTCACCGATGGCGAGGTGATCAAGTATTCCGCCGCCGGGTTTCGAGATTTCACCCGGATCGCGGCCAGTGATCCGACCATGTGGCGCGACGTGTTCCTGACCAACAAGGAGGCCACGCTGGAGATCCTCGGCCGCTTCACCGAGGAGCTGTTTGCCCTGCAACGGGCGATTCGCACCGGCGATGGCCAGCACCTGCACGATTACTTTACCCGTACCCGCGCGATCCGGCGCGGTATTCTGGACGCGGGCCAGGATATTGACGCCCCGGATTTCGGGCGCGGCCTGGGCCGCCGGGACTGATGCGGCGGGCGCTCCTGCTTCTGGCTTGCCTCGTGCCGGTCGTCGCGGGGGCCAACGCGCCGGAGACCTCCTTGCGGCCGGTGGCGCGCGGGCAATTGGTGCAGGGCAAGGTTCTGCCCGCCGATGTCTTTGTCCGCCGCGATCTCGATCAGCCCCGCAGCGTGCCGGAGGTGCCGGCCAGCGCGGCCGATCGCCGGGGCGGGCGCGAGACTTATGGCGTGGAATGGGACGGTCGGCCCCATGCGACGCTGGTCTTCCGTTCGCTTCGCCCGCGGGCGCGTCCCTCGCATGTGGTTCAACAGGCGCGGGCAGTGTCGGCGGCGCGGGTGCGCGGGCAGGTCTGCGGCGATCCGGCGTTGCAGGGCGTGCCGGTGGGCCGAATTCCGGGCAAGGTCGCGGGCTGTGGCGTGCAATCCGCGATCCGTCTGCAATCTGTAAGCGGTGTTGCCCTGTCAACCCATTCGGTGATGGATTGCGGCACCGCGCAGGCGTTGAAATCATGGGTGGACGGCGGGTTGAAACCGGCGGTGAAGGGCTATGGCGGCGGCGTCTCCAGCCTGCGGGTGGTGGCGCATTATTCGTGCCGGACGCGCAACAACCGCAAGGGGGCCAAGATCTCCGAACACGGGAAAGGCCGGGCGATCGACATCGCGGGGATCAAGCTGAAGGACGGCAGCGAGTTGACCGTCCTGACCGATTGGTCCGATGGCCGCAAGGGGCGCATCCTGCACAAGGCCCATGCCAGCGCCTGCGGCCCCTTCGGCACCGTGCTGGGGCCGGATGCCAATGTCTATCACCGCGACCATTTCCATTTCGACACGGCGCGCTACCGTTCTGGCAGCTACTGCCGCTAAATGCGCCGGGGCGGTTAGCGCAGGCGCAGAACCGGTGCCGGGCCCAGCGGGATCGGGCCAAAAGTGACCATCCCGTCGCGAAAACTCAGCGTGACATCCAGCGTGTTGGGATTGCCCTTCAGCCGCGCCATCAGGCCCAGTGCGCTTTCGGCCGACCGGGCGGCGCCTTCGGACAGGGCCCCCGCCGAGACGGCGACGCGCAACATGTCCTGCCAATTGCGCGCCTGCACGTCCAGATCGCCGGAGGGCAGGCCACGGGCGTCGATATCCAGCGTGCCTGTGGCTTGCAGCGCCAGGCGGCCCCATTCGGCCCGCGCGAGGGACAGTGCGATGCGCTGCGGCTGCGGCCGCGCGACTTCCAGCGCCGAGATGTCCCACGGCTTGTCAAAGGTGACATCGGCGTCGATCTTCACCTCCTGCACCGCATCGGGCAGGGCGACCCCGCCGGCCATCCGCCGCACCAGCGCCGCCGGGGGCGACACGCCATCGGCCTGCACGCCCAGGCGGTAGGTGCTGCCCGTGTCGCCCCGGCGGGCCAGGGCCAGGCGAAGATTGTCCATGCGCGCGGGATCGTTGGTCTGCACGGCCAGGTTGCTGGCCACCAGGTTGGACTGGATCAACGCCAGCTCGGTCCCGGCTTCCAGCCGGAGAGAGGCGCGCAGATCGTCATTCGTCACCGGCAATTTCGCCTGCGGTGTGGCGACCTGCATCTCCCTGGGCCAGACGGCGATGACATGGGTCGGGCGGTAGGACAGGGCCAGCAGCTGAAAGATCGGCAGCTCCCAGGCCAGGCCGGTGTCGGGATCCGCCAGCGTCATGTCGCGCCAGGTGGCGTCGAACCGGTTGGGAAATCCGCGCAGCGTGAAATCGGAATGCTCCGCCACCCAGCCCTCGGCGCGGCGGGCGTCGAACCAGGCGTTCAGCCCGCGTTTCGCCCCGATGGCGCCGACGACCCAGTAGCCCGACCACAGAAGTGCCGCCGCCAGGATCACATATACCAGCCGTTTCATGCCCACCCCTTTGCCCATCCGTGGTGAACGTGTTTATAGGGCCTGCAAAACGGAGGGCCAGTCACGATGGCGTTGTGGGTGTTCGGTTACGGATCCTTGTTGTGGAACCCCGGGTTCGACCCGGAGGAAAGCGTGGTTGCCACGTTGGAGGGCTACGCGCGGTCCTTCTGCATGTCCTCCATCCACCATCGCGGCAGCGAGGCGGAGCCGGGGCTGGTGCTGGCGCTTGACGAACAGCCGGGCAGCCGCTGCACCGGGCTGGCGATGAAGGTCCGTACCGACGAGGAGGCGCCGGTGCTGGCCATGCTGCGGGAACGCGAACTTGTCTCTTCCGCCTATCTTGAGCGGATGGTGGACCTGACCCTGTCGGACGGGCGGATGCAATCCGCGCTGGCCTATGTGATCGACCCGCAGCACGTGCAATATTGCGGCGGCCTGCCCGTGGCGGACCAGGCCCGGATCATCGCCCGCGCCCATGGCGGAATGGGCCCGAACACCGAATATCTGTGGAATACCGCCCGCCACCTGGAGGACCTGGGGCTGGGGGATGCTTATCTGACGGATTTGTCAGCCAAGGTGCGGGCGATTCGCGGATAATCTATTGGCTTGAAGGCCCGGAAAGACTACAAAAAACGGGATAAACCCTGTCAGGAGCTGTCCTTATGGACCAGCCGGACCGCGAGGCCGAGCCGCAATTCTCGCAACCGATTCGCCAGATCGTTCTGATGTTGATCGCTCTCGGGCTGACGGCAACAGGCGCGGTATTCGCCGCGCCCAGCGTCATGCCCGTGTTCGAGGCCAATCCCTATCTCAACGGCTTCATCGCGATGGTGTTCATATTCGGCGTCCTGGCCTGTTTCTGGCAGGTGGCACAGCTGATCTCCTCGGTTCGCTGGATCGAGGCCTTCGCCCAGGACAGCGGCGCCAACAACGACCGCAAGGCGCCGCAATTGCTGGCGCCGTTGGCCACGTTGCTGCGCGCGCGGGCGCGGCGGATGCAGATTTCATCGACCTCTGCGACCTCCATCCTGGAATCTGTGGCGACCCGGATCGACGAGGCGCGGGAGATCACGCGCTATATCGTCAACCTTCTGATCTTTCTTGGTCTTCTGGGGACGTTCTACGGGCTGGCCACCACCGTTCCAGCGGTGGTCGACACGATCCGCAGCCTGGCCCCGCAGGAGGGGGAAGGCGGGGTGGAGGTGTTCAACCGCCTGATGACCGGGCTGGAGGCGCAGCTGGGCGGCATGGGCGTGGCCTTTGCGTCCTCCTTGCTGGGTCTGGCCGGATCGCTGGTGGTGGGGCTGCTGGAATTGTTCGCAGGGCACGGGCAGAACCGGTTCTACCGAGAGCTTGAGGAATGGATGTCCACGATTACCCGCGTCGGGTTCGCCGCCGGGGATGCGGAGGTGGCGCCGGAACAGGCTGCCATGGCGGGCGTGGTCGACCAGCTGGCCGAACAGATGGCCGTGCAAATGGACAACCTGCACCACATGCTGGCCCAGTCCAACGCCAATCGCGACGGCGTGGATGCCCGGCTGACCGGCCTGGCTGATGCCATCGACCGCCTGACCGATCGGATGCCCGCGCCCGTACAGGGCGGTGACATGGCTCCGGTGAACGACGCCCTGTTGCGCGTGGCGGAGGGGCAGGAGGCCTTGCTGGCCCGGCTGACCCAATCGGGAGAAAGCGAAGGGCTGGACGCCGAAAGCCGGATGCGCCTGCGGTCCATCGATGTGCAGATGCTGCGCATTCTCGAGGAAATCTCAGCCGGTCGTCACGAAACCATGGCAGAGCTGCGCACCGATATTGCCGCTCTCAGCCGCGTGATTTCCCAGACGCAGCGCACCCAGGCCCAGGCGCGGCCCGCCCCGGTGCGCAAGCCGACGGACGGGTAGGCGATGTCGCTGTCCCGTAGATCAGGGGCGCGGTTCCAGGCGTCCATCTGGCCGGGCTTCGTCGATGCGATGTCGGGGCTGCTGCTGGTTCTGATGTTCGTGCTGTCGATCTTCATGGTCGTGCAATTCGTCCTCAAGGAGACGATCTCTGGCCAGGAATCGGAGCTGACGACTCTTTCGTCGGAAATCGCGGCGCTGACCCAGGCGCTGGGCGTGGAACGACAGCGGGCGGAGGATCTGACCGACGACCTTGGTGAATTGCGCGCCACCCTGACGGAAACCGAGGACCGCGCCGGCGAACAGGCCGCGTTGATCGCCTCACTGACCGCGGAGCGGGCGGAACGCAGTGCCGCCCTGGAGGCGGCGCAGTCCCGCATCACCGATTTCGAGGCGCAGGTGACGGCCCTGTTGTCGCAGCGCGACGCGGCCCTGGGCAACGTGGCCGAACTGGAGGTCGCGCAGGACAATCTGTTGTCGCAGCAGGAGGCGCTGGAGCTGGCGCTGGCAAATGCGCGATCGGAAATCGATGCGGAAGCCGAAGCCGCCCGTCTGGCCGCAGCCCGCAGCGACGCGCTGGAAGCGTTGGTCGCCGATCTGCGGAGCCGCAATGCGCAGGCCGGCGAAGAAACCGCCGCCCTGACCAGCCGCGTCGAAACGCTGGAAGCTGAGCTGAGCGCCGAGGAACAGGCCCGCCTGGCGGAGGCCGCCGCAGCCCAGGCCCTGCGCGACCGGCTGAAGGACGCCGACAGCGAGCTGACCGCCATGACCCTGGCACTGGAGGAACAGCGCAAACGGGCGGAGGATACGCTGACCCTGCTGGCCGCCGCCGATGCCGCGCGGGACGATCTGAACAGCCGCCTGGCCGCTGCCCTGCTGTCGCAGGAGGAAACCGCCGCCACGCTGAACCAGGCCCGGAACGAGCTGGCCACCACGCGCGACCGGCTTGAGGAAGCCGAGGCCGGTCGCCAGGCCAGCTTTGGCCAGCTTTCCGCGTTGGAACAGGCGCTTGCCGCCGCGCTGGCCGATGTCGATGACCGGGAAGCCAAGCTGGCGGAGATGGACGCCCGGCTGGCCGTGCTGGAGGCCGCCCTGGGCACCGCCGAGGAAGAGCGTGCCACCCTTCAGGCCCGGTTGACTGCGGAAACCGGCGCCCTGTCAGAGCAGTTGGAGACGGCGCAAGCCGCCCGTAGCGCGGCCGAAGCCGAAGCGGCCCGCAACCTCGACCTGGCCCGAGCCACCCAGGAAGAGCTGGAAGCAGAAATCGCCCGCCTGCGCGCCGAAGCTGCCGAACGCGAAGGCGCCCTGACCGCCCGACTGGAGGCATTGCAACAGGACAACGCCGGCGCCGTCGATGCGCTGGACAGCGTCGAACGCCGCATCGTCGCGTTGGAAGCCGCGCTGGCCCGCGCCGCTTCGGAGAAGGCGGGATTGGAAAACCGTCTTGCCTCTGCGTTGAAAGCGGAGGACATGGCCGCCGCCCTGCGTCAGGACAAAGAGGCGCTGGAAGCCGATCTGCAAGGTGCGCAGGCCGCCGTGGAAACCCGCCAGACCCGGATTGGCGAGTTGGAACAGAAACTTGCCGCGCTGGAGGCCACGCTGGCGCGCACCACGCAGGATGCCCAGACCGCGCAGGATCAATCCGCTCAGCGCATCGCGTCCTTGCGCGATCGCCTGGCAGAGGCATTGGCCGCCCGCCAGAAGGCCGAGGCGGCAACGGCAGACGCTGCCGAGGTGCAGCGCCAACTGACCGCCGCGCTGGCCGCCAAGCTGAAGGCCCAGCAGGAGGCCGAATCCCGGCTGAGCGAGGCGGAGCAGCGCGACATCCTGCTGCGCCAGGCCAACAAGGAGCTGGAACAGCAACAGGCCCAATCCGCCGAAAGCCAGCGCCGTGCGACCCTGTTGAATCAGCAGGTGTCGGCCCTGCGCTCGCAATTGGCCAGCCTCAAGGCGTTGCTGGACGATTACAAGGAACGCGACGCGGTCGCGCAGGTAGAGTTGCAATCGCTGGGCTCGGAGCTGAATGCGGCGCTCGCGCAGGTCGCCTCGGCGGAGCGGAAGGAACGTCAGCGCCTGGAAGAAGAGGCCCGGCGCCTGGAGGAAGAGGCCCGCCTTGCCGCCGAGGAGGCGAAGAAGCTGGAAAACTACCGCTCTGATTTCTTTGGTCGGATGCGCCAGATTCTGGGCGATCAGGAAGGCGTGCGCATCGTCGGCGACCGTTTCGTTTTCTCCTCCGAAGTGCTGTTCGCGCCGGGAGAGGCAACCCTGTCAAGCGAGGGTCAGCGCAACATCGCGCGGGTCGCCGACACGCTGCGCGCTGTGATCGACGACATCCCCCCGGAAATCGATTGGATCATCCGCGTCGACGGCCACACGGACAACGTGCCGCTGTCGGGCTTTGGCGAGTTCGTCGACAATTGGGAATTGTCGCAGGCGCGGGCGCTGTCGGTCGTGCGCTTCATGACCGATTTCCTGGGCCTGCCGCCGGATCACCTGTCGGCCAATGGCTTTGGCCAGTACCAGCCCATCGCGCCCGGTGACAGTGAAAGTGCCCGTGCCCAGAACCGCCGAATCGAACTGAAGTTCACCGAACGGTAAGGTTTGGCGGGTAGAGAGGTGGTCAGGATGGCAGGGCTCAGGATGGCAGGGGCCTAGGCTTGCTGGGCGCCCGGGCGCGCCGCCAGGCGCTGCCTGACACCGTTCAGCGGGTCAGCAGGGTGGATGCGGTGATCCGGCCGATCTCCACCCCGTCTCTGGACAGGATCGCCTCCCCCCGGTAGGGGCCATCAGGAAATTCTGGCTTCATCCGGCGGCCGCCTGCGCGGTACATCTGGGCGCGGGTCTTCTCAAGCGTTTGGCGGGTCTCGTAGAAAAGGCCGTCCGGCCCGTCGATACGCAGGGTGATCACGTCGCCCTGTCGCGTGCCGAAGGCATGGACCCAGACCACCAGCGCCCCGTCGGCGCGGGAAATTTCGGCGCTGTGCATTGTCCCGGCCTTCACGTCGGCATATTCCGGAACGGCGGTCCAGAAGCCCGCCCCGATCAACCCTCCGGGCACCAGTGCCAATGTCTTGTCACGCCAAAGCGTCTCCTGCGCTGGCCCGCCGCAGGTGACAGCTTCCGGGGCGAAGGGATCGACCACCCGGTCCCCCTCTCGCAGGGAGAGGTGAAGATGCGGGAATTGGGTGCGCCCGGACAGGCCGATCTGGCCCAACACGTCACCTGCCGCGACACGATCCCCGCTGCGCACTGTGACGCTGCCGCGTTTCAGGTGGCAATATTGGGTTTCCCAACCGCCGGCGTGGCGGATCACCACGCCATTGCCGCATTCGCGATCCTTGATGGTCTCGGCATGTTCGGCGCGGTAAAGGCGATCCTCCATCCCGTCACGCATCCCGCGCACCACGCCGGGCGCTGCGGCCACGACGTTCACCCCGGCCGCCATCGCACGCAGGGTGGGCAGGCCGAAATCCGTTCCCTTGTGCCCGTCGTAAGTCAGTGGCCCGCAGGTGAAGTCCTGCGCGGCGGGGCCGGGATCGGAATCGACGAAATTCTGGATGTGGCAGGTGGTGCCGGGAACGCAGTCCACCGGCAGGTCCAGCAGCGGTGGCCCCAGGTCCTGCGCCAGGGCTGTCGATGCGGCCATCGCCAGCGCGCCCCTCAGCAGCAGCACACCCAGCCGCCGGGCAAGGCGCGCGGGGCGGGGCATGGTGAACCGGCCGTCCGGGGCGGACAGCGAAAAGGCGGGGACCAGCCCCGCCTTTTCGGTCGTTTCCTGGATCATTCGGCTGTCAGCAACGGGGGTTTGTTCCCCGACAGGCGCGGCTTGTCCGGCCCGTTGATCTGCAAGTCCAGATCGCCATTCTTCACCGCGACGCGGACAACGCCGCCCTTGGCCAGCTTCCCGAAGAGCAATTCTTCAGCCAGGGGCTTCTTGATATGCTCCTGGATGACGCGGCCCAGGGGACGGGCGCCCATCTTGTCGTCGTAGCCCTTGTCGGCCAGCCATTCGGCGGCGGGACGCGTCAGCTCGATGCTGACCCCGCGATCCAGAAGCTGGGCCTCCAGTTGCAGGACGAACTTCTCCACCACCTGAAGGATCACGTCCTTGGGCAGCGGTGCAAAGGAGATGACGGCATCCAGACGGTTGCGGAATTCCGGTGTGAATGTCCGTTCGATGGCGGCGGTGTCTTCCCCCTCGCGACGATCACGGCCAAAGCCGATGGCCGATTTCGCCTGTTCCGTGGCGCCCGCGTTGGAGGTCATGATCAGGACCACGTTGCGGAAATCGACGGTGCGGCCGTTGTGATCGGTCAGGCGGCCATGATCCATGACCTGCAACAGGATGTTGTAGACATCCGGGTGCGCCTTCTCGATCTCGTCCAGCAGCAGAACGCAATGCGGATGCTGGTCCACGCCATCGGTCAGCAGCCCGCCCTGGTCGAACCCGACATAGCCGGGCGGCGCACCGATGAGGCGGGAAATCGCGTGTTTCTCCATGTATTCCGACATGTCGAAGCGCAGCAATTCCACCCCCAGCGTATCCGCCAGCTGGTTTGCCACTTCCGTTTTGCCGACGCCGGTGGGACCCGCGAACAGGTAGTTGCCGATCGGTTTTTCCGGCTCCCTCAGGCCGGCGCGGGCCAGCTTGATCGCGGAGGCGAGGGATTCGATGGCGTTGTCCTGCCCGAACACCACCCGTTTCAGGGAACGTTCGAGGTCCTTCAGGACTTCGGCATCGTCCTTGGACACGTTCTTCGGAGGGATACGCGCGATCTTGGCGATGACGGCCTCGATCTCCTTGGTGCCGATGGTCTTGCGCCGCTTGCTTTCGGCGACCAGATGTTGGGCGGCGCCGGCCTCGTCGATGACGTCGATGGCCTTGTCCGGCAGCTTCCGGTCGTTGATGTAGCGGGCGGAGAGTTCAACCGCCGTCTTGATCGCATCGGAGGTGTACTTGATCTGGTGGTGATCCTCGAAATAGGGTTTCAGCCCTTTCAGGATCTTCACCGTATCCTCCACCGAGGGTTCGGAGACATCGATCTTCTGGAACCGGCGCGACAGGGCGCGGTCCTTTTCGAAATGCTGGCGGAATTCCTTGTAGGTGGTGGAACCCATACAGCGCAGCTTCCCGCCCTGAAGCGCGGGTTTCAGCAGGTTGGAGGCATCCATCGCCCCACCGGAGGTCGCACCGGCGCCGATCACGGTGTGGATCTCGTCGATGAACAGCACGGCGTCGGGGTGATCCTCAAGTTCGGTCATCACGGCCTTCAGCCGTTCCTCGAAATCGCCGCGGTAGCGGGTGCCGGCCAGCAGCGCGCCCATGTCCAGCGAATAGATCGTGGTCTGCGACAGCACTTCTGGGGTCTCGCCCGAGATGATCTTGCGCGCGAGCCCTTCGGCGATGGCAGTTTTCCCGACGCCGGGATCGCCCACCAGCAGGGGGTTGTTCTTGCGGCGGCGGCACAGGACCTGGATGCAGCGTTCGACCTCGTGTTCGCGGCCGATCAGGGGATCGACATCGCCATGCTGGGCCTTGGTGTTCAGGTCCACGCAATACTTGTCCAGCGCGCTTTCCTTGCCGTCGCCTTCGGGGGTGGCGGAGGTGCTGTGTGTCTCCTCCTCCGCCTCGGGTGCGCCGGTGACGGGGCGGTTCTCGCCGTAGGCGGGGTCCTTGGCCACGCCATGGGCGATGAAATTCACCGCGTCATACCGGGTCATGTCCTGTTCCTGAAGGAAATAGGCCGCGTTGGATTCGCGTTCGGCGAAGATCGCCACCAGCACGTTGGCGCCGGTGACTTCGGTCCGGCCGGAACTCTGGACATGGATCGCGGCGCGTTGGATCACCCGTTGGAAGGCAGCGGTCGGCACGGCCTCCGAACCGTCGACATCGGTGACCAGATTGGCCAACTCGTCCTCGACGAATTCGACGAGCGTCTTTCGCAGATCCTCGGTATCCACCGAACACGCCTTCATGACGCGGGTGGCATCGGGCTCGTCGATCAGCGCCAGCAGCAGATGTTCCAGCGTTGCGAATTCATGTCGGCGGGCGTTGGCCAAGGCCAGCGCCGCGTGGATTGCCTGTTCCAGCGTGGTCGAGAATGAAGGCACTTGGGTGCTCCTTTTCGATTAGGTTGGAGCGAAGCGCAGGCCCCGGTCCAACCATGGCCTCATAAGGTTAAAGTTTGGTCGATACCGGCGCGTCTTCAAGGATTTTCTGCATTTCGCTGATCACATTTCGCTGCGCGTTGCCGATTTCGCGCGGAGCTGTGGCATCAGAATGCATCCTTGCGGCGCCGGATTTCGGCAAACACCTCGGCAGGAGAGACCCCCTGCATGCCAAGGTTTTCCGCAACCTGCGGCACATGCGACCGCAGGAATGGGTTGGTGTCCAGTTCTTCGGAGAGTCTGACCTGCGCGGTCGGACGGTTTGCGGCACGGGCGGCTTTCACCGCCTCGACCCTCGAAATAAGTGCTTCGTTTTGCGGTTCAATGGTCAGGGCGAATTTCGCGTTGGCCGCGGTATATTCATGGCCGGAATAGACCATCGTGTCCGGCGGCAGCGCGGCCAGTTTCCGCAGGCTGTCGAACATCTGGTCATACGTCCCCTCGAACACGCGGCCGCAGCCGAAGGCCATCAGGCTGTCGGCGGTAAACACGGCGCCGGCCTGGTCGAAATGGAACGCCATGTGGCCCAGGGTGTGGCCCCCGACCTCCATCGCGATGGTATGGGCGGGGCCGTCGCCGCCGGTATCGCCGGGGTTCAGGTAGTGATCCAGCGGCGGCAGCCTGGCCTTTTCCGCAGCCGGGCCCATGGTCATCAGGCCAAAGCGGGATTTCAGCGCGTCCAGCCCGCCGACGTGATCGTGGTGGTGATGGGTGATCATCAGGACGCCGGGCTCCCAGCCGCGTGCCTCGGCCGCGGCGATGATCGGCGCGGCCTCCGGCGCGTCGATGATGCAGACACCATCGGGCGCCTTCACCAGGTAGGCGTAATTGTCGTTCAGGCAGGGGACCGTCACGATGTCGAGGGCCATGGTCATTTGCACTCCGCTTGCTATTGTCTTCAGTGAAACCGATTGCCGGGCGGTGTGCAATGCATCTGGACGTACAGGATCTGCGCAACTTTTATTACCGCTCCATGCTGGGGCGGGCGGCGCAGGCGCAGGTGCGCGGCGCGGTGCAGCGGCTGTGGCCGGAGGCCAAGGGCCAGACGGTGGCTGGCTTCGGCTTTGCGGTGCCGCTGTTGCGCCCCTACCTGAAGGACGCGCGCCGGGTGATCGGGCTGATGCCCGGGCCGCAGGGGGTGATGCCCTGGCCCGCCGGCATGCCCAACGTGTCGGTGCTGTGCGAGGAAACGCTGTGGCCGGTGGAGACGGGGCATGTCGATCGGCTGATCCTGATGCACGGGCTGGAAACGTCGGAAAACCCCTCCGCCCTTCTGGAAGAATGTTTCCGCGTGCTGGGGCCGGGCGGCAAGGCGCTGTTCATCGTGCCGCATCGCTCGGGGCTATGGTCGCGGTCGGACCGGACGCCGTTCGGCTATGGCCGGCCCTATAGCCAGGGGCAGCTGGAATCGCAGCTTAAGCGCCACGCCTTCCTGCCCGAGCGTCATGTGCACACGCTGTATCAACCGCCCTCGCACCGGCGGTTCTGGCGCAGGACGGCGGTGTTCTGGGAACGGACCGGCGCGGCCCTGTCGGTGGTGATTTCCGGCGGAGTTCTGATCGTGGAGGCGACGAAACGCGTGCAGGCGCCCAGCGGGCCGGGGGTGCGCGATCGTCCGGCGCGTGGGCTGGGCGTGCTGGAAGGTCTGGGCGCCGGCAAGCCCAAGACGGCCCGCGATATCGCCCCCTGACGCTGCTTTGCGTCATTGTGAGTCCCGCCACGCTGGGCAGGGGCCATACATCTCACCAAGCGGCAACCATCGCCGGTGACGGGCGGTCCTTCCGGCGGGTCTGTTGCGGCGGCGCGATCCCGTGCCTGCCCCCACCGGGGGCCGGGCTACAGCGACAGCGCCGTGTCGGATGCGGCGTCAGGCACGTTCAGCTCCGGGGTCAGGTTGATCTGGCCAGACACGCTTGAGCCGGAGGGCGTGACTTCGGCCATCGACGTGCCCTGGTTGATCCGCATCACCAGGGTGCCGGGTTGCCCCTCGGGATCGGCCTGCCAGGCGGCGGCGTCGAATTCGGTGTCTGCGGGCGTGTGGACCACCAGGGTGGAATAGCTGCGGGTGGTCACGTTCTCTGCCGGGGTGTCGGTTTCGGTCAGGCGGACGAGGTGGATCTGGCCGGGCAGGCTGTCGTCCTGGTCGATGGTCAGGCTGTCCGCGCGGTCCGTCAGGTCGATATCCGAGGTAAGGCCGGTCGCGCCATTGGCCACGCTTTGGGCGTTGATGGTAAAGGCCAGCGTATCCGCGCCATCCCCGCCGGCCATGTCGGCAGAGCCGGAGGCAGCCAGTACATCGTCGCCGGGACCGCCCAGCACGGTGCTGTCGCCCTCCACCCCGGTGATCGTATCCGCGCCGTCCAACCCGTCGATCAGGCTGCGGGTCATGGCATCGGTGCCAGTGATGGTGTCGGCCTCGGCGCTGCCGGTGGCCAGCTGGGCGCTGCTGACGTTGGCCGTGCCGGAGGCGTCGAAGAAAGCAGCGGGTTCGCCCCACGTGGTGACGACAGCGATGTCCTCCGCCGTCAGATCCGTTACGCCCTCGACGCGGACGCTGCGCATGATGTCGGCGGCGCCGTCATCGGAATTCACGTCGCGGAAATGAAACTGCACCTCTGAGAAGGTGCCGTCCTCCGCAGCGCGGATGGAGATGTCGTCCAGGACCAGCCCCTCCTGCACGCCCATCTCGATGGCGATCACGTCCTCGCCCTTGACGAAATCGGTGATCACGCCCAGATCGCCTTGCGCCGACAGATCGCCGGGCTCCAGATCGCCGGGGGCATAGGCTTCCAGCCCGACCAGGAAGGTATCCGCCCCGTCGCCGCCGGTGGCGACGTTGCGGTCGGCCAGGTCAACGCCGGAGTAGTCGTCACGACTTTCCACATCGGCAAAGCGCAGCACGTCGTCGCCCGGCCCGCCCCAGCCTGCACCGCCGTCCAGCGTGATCGTGTCGTCGCCGGATTGCCCGAAGGCGCGAGCTTGGCCTTGTACGTGCAATGTATCGTCTCCGGTTTGGCCACGGATGGTGCTTTGGCCGTCGGCTTCCATCATGTCGTTGCCGGCGCCGCCGTAGGCGAGGGCCTGGTCCGTGGCGAACAACTGGTCATCCCCTTCGTTGCCGCGTCCGATGGCGCCGTCGCTGGCGGTGATCACGTCGTCGCCCGCCAGCCCGTTGCCCTTGGCTCCGGCCGTGACGTTCATGGTGTCGGCCCCGGCGCCGCCGAACAGGGTGCTGTCGCCGGTGCCGTCCATCAGGTCGTCGCCATCGCCGCCGTAGCCGGTGCCATTCTCGATGGTGCGGATGTAATCGTCGCCGGAATTGCCGTAGACAAGGCTGTCCCCGCGCGCCACGACGTGATCCTGCCCTGGCCCGGCAAAGACCTGGGCCTCATCGTCGCCCTTCATGAAGTCGTCGCCCTGGCCGCCATAGCCCTGCGCGCGGTCATCGACAAAGACCGCATCGTCGCCGTCCCCGCCCAGGGCCCAGGCGTCGTCATAGCCGAACATCCGGTCGGCACCATCTTCGCCAAAGCCAAGGGCGGTGTCTCGCAGGTTGAACGCGTCGTCTCCCGCGCCGCCGCGCAGGGTGGCCGCGCCGGCACCGTCCAGATCGTCGTCCCCGTCCCCGCCCAGCCCCCGGCTGGCGCCCCGGGCAATGATCTCGTCCATGCCGCTGCCGCCATTGCCAAAGGCATTGTCCAGCAGCCTCAGCATGTCGTCATCGGCCCCGCCGTACAGCTTGGCATTGCCGCTGGCCTGCAACGTGTCGTCGCCGCCGCGGCCTTGGTACTCCTGCTGTCCGTCGATTTCGGCGATGTCGTCGCCGTCGGAGCCGTCCGGACGGGGGCTGTCGCCGTCATCGTCATCACCACCGACGAAATTGGCGGCCAGAAGAGAGAAGAAGAAAATCGCGAGCAGTTCCATGGCATTCATCCCGGTCAGGGCGCGTACAGGGGCGTTGCGCCGAACGCATCGGACCCTACATCCGGGGGGCATGCGGGGCGTGGAAACACAGCGTTTCCACTGACGGCCTGTCGACTGGCCGGCAAATGGGGACGCTTTGCCGCAACTGTTTCCGCAAGCAGGACAATGCCGACATGCCGGCCGCCATGGTCCGGCGCTTGCCGTTGTGATTCGACATCGGCATACAATCTGCATACCGTCGTGCACGTTAATCGGGCGCTTTCATGACCGATTTCCGCAACGACAGGCGCCGCAAAATGCATCTTGCGGTCACGGACGGGGGTGAAAAGGGAGTTGCAGGTTTTACATGCCCTTGAAAACAAGGGCTGGCGCTGTTTGCGCAAAAGCCCTGTAGCGGGTTGATGGGTCTGTGACCCTCTGCTACACCCACGCCGATTTTGATGCTTTGGCGCCCGCCAAGGCTGCAACGCCCCTGCGCTGCTGTTCCAGCAGTTCCGGGCCTGACAATCGGAAGGGTGGACGTGTCCGAACCAGCTTCGATTTCCTCCGGCATTGCCGACCGCTATGCTACCGCCATCTTCGAGATCGCGCGGGATGCCGATCAACTCGATGCGCTGGCGACGTCTGTCGACGCGCTGGGTGATGCGCTTGGCGAAAGCGATGACCTGAATGACCTGATCGGGTCGCCCGTCTACAGCCGCGAGGCCCAGGAAAAGGCGATCCTTGCCGTGGGCGAGAAGATGGGGCTGACCGCCTCGCTGAAGAACGCGCTGGGCCTGATGGCGCAGAAGCGGCGGCTGTTCGCACTGCCGCAACTGGTCGCCCGCCTGCGCGCGCAGCTGGCCGATCACCGTGGTGAAATCACCGCCGACGTGGTCAGCGCCAAGGCCCTGACCAAGGCCCAGTCGGACAAGCTGTCCAAGGTGCTGGCCGACAACGTGGGCAAACAGGTGAATATCAATGCTACCGTCGATGAAAGCCTCATCGGCGGACTTATTGTGAAAGTGGGCTCCAAGATGATCGACACCTCGATCGCGGCGAAGCTCAACTCCCTCCAGAATTCCATGAAAGAGGTCGGATAATGGGAATCCAAGCAGCCGAAATTTCTGCGATCCTGAAGGAGCAGATCAGTAACTTTGGCCAGGAGGCCGAAGTGGCCGAGGTTGGCCGCGTGCTTTCCGTCGGTGACGGGATCGCCCGTGTTCACGGCCTCGACAACGTCCAGGCCGGCGAGATGGTCGAGTTTCCGGGCGGCATCATGGGCATGGCGCTGAACCTCGAGGCCGACAACGTCGGTATCGTGATCTTCGGCTCCGACCGGGACATCAAGGAAGGCGACACGGTCAAGCGGACGAACTCCATCGTGGACGTTCCCGTCGGCGACGGCCTGCTGGGCCGCGTGGTCGACGGTCTGGGCAACCCGATCGACGGCAAGGGCCCGATCAAGTCCGACACCCGCCTGGTCGCCGACGTGAAGGCGCCGGGGATCATCCCGCGTAAATCCGTGCATGAGCCCATGGCCACCGGCCTGAAGGCGATCGACTCCATGATCCCGATCGGCCGTGGCCAGCGGGAGCTGATCATCGGCGACCGTCAGACCGGCAAGACCGCCGTGGCGCTGGACGCGATCCTGAACCAGAAATCCTACAACGATGCCGCCGGCGAGGATGAGGGCAAGAAGCTCTACTGCGTCTACGTCGCCATCGGCCAGAAGCGGTCCACCGTGGCGCAGCTGGTGAAGAAACTGGAAGAGACCGGCGCGATCGAATATTCCATCGTCGTCGCCGCCACCGCATCCGACCCCGCGCCGATGCAGTTCCTGGCCCCCTATTCCGCGACCGCCATGGCAGAGCATTTCCGCGATAACGGTCGTCACGCGCTGATCATCTACGATGACCTGTCCAAACAGGCCGTCGCCTATCGTCAGATGTCCCTGCTGCTGCGCCGTCCGCCCGGGCGCGAAGCCTACCCGGGCGACGTGTTCTACCTTCACTCCCGTCTGCTGGAACGCTCGGCCAAGCTGAACGAGGACAACGGCTCCGGTTCGCTGACCGCGCTGCCGATCATCGAAACCCAGGGCGGCGACGTGTCCGCGTTCATCCCGACCAACGTGATCTCGATCACCGACGGGCAGATCTTCCTGGAGACCGAGCTGTTCTACCAGGGCGTCCGCCCCGCCGTGAACACCGGCCTTTCGGTGTCCCGCGTTGGCTCCTCCGCCCAGACGAAGGCGATGTCCTCCGTTGCCGGTCCGGTGAAACTGTCCCTCGCCCAGTATCGCGAGATGGCGGCCTTCGCGCAGTTCGGGTCCGATCTGGATGCCTCCACCCAGCGGTTGCTGAACCGGGGCGCGCGCCTGACCGAACTGATGAAGCAGCCGCAATATTCGCCGCTGACCAACGCTGAAATCGTCTGCGTCATCTTCGCCGGGACCAACGGGTTCCTCGACGATCTGCCGATGAACGACGTCAAGCGGTTCGAAGCCGACATGTTGAAATACATGCGCAACGAGCGGAGCGACATCCTGGACTGGATCACCAACGAAGATCCCAAGATCAAGGGTGAAGCCGCGGACAAGCTGAAAGCAGCAATCGACGAATTCGCCAAAGACTTCGCGTAAGGGAGAGACGGGATGCCTTCTCTCAAGGACCTGAAAAACAGGATCGAGTCGGTCAAATCGACCCGCAAGATCACCAAGGCCATGCAGATGGTTGCCGCGGCGAAACTTCGCCGCGCGCAGGAGGCCGCCGAGAACGCTCGCCCCTACGCGGCGCGCTTCAACGCGGTCATGGCCCAGCTTGCCGCATCGGTCGGAGGGGCGGATTCCGCGCCTCGCCTGCTGACCGGCACGGGCAAGGATGACGTGCACCTGCTGGTCGTGATGACGGCGGAGCGCGGGCTGTGCGGCGGCTTCAACGCGAATATCGCGAAGCTGGCCAAGCAGCACGCCGACCGCCTGACGCGCGACGGCAAGACGGTCAAGATCATCACCGTCGGCAAGAAGGGCCGCGACAACATGCGCCGCGGCTACGGCGACATGTTCATCGAACATGTCGACCTGACCGAGGTGAAGACTCTCGGCTACGGGGATGCGCAGGGGATCGCCAAGGGGATCCTGGCGCGGTTCGACGCGGGTGAATTCGACGTGGCAACGATCTTCTTCGCCGAATTCCAGAATGTGGTGACGCAGATCCCGACGGCGCAGCAGATCATCCCCGCCCAGTTCGACGTCGAAGACGGCGCGGACGAGGGGGCTGCCACGCTGTACGATTACGAACCCGACGAAGAGGCGATCCTGGCGGACCTGCTGCCGCGGGCCGTGGCGACGCAGATCTTTGCGGCGCTGCTGGAAAACGGCGCCTCGGAACAGGGCGCGCGGATGTCTGCAATGGACAACGCGACGCGCAACGCGGGCGAGATGATCGACAAGCTGACGATCGAGTTCAACCGCTCGCGTCAGGCCGTCATCACCAACGAACTGATCGAAATCATTTCGGGCGCCGAGGCGCTCTAACGGAACCGGAGACGAAACATGGCAAACGCAAAAGGCAAAGTGACCCAGGTCATCGGCGCCGTTGTCGATGTGCAGTTCGACGATCACCTGCCGGAGATCCTGAACGCGCTGACGACTGAGAACAACGGCAAGAAACTGGTTCTGGAAGTTGCGCAGCACCTGGGCGAGAATACGGTTCGCGCCATCGCGATGGACGCGACCGAAGGTCTGGTCCGCGGCCAGGAGGTGCTTGACACCGACGGCCCGATCTCGGTGCCCGTGGGGACCGCCACGCTGGGCCGCATCCTGAACGTGATCGGCGAGCCGGTCGATGAAATGGGCCCGGTGGAAGCCACCGAAACCCGCGCCATCCACCAGCCGGCACCCGATTTCGCCGATCAGGCGACCGAGGCCGAAGTGCTGGTCACAGGCATCAAGGTCATCGACCTGCTGGCCCCCTATTCCAAGGGCGGTAAAATCGGCCTGTTCGGCGGTGCCGGCGTGGGCAAGACGGTTCTGATCCAGGAACTGATCAACAACATCGCGAAAGTGCACTCCGGCCTGTCGGTCTTTGCCGGTGTGGGGGAGCGGACCCGCGAAGGGAACGACCTGTATCACGAGATGATCGAATCCGGCGTTCTGACGCCCGACAACCTGCCCGATTCCAAGATCGCGCTGGTCTACGGCCAGATGAACGAGCCGCCGGGCGCCCGTGCCCGTATCGCGCTGACCGGCCTGACCCTGGCCGAACAATTCCGCGACGCGACCGGGACCGACGTTCTGTTCTTCGTGGACAACATCTTCCGCTTTACCCAGGCCGGTTCGGAAATGTCCGCGCTGCTGGGCCGGATCCCTTCTGCCGTGGGCTATCAGCCGACGCTGGCCACCGACATGGGCGCCATGCAGGAGCGGATCACCTCCACCAAGGCGGGGTCGATCACCTCGATCCAGGCCGTCTACGTTCCCGCGGATGACCTGACCGACCCCGCGCCTGCGACCACTTTTGCGCACCTTGACGCGACCACGGTTCTCAACCGCGCGATCTCGGAGCTGGGGATCTACCCGGCGGTTGACCCGCTCGACTCCACCTCGCGCCTGATGGACCCGCAGATCGTCGGCGAGGAGCATTACCAGGTGGCCCGTGACGTTCAGGGGATCCTGCAACGCTACAAGTCGCTTCAGGACATCATCGCCATTCTCGGGATGGACGAACTGTCCGAAGAGGACAAGCTGACCGTGGCCCGCGCCCGGAAGATCCAGCGGTTCCTCTCGCAGCCGTTCGACGTGGCGAAGGTCTTCACCGGCTCCGACGGGGTGCAGGTGCCGCTGGAAGACACGATTTCGTCCTTCAAGGCGGTTGTGGCCGGTGAATACGATCACCTGCCCGAAGCTGCGTTCTACATGGTCGGCGGCATCGACGACGTGAAAGCCAAAGCCGAGAAGCTGGCCGCGGAAGCGGCGTAAGGGGCTGAACAATGGCGAATACCGTAACCTTCAGCCTTGTCTCGCCGGAACGGAGCCTCGCCTCCGGTCCCGCGACGGCAGTGCAGATCCCGGCGACCGAGGGCGACCTGACGGCGATGGCGGGGCATAGCCCCCTCATCACCACGCTGCGCCCCGGCGTCCTGCATATCGACGGGCCGGACGGCGGTGACGATTATGTCGTGACCGGCGGTTTCGCCGAGATCTCGGCCGAAACCGTCACCGTGCTGGCCGAACGCGCCCTGCACCAGAAAGAGATGACCCAGGAGATCATCGACAGCTGGGTGCAAGAAGCGCATGAGGCGCACCAGAACGCGCATCAGGACGTGGCCGATGCCGCGGCCAAGCTGCTGTCTGACATGGTGGCCCTGGGTGGGCATATCGGGCTGAGCCCGAAGCAGCCCAACCTGTGACCTGACCTGCGTCGTGACGATCCGGCGCGAAATCTTAAGGAAAAACCCCGCCTCGGCGGGGTTTTTTCATGTTCTGATGGATTTTCGGCGGTTTTCCACCGTAAGGTTAACCACTTCGTGACCGCACCCCGCGACTTGGAACAAGAGCCGCAGAACACAATGAAAAGACTACGCAATCACTACATCGGCGTTGAAGAGGGCGACAATGTCCTTTTCTCGGACTTTCAGGACGGCGGTGACATGTGGACCGGGACAGGTCCGCGCGAACGCCGGCGCAGGGTCACGTTTTCCGAGAGCTTCCGCACCATTCCCGTGGTGCAATGCGCCCTGTCGATGTGGGATATCGACAGCGCCACCAACCAGCGCGTGGATCTCTCTGCCGAGGCCATCGACGTGGGCGGGTTCGACATCGTGTTCCGCACCTGGGGCGACACGCGGGTCGCCCGCGCGCGCGTCCGCTGGATGGCATTTGGCGAATTGCGCCATGCAGATGAATGGGATCTGTACTGAACCAATCGCCGTCCCTGCGCCCTGACCGAAGGCGCCGCGACCCGAAGACCGCGGCGCGTGGTGGTTGGGTGTCTTCCGGCGGTCAGATGGTCACCGGTTCCATCACTTCCGCCTCGATCACGTTGACGCCGGGCAGGGCGTCGATCAATTCCTGCGCGCTTTGCTCCAGCAGCGGGAAGGTCTTGTAATGGCAGGGGATCACCGTCTTGAAATCAAAGAAGGTTTTCGCCGCATAGGCCGCGCGCCGCATGTCCATGGTGAAATGCCCGCCGGAACACAGCAGCCCGATATCCGGTTGATGCAGATCGTTGAACACTTTCATGTCGGCCATCACGTCGGTGTCGCCGGTGAAGTAGATCGTGTGTCCTTCGCCTGCGATCATGAACCCGCTTTCGCCGCCCGCATAGCCCCCGTCGGGAGAAGAGGACGAATGCACCGCATGCACCATCGTCACCGCCACCTCGCCGATCTGGATCGTTCCGCCCTTGTTGAAGCCGGTGGTGTTCTCCACCCCCTTCGAGTCCAGCCAGCCCATCAGCTCGACCATGCCCGACACGGGCGCGCCGGTTTCCTGCGCGACGGCCACCGTGTCGGCGACGTGATCGCCATGGCCGTGGGACAGCAGGATATGGGTCACGCCCTCCAGCGCCTCGGCCCGCCGATCGTCGGGAAAGGACGGGTTGTCGCCCAGGAACGGATCCAGCAGCAGCACCTGCCCCGCGATCTCGATCCGGAAACTCGAATGGCCCAGCCATGTAATCTTCATTGTCGCCTCCTAGCTGTGTCGGGGCAAAGGTAGCAGAGAGACCGGGGGAGAAAAGGCATGGACTGGACCGCGCAGGTGGATGGCTATTGCGAGCGGATGGCGCCGGGCCTCTGGGCGGAGCCCTGGAATGCCGTGACCAACCTGGCCTTCATCGTCGCCGCCGTCATCATGTGGCGCCGCTGTCGGGGGATGCCGATGGGGCAGGGGCTGGCGGCTGTGCTGTTCATGATCGGCCTCGGCTCGGGCCTGTTCCACACGTTGGCGACCCGCTGGGCGGGGGTGGCGGACGTGCTGCCGATCCTGGGGTTTGTGCTGCTGTACATCTTTGCCGCGAATCGCGATTTCTGGCGGCTGCGGGTCTGGCCCGCGTTGATACTGACGGTGCTCTATATTCCCTACACCGCCACGCTGGCGCCGGTGTTCGCCCAGGTTCCGGGGATCGGCAACTCGGCGGCCTATGCGCCGCTGCCGGTGCTCATCCTCGTCTATGCGGCGTTGTTGTTCCGCCGCGCGCCGGAACTGGCGCGGGGTTTGGCGATTGGCGCGGGCCTTCTAATCCTGTCGATCGCGGCGCGGGCGGCGGATGGTCCGACCTGTGCGGCGACGGCGGGGCAGGGGACGCATTTCCTGTGGCACCTGCTGAATGCGCTGATGCTGGGCTGGATGATCGAGGTCTGGCGGCGCCACGCCTTGCAGCAGGGCCAAGGCGGCGCTAAACCCGTGCGCGATCACTGACCCGAGAGGCATCCATGTCGATTGACCAGAGCACCGCCGCGCGCGTGGCCCACCTTGCCCGTATCAAGGTGGAGGAGAGCGACCTTCCCGCATTGGCCGAGGAGTTCAACCGCATCCTCGGGTTCATCGAGCAGCTGAACGAGGTGGATGTCGAGGGCGTGGAGCCCATGACCTCCGTCAGCCCGATGCGGCTGAAGCGGCGCGAGGACGTCGTGACCGCCGGTGGCCATGCCGCCGAGGTTCTGGCCAACGCCCCCGACGCCCGCGAAGGGTTCTTTGCCGTGCCGAAAGTGGTGGAATGATGACTGACCTGAACAAGCTGACCATTGCCGAGGCCCGCGACGCGCTGCGCCGGGGCGACGTGACCTCCACCGCCCTGACGGAGGCCTGCCTGACCGCGATCGAAGGCGCCGCCACGCTGAATGCCTTTGTCCACCGCACGCCCGATATCGCGCTGGAGCGGGCCCGCGCCGCCGATGCGCGGCTGGCCGGGGGCGATGCGCCCGCCATGTGCGGCATCCCGGTGGGGATCAAGGATCTGTTCTGCACCAAGGGCGTTGCCTCGCAGGCGGGCAGCCGGATTCTCGAAGGGTTCCGCCCCGAATACGAATCCACCGTCAGCCAGAACCTGGCCGATGATGGTGCCGTCATGTTGGGGAAACTCAACATGGACGAATTCGCCATGGGATCGTCGAACGAGACGTCGGTTTATGGCAACGCGGTCAACCCGTGGAAACGTGAGGACGGCACCGACCTGACGCCCGGCGGTTCCTCCGGTGGCTCTGCCGCTGCGGTGGCGGCGGATCTGTGCCTTGCCGCGACGGGCACCGATACCGGCGGCTCGATCCGCCAGCCTGCCGCCTTTACCGGCACCGTGGGGATCAAGCCGACCTATGGCCGCTGCTCCCGCTGGGGTGTCGTGGCGTTTGCCTCGTCGCTGGATCAGGCCGGGCCGATGACCAAGACGGTGCGCGATGCGGCGATCATGCTGGAAAGCATGTGCTCCCACGATCCGATGGATTCGACCTCGGCCGATATTCCCGTTCCCGATTTCGAGGCGATGCTGACCGGCGACATCAAGGGCAAGACCATCGGCATTCCGCGCGAATACCGTCTGGATGGCATGCCTGCGGAGATCGACCAGTTGTGGACCCGTGGCAAGGAGATGCTGGCCGATGCGGGGGCGAAGATCGTCGATATCTCGCTGCCGCATACGAAATACGCGCTGCCCGCCTATTACGTCATCGCCCCGGCAGAGGCATCGTCGAACCTGGCGCGCTACGACGGGGTGAAATACGGCCACCGCGCCAAGCTGGCGGCTGGTGACGGCATCAATGACATGTATGAAAAGACCCGCGCCGAAGGCTTCGGCGCCGAGGTTCAGCGCCGTGTCATGGTCGGTACCTACGTGCTGTCGGCGGGGTTCTATGACGCCTATTACAACCGTGCCCGCAAGGTCCGCACTCTGATCAAGAAGGATTTCGACGATGCCTTCGCCCAGGGTGTCGAGGCGATCCTGACCCCGGCCACCCCCTCGCCCGCGTTCGGGCTGGGGGAGATGGCGGATGCCGATCCGGTGCAGATGTACCTGAACGACGTCTTCACCGTGACGGTGAACCTGGCCGGTCTGCCCGGCATCGCGGTGCCGGCGGGACTGGACGCGCAGGGCCTGCCGCTGGGCCTGCAACTGATCGGGCGCCCCTGGGAAGAGGGCGAGTTGCTGAACACCGCCTATGCCCTGGAAGCCGCCGCCGGCTTTGTGGCGAAGCCCGGAAAATGGTGGTAGGGGCAAGCGACGCAACAGCCATAACCCCCGCGCGATGCGGCGCGGGGACAGGACAAGGGTCAGCACCATGCGCGCATTTCTGATCGGCTTCTCCCTTGCGGGCCTGGCGGCCTGCCAGCCTGCCGTGCCCGATAGCGCGGCCGGGGTCGGCTTTGGCAATTACGACAGCTACCGGCAGTCCCGCGAAACGCAATTGCAGGGCGGTACGGCGCCCGGTGTCAGTATCGTCGGCCCGGCCGTCTCGACCACGCCGCTGGACGCGACCGGCGGCGCCGTGGCGCGGACGCAGACCCCCGCCACGACGGCGACCGCGACGGGGGATTCGGACGCCGCGCAGCTGGCGCGAGACACCCAGGCGGCGCTTGCGGCCTCCAATGCCAATAGCGGCGAGGCGCCGCTGAACGCCAGCCCGTCCAATCCCGCGCCCGAGGCGGTGAATTCCCTTGGCATCAGCCGGGAGAACGATTTCAGCGCCGTGGATGCGCAACGCTCCATCGAGAACGACGCCGAGCGGATCGCCCGCAACCGCGCGCAATACGAACAGGTCGCCGCCACGGATCTGCCGCCGCGCACCGAATCCGGCCCAAATATCGTGGCCTATGCACTGAAAACGACCCATCCGCAGGGCAAGATGATGCACCGGCGCGGTGCTTTTGCCTCCATCCCGCGCGCGGAACGGAACTGCGCGAAATACCCTTCGCCCGATCTGGCGCAATCGGAATTTCTCAGCCGGGGGGGACCGGAACGCGACCGGCTGAACCTGGACCCCGATGGCGACGGCTACGCCTGTTCCTGGGATCCGCGCCCGTTCCGGAAGGCCGCGGCGCAGGCGGAGGACTGATCGCCGCATGGGCGTGACGCCGCGCTGGCAGGCCTCGCCCAATGTCGGGGACAGGCGCGGGGGCGCGCGCCCCGATATCGTGGTCCTGCACCATACCGCCATGAATACTGCGGAGGCCGCGTTGCAGCGCCTCTGCGATCCCGGCCCCCCCGGTGATCTCTCCCCCGTCTCCTGCCATTATCTGATCGCCGAGGATGGGCGCCTGTGGCAGATGGTCAGGGAAGATGCCCGTGCCTGGCATGCCGGGGCAGGGCAATGGGGCGATGTGGTGGATGTGAATTCCCGATCCATCGGGGTGGAGCTGGCGAACCCCTCATCTCACCCCTTTCCCGAGCCGCAGATGCAGGTGCTGGAGGCGCTGCTGGCCGAGGTTCTGGCGCGGTGGTCGATTCCGCCGGAACGGGTGATCGGTCATTCTGACATGGCCCCCCTGCGCAAGGTCGATCCCGGCCCCCGGTTCGACTGGCGGCGATTGGCGCGGCTGGGCCTGTCCGTCTGGCCCGATATCGCGCCGGTCGATCCTGGCGATGGCGCGGACCCGTCGGCCCTGACGGCGGATCTGCGCCGGTTCGGCTATCGCATTCCCCAGGGCGCGACCGAGGAGGCGGTGCTGGGCGCCTTTCGCCTGCGGTTCAACCCTGCCGGTCGCGGTGGCCCGACCGCGCGGGAGGCGGCGCTGGCCCGCGCCCTGGCCACCCGTTTTCCGGCCGCCGAGGGCTAGCCACGCCCGCATCGCCCTTGCGCCGGACGGCGTTGGGGCATACGGATTTCTGCATGAGAATTTTGTTCCTCGGCGATGTGATGGGGCGTGCCGGACGGCACGCTGTGTCAGAGAAGCTTCCCGCCCTTCGGGAGGCGTGGAAACTGGATTTTGTGGTCGTCAACGGCGAGAACGCCAGCAACGGCGCGGGGCTGACCGGCGATCACGCCAAGCTGCTGCTGGAGGCGGGCGCCGATTGCGTCACGCTGGGCGATCACGCCTTTGACCAGCGCGACATGCTGCAATTCATCGGCACGGAGCCGCGTGTGATCCGCCCGGTGAACTTCGCCAAGGATGCGCCGGGCCGTGGCTTTCGGGTGTTCGACGCCCCCGGCGGGCGCAAGGTGCTGGTGGCGCAGATCCTGGGCCAGGTGTTCATGAAACGCCCCTTCGACGATCCGTTTTCGGGGATCGAGCCGGTGCTGAAGTCCCATCCGCCCGGCGGCATGGTGCAGGCCGCGATCATCGATGTGCATTGCGAGGCGACCTCTGAAAAGATGGCCATGGGTCATTGGTGCGACGGCCGCGCCAGCCTGGTGGTCGGCACCCACACCCATGTGCCCACCGCCGATGCGCAGATCCTGGACAAGGGCACCGCCTACCTGACGGATGCCGGCATGTGCGGCGATTACGACAGCGTCATCGGCATGGAAAAGGGAGAGCCGATGCGGCGTTTCGTGACCGGGATGCCCAAGGGCCGGTTCACCCCCGCAGCGGGAGCGGCCACGCTGTCCGGTGTCTATATCGAGACGGATGACCGCACCGGCCGCGCCACCCGTGTGGAAATGGTGCGCCAGGGCGGACGCCTGGCCCAGGCCGGTCCCTGACCGGCAACACCACCCGGTTGTACGGCCGGGCCTGCGGGCCATTGCCGCCTTGCCCGTCGGCCGGGCAACCCGGTGCCGGCCCGCTCACCCGCGCGGCGTCCTGCCGGCGTCATGTCATCCCGCGCTTGCCCCGACGCGGGCGCTTTGACTAGATATCCCCCACGAAGCCCCAGCCCGAAGTCCGAAGGCGATACGCAACATGCCGTTTCTAGAAATCGGCGCCACCGGCCAGGCGGTTCTGGCCATCGGTGTCGTGGTGATCATGTTCATCCTGTTCGTGCGGGAATACTACCCGACCGAAGTCGTCGCCATCGCCGGGGTCAGCCTGATGCTGGCCCTGGGCCTGCTGCCCTATGACAAGGGGCTGGCGGTGCTGTCGAACCCCGCGCCCTGGACCATCGCGGCTATGTTCATCGTGATGGGCGCGCTGGTACGTACTGGCGCGCTGGAGGAATTCACCCGCTCCACCGAACGGCTGGCCGAGCGCAGTCCCGGCCTGGCGGTGCTGTCCTTGCTGATCTTCGTGGTTTTCTGCTCCGCCATCGTGTCCAACACGCCGGTGGTGGTGGTGATGATCCCGGTGTTCGTTCAACTGGCACGGAAGCTGAACGTCGTGCCATCGCGTCTGCTGATGCCGCTGTCCTATGCCGCGATCATGGGCGGTACGCTGACCCTGATCGGCACCTCGACCAATTTGCTGGTGGACGGCGTGGCGCGCAGCCAGGGGCTTGAACCGTTTTCCATTTTCGAGGTGACGCCGATCGGGCTGGTGGTGGTGGCCTGGGGCGCGCTCTACCTCGGAGTGCTGGGGCCCTGGATCCTGCCGCGCCGGACGTCCATGGCCTCCATGCTGTCGGACCGGTCCAAGATGAAGTTCTTCACGGAGGCGGTGATCCCCCCCGACAGCAATCTGATCGACCGCGAAGTTCAGGGCGTGCAGTTGTTCAAACGCGAAGGCGTGCGCCTGATCGACGTCGTACGCGGCGACGAATCGCTGCGCCACGACCTGGAAGGGGTGAAGCTTCAGGTGGGGGACCGCGTGGTTCTGCGCAGCCAGATCACCGAATTGCTGTCCCTGCAACGCGACAAGAGCCTGAAGCGCGTCGACCAGATCTCCGCCGTGGAGACGACGACGGTCGAAGCGCTGATCACCCCGGGCTGCAAGATGGTCGGGCGGTCTCTCGGCTCCATGCGGTTGCGGCGGCGCTACGGCGTCTATGCGCTTGCGGTACACCGGCGCAATCAGAACATCGGCCGCCAGCTCGAAGACCTGGTGGTCCGCGTCGGCGATACCCTGCTGCTGGAAGGCGCCCCGGAGGACATTCGCCGCCTGGCGCGGGAAATGGACATGGTCGACGTCGCTACCCCTACCGCGCGCGCCTATCGTCGCGAACATGCGCCTATCGCCATGATCGCGCTGTTGGCCATCGTGGCGCTGGCAGGATTCGGCGTGGCACCGATCTTTCTGCTGGCGGTGGTGGCGGTTGCGGTGGTGCTGATCACCCGTTGCATCGACGCGGACGAGGCTTTCGGCTTTGTCGATGGGCGCCTTCTGGCGCTGATCTTCTCCATGCTGGCGATCGGCGCGGCGCTGGAACATACCGGCGCGGTAACCCTCATCGCCGAGGGGCTGGCCCCCTGGCTGGCCGGGCTGCCGCCGTTCTTCGTGATCTGGGCGATATACCTGCTGACTTCGGTGTTGACCGAACTGGTATCCAACAACGCGGTGGCCGTGGTTGTCACCCCGATCGCCATCGGCATCGCCACGGCGACGGGATTGGATCCCCGGCCGCTGGTGATCGCGGTGATGATCGCCGCATCGGCCAGCTTTGCCACGCCCATCGGCTACCAGACGAACACTCTGATCTTCGGGCCGGGGGGGTACAAATTCTCGGATTTTCTGCGGGTGGGCATTCCGCTGAACCTGACCATGGGTCTGGTCGTCTCGGCCGCGATCCCGCTGATCTGGCCGATGTAGCCGCTGTGGCGGGACCGACCTTGCAACCGGGCTTGCAGGCCCGCCCGCGCCTGAATTAATAAGGCGCGACCAGAACGGACAAGGCGGAGAGATCGACATGGCAGGCCATTCAAAATGGGCGAACATCCAGCACCGCAAGGGGCGCCAGGATGCCGCGCGGTCGAAACTTTTTTCCAAGCTCTCGAAGGAGATCACGGTGGCCGCCAAGATGGGCGACCCCGACCCCGAAAAGAACCCCCGCCTGCGCCTCGCGGTAAAGGAGGCGAAATCGAACTCCGTGCCCAAGGACGTGATCGAACGCGCGATCAAGAAATCACAGGGCGGCGATGGCGATGAATACGAGGAAATCCGCTATGAGGGCTACGGCCCCAACGGCGTGGCGATCATTGTCGAGGCAATGACCGACAACCGCAACCGAACGGCGTCCAGCGTCCGCTCCACCTTCTCCAAGAACGGAGGGAACCTGGGTGAAACCGGCTCTGTCGGGTTCATGTTCGAACGCAAGGGAGAGGTCATCTACCCTTCTGATGCGGGCGACGCCGATACGGTGATGATGGCCGCGATCGAGGCGGGTGCCGAGGATGTCGACAGTTCCGAGGACGGACATATCATCTATTGCGCCGACACCGACCTGAATGACGTTTCCACCGCGCTGGAGGGGGAACTGGGCGAAAGCACCTCGACCAAGCTGATCTGGAAACCCGTCACCACCACGGAAATGGACCTGGAGAACATGCAGAAGCTGATGAAGCTGCTGGATGCGCTGGAAGACGACGACGACGTGCAGCGCGTTACCTCCAATTTCGAAGCCTCCGACGAGGTGATGGAACAGCTCTGATCCGACGGTTGCCGTTGCTGTGTGACGGGGCCCCCTTCGGGCGTGCAAGTACCGCCGCCGGAGGCATCGCCGCCACGGGCGGCGATCCACATGGCGCCCCTGCGGGGCGCCATCGCTGCGCGGCCGGTATTTTTCGCCCGAAGGCAACAAGGCGCCGCACCCGGAAGGGGGCCGGAAAGGCTTCCGAGCTGCGCCGCGATAGGCGCGGTATGGATTACCGGACTTCCCGACAAGCCGAGCTGGACAGGGCACCGGCAACCTGCTCGGGCGGGCGGAGCGGTGCCTGGCCGGGGTGCTGTCCGGCGGGCGGTGGCGGTTGGGGCGGACGCTTGGCCCATGCCCCGAAACCGTCTGCCCGAAGGTGTTATTCGCTCCCGGTGGGTTCGTCGGCGTCGGCCTCCGTCCCATCTTCGGCGCCGTCCACCTGTTCGTCCAGCACGCCGTTGGTCCAGTCGCCGGAGGCTGTTTCTCCGCTGGCGTAGGTCATCGTGCCGTCGCCCTGGCGCCGCCCGTCCTGGAACATGCCGCGATAGGTGTCGCCATTGGCGTAGGTGGCCATGCCCTCGCCCGAGATTTCACCATCCTGCCAGGCGCCTTCGTAGGAGAAGCCGTCGGGCATTGTGATCCGGCCCTGGCCGTGGCGCTGGCCGCCGGCGAAGTCGCCCTCGTAAACAGTGCCGTCCGGATAGGTGGCCTTCCCCTGGCCCTCGCGCTCGCCTTCGACCCAGTTGCCTTCGTAGGTGTAGCCGTCGTCATAGGTCATGACGCCAAAGCCATGGTTGCGCGCGTTCTTGAAATTTCCCTTGTAGGTCAGTCCGTTGGGGTAGGTGGCAGTGCCTTCGCCCTCGATCACGCCGGCGACCCATTGCCCTTCGTAGGTCGAGCCGTCGGGATAGGTGATCTTCCCCGTGCCATCAGCCAGATCGCCACTGAATGTGCCCACGTAGACGGAGCCGTCGGGATAGGTGACCGTGCCCTCGCCGGCGATCTGACCGTCGAGCCAGGCGCCCTCGTAGCGGTAGCCGTCGGTGCCGACAAAGGTACCCTGGCCGTGGCGCTTGTCGTCCTGGAATTCCCCGTCGTAGACGTCGCCATTGGCGTAGGTGACCTTGCCCTGGCCCTGGCGCTGACCCTCGGCCAGCTCGCCTTCGTAGATGTCGCCGTTGGGCTGGGTCAGGCGGCCGTTGCCGTTGATCTGCCCGTTCGACCAGGTGCCGGAATAGATCAGCCCGTCGGGCATGGTCAGGGTGCCTTCACCTTCCCGCTCGCCACGGGTGATGGCGCCCTCGTAGACGGCGCCGTCGGGATAGGTGATCTTGCCCTGGCCTTCCTTGACGCCGTTGACCCAATCGCCTTCGTAGACATAGCCCGACGGGCTTTCCATCGTGCCGCGCCCGTGGTGCATGGCATTGCGGAACCCACCTTCGTAGCGGACGTCGTTGGCGTAATTGGCCACGCCCTGGCCCATGATCTTGCCTTCGGCCCATTCCCCTTCGTAGGTGCCGCCGTCGGAGAACACGATCTTGCCGATGCCGTCCGGCTTGCCCTTGGCGAATTCGCCTTCGTAGACCGATCCGTTCGGGAACCGGGCGCGACCCTGGCCGCGGATCTCCCCCTCAACCCAGTCGCCGGTATATTCATATCCGTTGGGCAGCCGGTAGGTGCCGGTGCCATGTTGCAGCCCGTCCTGGAACGTGCCTTCGTAGATGCCCCCGTCGTCATATTGCTTGGTCTGGACCTGGCTGTTCTGCGACAGGACGGGGGTCGCGGTCAAAGCGGCCCAGAGGGCGGCCTGGATCAATGGTGTGGCGCGCGGTGCCATGGTCTCTCCCATCCCATGCTTTCGATCAAAACCTATGTGATGGCGCGTGGCCTCGCAACACCCCTTGGTGTTTCACCTTTTCCTTCATGCCGGGCGCCGGTAACACGGTCCTGATCCAAGGAGGCATGGCATGGCTGACAGTTTTCGCATCACGCTGGCACAACTGAACCCCGTCGTGGGCGATATCGCGGGCAATGCCGCCCAGGCCCGCGCCGCCTGGGAGGCCGGGCGTGACGCCGGGGCCGACCTGGTGGCCCTGACGGAAATGTTCATCACCGGCTACAACACGCAGGACCTGGTGGAAAAGCCGGTCTTTCATCAGACGGCCATCGCCGCGCTGGAGCAACTGGCGCGCGAATGTGCGGACGGACCGGCACTGGCCATCGGCGGGCCGCATGTCGAAGGGGCCTCTCTCTACAATGCGCTGTATATTCTCAAGGGCGGGCAGGTGACGCACCGTGCGTTGAAGCATAACCTGCCCAACGAGACGGTGTTCGACGAGGTTCGCATCTTTGACGCCGGCCCCTTGGGCGGGCCTTATGCGGTGGACGGCGTGCGCATCGGATCGCCTGTCTGCGAAGATGCCTGGCACCCGGAAGTCGCCGAAACGCTGGAGGAAACCGGCGCGGAATTCCTGCTGGTGCCCAACGGATCACCCTATTATCGCGGCAAGTTCGAGACCCGGTTGAACCACATGGTGGCCCGCGTGGTGGAGACGGGGCTGCCGCTGATCTACCTGAACATGGTGGGCGGTCAGGATGATCAGGTCTTTGACGGCGGCAGCTTCGCGCTGAACCCCGGCGGTGAGATTGCGATGCAGATGCCCGTGTTCGAAACCGGTCTGCGCCACATCGACCTGGTGCGCGGGGCCGAAGGTTGGCGCATCACCCCGCAGGAGATCACCGCCCATCCCGACGAATGGGAGCAGGATTACCGCGCCATGGTCCTGTCCCTGCGTGATTACCTGGGCAAGACAGGGTTTACCAAGGTGCTGCTGGGCCTGTCGGGGGGGATCGATTCGGCCATCGTGGCCACCATTGCCGCCGACGCCATCGGGCCACAGAACGTGCGCTGCGTGATGCTGCCGTCGGAATACACCTCCTCCGCCTCGCTGGAGGATGCGGAGGCCGTCGCTCGTGCCCTGGGCTGCCGCTACGATTACGTGCCCATCGCGCAGGGCCGGCAGGCGATCACCGCCACGCTGGCCCCGCTGTTCGAAGGCACCGAACCCGACCTGACCGAGGAAAACATCCAGTCCCGCCTGCGTGGGCTTCTGCTGATGGCGCTGTCCAACAAGTTCGGCGAGATGCTGCTGACCACCGGCAACAAGTCCGAAGTCGCGGTCGGCTATGCCACGATCTACGGCGACATGGCGGGCGGCTACAATCCGATCAAGGATCTTTACAAAACTCGCGTGTTCGAACAATGCCGCTGGCGCAATGCCAATCACCGGCCCTGGATGATGGCCACGGCGGGCGAGGTCATTCCCGCACGGGTGATTTCCAAGCCACCCTCGGCGGAGTTGCGGGAGGATCAGAAGGACAGTGATTCGCTGCCCGATTACCCGGTGCTGGACGCGATCCTGGAGATGCTGGTGGATCAGGATGCCTCTGTCGCGGATTGCGTGGCGGCGGGGCATGACGCGGATGTGGTGAAAAAGGTCGAGCGGCTGATCTATCTCAGCGAATACAAGCGTTTCCAATCCGCGCCCGGCACCCGGCTGACCAAGGGCGCCTTCTGGCTGGATCGGCGGTATCCCATCGTGAACCGCTGGCGCGATCCGGGCTAGGCTGGCCATGGCACGGTTGCTTGTCGTCTACCATTCGCGCACCGGCGGGGCGCGTCAGATGGCGCAAGCCGCCGCCTGCGCGGCGGAGGCGGAGGTCGAGACCGCGCTGATCGCAGCGCCGGAGGCCGGGCCGGAGGATCTGCTGGCCGCGAGCGGGTATCTCTTTTGCGCGCCCGAGAACCTGGCCGCGATCTCGGGCGTGATGAAGGATTTCTTCGATCGCAGCTATTACGAGGTGTTGGGCCGGATCGAGGGACGCCCCTATGCTCAGATGGTCTGCGCCGGGACCGACGGGTCGAATGCCGCCCGCCAGACCGCGCGAATCGCCACCGGCTGGCGCCTGCGGGAGGTGCAGCCGCCGCTGGTCATCTGCACCCATGCCGACACACGGGAAAAGATCATGGCGACCAAGCGGATCGGCGGCGAAGACCTGACCCGCTGTACCGAGCTGGGCGCGGCCCTGGGCGCCGGGCTTGCGATGGGCGCCTTTTAGCGCAGAGGCTGGGCATGGGGATGGGCCGGCCGGTCGGGATGACTTCGTGATCATTCCCACCAGCGGTCGATGCTGGCGATATCATCGTCGGACCAGCCGAAATGATGGGCGAATTCATGCACCGTCACATGGGCGATCAGCTCGTCCAGGGTGACATCGCCCCGATCGCGCCATTCGATCAGGATCGGTTTTCGAAACAGCCAGACCGTATCGGGGGCGACGGGGCCGTCCCAGACGGATTTGTCCGTCATTGCAATGCCTTCGTAGAGACCGGTCAGCTCCTCAGGGTGATCCATGCCCAGATCGCGCAACATGTCGGCTGCGGGCCAATCGGCAACGCGGATCAGCACGGCTTCTGCCGCGCGGCGAAAGGCATCGGGGAATTCGGCGACCACCGACCGGGCGATCGTCTCGAAATGGTCCAGCGAGGGGTCTGTCATGCGGGCCGTCCTCTTGGCAGGGGTCACACTTTTTGCTGTCCGCCCCGCCGTGCGCAGGCGCACAGGGTCTGAGCGGTGCAGTCCGGAACGAATTGCGACATGGATGCATTACATCCATGCCGAAAGGAGGCCAACCATGACCACCCCCAAGATCCTTGTCGCCTATTATTCCACCTATGGCACCAACCATGCCGTGGCCGACGAAGCCGCCCGCGCCGCGCGTGAGGCCGGCGCCGAAGTGCGTCTGCGCCGGTTCGCCGAGACCGCCCCCGAGGCTGTGGTGAACACACAGGATGCGTGGAAGGACCAACTGGCCGCCCACAGCGATATCCCTGACCTGAGCCATGACGATCTGGATTGGGCCGACGGCTACTTTTTCTCCATGCCGACGCGCTATGGCAATGTGCCCAGCCAGGTGCGCAGCTTCATCGATACCTGCGGGCCGATCTGGCAGGAAGGCAAGCTGGCGAACAAGGTTGTCACCGCGACTACCAGCGCCGGGAACGCCCATGGCGGGCAAGAAGCGACGATCCTGAGCTTTTACACCACCATCATGCATTGGGGATCGCTGATCGTGGCGCCGGGCTATACCGATCCTGCCGTGGGCGAGGCGGGGGGCAACCCCTACGGGACGTCGATCAAGGCAGGCGCCTTTGACGATGCGGGCCGTGCCGCCGTGGCGCATCAATCCCGCCGTTTGACCGAATTCGCCACGCGCCTGGTCGCCACCGCCTGAGCGCCGGTCAGGTCCGCCGGTTCGGCCTGCGGGCCTGATGCGCAGGCCTAATCCGCCGGCCTGGTCTCCCGGGCTGGCGTCCGGGTCCAGCACCACGATGCAACCGGAGCTGAGCGCCCCTCCCGCCCGTACGACGCCTGGCCCGTCTATCCCCCAAGTTTGGGCCCCAAAGATTGGGGCCCCGGATCGGGCAACCCCTTGCGCCACAGACCCGCCCTGCCCGATGCCGATCGGGTGGGGCGTTTGCGGTCAGATGAGGGGTTGCGTGGCAAGGCGATCCTCAAGGATGCGGTTCAGGCCGGCGATGTTGCGGGCTGCGCCGCTGTCAGGGCCGTTGCGGATGCGGCGCACCGCGTCGACCAGCGGAGCATCGCCGGAGCTGACGGCAACCCCCTCCAGAAACCGGCAGAGATATCCCAGGGTGCGCCGATCCGCATCGGGCAGCATCGCGGCAGCGCGTTCCATATCCTCCCGCAGGGCCAGCGGGTCAGGGTGAACAGGGCTGAGGCTCCCCGGAGTGGGGAGGGGCGTCTGCCATTCGACGGGCAGCAATCGCAGGACCTGGCGCTGGAACTCTGCCAGCCCGGCCACGGGTTTCGCCATGAAGGCATCCGCACCGGCCCGCAGCGCCGGAACGCGGCCCGCCGGGTCGCCCGAGATGGCGATTACCGCATGCGGGCGGGCGGGGGACGGTGCCAGGTCGACCAGCAGGTCCAGACCACTGCCGTCCGGCAGGCCCAGATCGACGATCAGAACCTGTGACCGGTAGGTCTGCAAGTGGCGGCGAGCCGATCGCAGGCAATCCGCCCTTCGGATCCGGGCACCGGATCGCAGGCACATCAGGCGCATCGCCTCGGCGGCGAAGCGGCTGTCCTCCACCACCAGGATGGTGAGGCCCAGCAACGGGCGGTCGGTGGTCGGACCCGGACGGGTGGCAAACAGATCCATGAATGCGGTTCCCTGGCTATGGTGGACCGAAGATGGCGCCGCCTCATCCTAGGCCACCGAGAGCTAACAGCCGGTAAACGCCGCCACGATTTCCTGCCTCTCGCGCCTGCGGCCGGGCTGCGTCAGTCCGGCCTGTTGCGCGCCCCCTCCCGCGGCGTCATAACCATGCCGAACAGAAGGAGGCCCATGCCATGATCGGACGTCTGAACCACGTCGCCATCGCCGTCCCGGATCTTCAGGCCGCGGCGGACCAATACCGCACCGCGTTGGGGGCGCAGGTCGGCGCGCCGCAGGACGAACCTGATCACGGGGTCACGGTGATTTTCATCGAATTGCCCAACACCAAGATCGAACTGCTGTATCCGCTGGGCGAAAACTCTCCGATTCAGGGCTTTCTGGACAAGAACCCGGCCGGCGGTATCCACCATATCTGCTACGAGGTGGAGGACATCCTGGCCGCCCGCGATCATCTGCAATCCACCGGCGCCCGCGTGCTGGGCAGCGGAGAGCCCAAGATCGGCGCCCATGGCAAGCCGGTGCTGTTCCTGCATCCCAAGGATTTCAACGGCTGCCTGGTCGAGCTGGAGCAGGTCTGATGGGCATCACCTCGGCGATTGTCCTTTATGCGGTGATCTGGTTCATGACCCTGCTGTGCGTGGTGCCCGTGGGGCTACGCACCCAGGCGGACGAGGGTCACGTCACCCCCGGCACCCAATCCGGCGCGCCGGAGGTGCATCACCTGAAGCTCAAGCTCTGGATCACCACCGGGATCGCGACGCTGCTGTTCGCGATCATCGCCGGGATCATCATGTCCGGGTGGATCACCATACGTGACCTGGACTGGTTCAACCGGATGGCAACGCCGCAGGGGTAGGGCCTGCATGCGGCACCCTCCGCCTATCGGCGGGAGGTCTCGCGCAGGGTCAGGCGGTGGTAGATATGGGTGAACGTCGCGGCGCCCAGGATCGGGATCACCAGGTTCAGCAGCGGTACCGATAGCGGAATCGCCATCAGCACACCCGCCGCCCAGATCGTGGGCATGTGGCGACGGCGCAGGGCACGGGCGCTGTCGCGCCCCTCGCGGCGCATGGCGGCGAGGGTGAAATATTCCCGGCCAAGCAGGAACCCGTTCAGACCCCAGAAGATGAACAGCGCCACGGGTGCCAGAAAGATATAGAGCAGCAGCGCCACCAGGTTGGCGGCGATGATCACCCCCAGGAACCCCAGCGTATCGCTGATCTGCGTGGACAGCGGGATGCGCAGGGCCGGAGGCAGGTGGGGGTAATGCCGGTCCTCCACCGCCTGCGCCACGTCATCCAGAAACATCGATGTTATCGCGGACGCGACGGGCACCATCAGGAAAACCGACAGGAAGAGCATCACGAGGATGCCGGTGATGGACACCAGGTCGTCCAGCCATTGCACCTTCCCGATCAGCGGGATCACCGCCTCTTCGCCCATGGTCCATTGCACCAGCAGCAGGAACCCGGCATAGCTGGCGATCAGCAGGGCGAGGGTCAGGCCGACGCCCAGCAGCAGGACGCGGCGGAATCGCGGGTCACCGATCTGCGAGAGGGCGGCGCGGAACGCCGCGAGGATCACGCCGACAGCCACGTGGTGATCCTGTCCAGGTCGGGGCGCGGGCGTTCCGGCGGCACCATGCGTTCGGTACCGATATGGATCAGGCCGGCGACTTCCTCGGGGGCGGTGACCTCCAGCCCTTCGCGCAGGAAATCCGCGTCATGCACGGGCCAGCCGGTCAGCCAGTTCGCGCCCCAGCCCGCCGCCAGCGCTGCGTTCAGCAACGCCAGGCAGACGGCCCCGGCGGAGTAGCGTTGTTCGACCAGCGGGATCTTAGGGCTGTCCTGGGGGGAGAAGATCACCGCCACGGCCAGGTTGCCCTGATCATATTGCGCACGGCCCTTGGCGATCTGTTCCTCGTCCAGCTTCAGCGCGCGACCGCGGGTTTCGGCCAGATCCGCCAGCCGGGCAAAGGCCGCGCCCTGGATGACGATCAGGCGCCAGGGCTCCAGCTTGCCATGGTCGGGGCTGCGGGCGGCGGCGGTCAGGATCGGCGTCAGCTCCTGCGCCGTGGGCACCGGCGGGATCAGCGTCTTGGCCGGTCGGGACCGTCGGGTTAGCAGGAATTCCAGCGCGGCGGGGTTGGGATCGGGCATGGGACACTCCGTCAGGGACGGGCGATATGTCGGCCCTGCGGCGCGGCGGGTCAAGGGGCGGTCCCGATCCGGGGCGGCGGTGCGGGCGCCGGGATGGGATCGGGGGCGCACAAGGCCGGGGCAAGGCAGGAGCAAGAGCCGGCGCCGGGAGCAGCGGCAAGCATGGGCGGCGCGGTCCCGAGGGGGGTGCCCGCGCCGATCAGGCCCTGTCGGGTGGCGGCGCAGCGGGCGGATCGGACAGCAGGACGGCGGCCATCTCTCCGATCAGGCCGCGAATGAAGGTATCGGCCTGCGCGTTGGGCTGGCGTGTCGCCACCGTCGCGGCCATCGGGTCCGGCGCCCGCCGGTCCGAGCCTGACAGTTCCTCCAGCACCCGGTGGCCGCAGAACGGCACGTAGGCCTCGGAATAGCCGCCTTCGTGCACCATCACCAGCTTGCCGTCGCAATGGGCCTCGGCGGCGTCCATCATCTGGCGGGTCATCAGGCCAAAGGTCTGGGCGGTACACAGCATCCGCGCGATCGGGTCGAAGATCCCGGCGTCGAAACCGCAGGCGACGATGATCAGCTCGGGCTGGAACCGGTCCAGCGCCGGGCGCACGATCCGTTCCATCGCCTCAAGGTAGCCGACATGGCCGACGCCGGGCGGCAGCGGCACGTTGATGTTGAAGCCCAGCCCCTTGCCGCGCCCCCGGTCGGTGATGTCCCCGGTGTCCAGCGGGTAATTGTATTCCTGGTGAACGGAAATCGTCAGCACGTCGTCCCGGTCATAGAAAATCTGTTCGGTCCCATTGCCGTGATGCACGTCCCAATCCACCACCGCGATGCGTCCCGCGAGCCCCTTGGCCTGCGCGGCCTCGACCGCCAGGGCGATATTGGCCAACAGGCAGAACCCGTTGGGCCAGTCCGGCAGGCAATGGTGCCCCGGCGGGCGCGACAGGGCATAGGCGTTGGCGACGCTGCCACGCAGCACGTCCTCCACCGCGCGGATCGCCAGCCCTGCGGACAGGCGGGCGATCTCGTAGCCGTCCTTGGCAAAGGGGGTGCGCAGGCCCAGCTCTCCGCCGCCGGCCTCCGACATCTCCTTGAAGGTGGAGAGATAGGGCGCGGGGTGCACGCGCAGCAGGTCATCATCACTGGCGGCGGGGGCGTGCCGCATCTCCAGATCAGCAGTGATGCCGGTGACCTCCATCAGATTGCGCAGGCGGCGCTTTGTCTCCGGGTGTTCGGGCAGGCCGCCGGCGGCCATGGGTTGCACCAGCCCGCCCACCGGCATTGTCAGGGCGTAGTTTCCCCCGGTGTGCCAAAAGCACCGTTCGTCCCAGTAGAACCCCGTTGACATCGCGTCGCCTCCCCGATTTCAGTCGCGACAGACTGACCGCAGCCGGACGGCACCGCAACCCGTCGCACCGTCCCCCTGGCAAAAAGGCCCGGCCCCCGCGATGGCAAGACACTTGCCCGACCTCTCCGCCCTGGCACGCCCCGGCGCCACGATTGCCGTGCGGGTCACGCCACGCGCCGCCAGCAATCAGGTGACGGTACAGGATGGCGCGATCCGCGTGCGGGTCACCACGGTGCCGGAGGCTGGGCGCGCCAATGCGGCGGTGGTCAAGCTGTTGGCCCGCTGCCTGGGCGTGCCGAAATCCGCGCTGGTGCTGGAACAGGGCCAAACGGCGCGGGACAAGGTGTTCAGGATCGCGGAATAGGCGCTAACCTTCGGGTGTGAGCACCCGTCGGTAGCTGCCCTCGGGCAGGTCCAGCGCCAGTCCCAGGTCGTCCAGCTGACTGGGTGACAGGGTGATGCGGATCACCTGGTCGGTGCGCGGGTCATATTGTTCGACGGTGATACAATCCTCGAAGGCGTTGATCACCACGTCTTCCTGAAGATGCGGCCCGGCCTCGTCCACGAGGGTGATCACGGTCGAGTCGAATTCGTGTTCGATGGTAAACATGACCCCAGCGTAGAAGCCGGACGCGCCCGCGTCATCCTTTAATGCGCGGGTCTTGATGGGCGTGCGAGATTGCGGGCTGCCGCCGCGCAACGGGGATGCTATTCTGCCGCGAACATCAGCTTTCGAGAGGCCGCAGGCATGAGATGGACAGGGGGTGCGCTGATCGCGGCGGGGCTGGCGCTGGCGGGCTGTGCCGCGCCGATGCAGGCGCCGCCGCGCCCGCAGGTGCCTGTCGCCAACGACAGTCCAGCGCTTTCGGCAGAGGCGGCGGTGCGCCAGTTCACCAGCGTCGTCCGCACGGTGGAGCCGGTGGCCGAACGCAATTGCCGTACAACGGCACCGGCGGCCGATTGCGATTTCCAGATCGTGGTGGATGATCGTCCCGGCCAGGGGGTAAACGCGTTTCAGACCTTGGACAGCACCGGCCGACCGGTCCTCGCCTTCACGCTGGGGTTGATCGCGGATGTGCGCAACCCGGACGAGCTGGCCTTTGTCATGAGCCACGAGGCGGCGCATCACATCCTGGCCCATCTGGACCGCCAGCGCGTGAACGCCACCGCCGGGGCCGAGGTGTTTGGCGGGTGGGCCGCCGCTACCGGCGTGTCCGGCGCGGGGGTCGAGCTGGCGACCCGTATCGGCGCCGCACTGGGGGCGCGCAGCTATTCCAAGCAATTCGAACTGGAGGCCGATGCCCTGGGGGCCCGTATCGCCCAATCCGCCGGTTATGACGCGGTGCGCGGTGCCCGCTACTTTACCCGCATTCCCGATCCCGGGGACAGGTTCCTGGGCACGCATCCGCCGAACGGGGACCGCATGGAAACCGTGCGCCGTGCGGTGGGGGGATAGGCGCTGCGGCAAGCTTGAAGAATTTTCGCAAAAACGCCATTGCGAAAATCGCAATCCTGTCGCAGGATGATCCTGTCGCCCCGCGAAAGGAGCCACCATGACCGCCCCGCGCCGATCCTGTAACCCGCCCCGACCTGCAGACCCTTGTTCTGCACAGCAGCAAGAAGGTGGGCACAGTGTGGCCATCGCCGAGAGAATGCCCCAGACGCAGAGAGCGGAGCCGCCCTGGCAAATGCAGGAGCGGCATAGACAGATCTTTCTGCGGGTGCTGGCCGATCAGCTTGGATCCGACATCGCCGTTGTCATGGGCAGCAGTACCGCCGCCCCGGTTCATGCCGATCTGGCCGGTGCGACGGTCCGAGGCCGCGGGGGCTGATCCTTTCGCCCGGTATCGCGCCGCCGGCTCCGTCCCGCCATGCCCCGGTTCTGTAACCTGTCCGGCGAAGCCGATCGGGCAGGGGCGCGCGGCTGCGGTTCGGCTCAGGCCGCGATGGCCGCGCGGGTCCGCCCGATGCTGAGCGCGGCCTGCGCCGCCTCTTCCCCTTTCTGCACGAAATGGGCGCGGAAGATCGCGTCGTGATGCGCCGTCTCCTGATATTGGTGCGGCGTCAGCGAGACGGAGAGCACGGGCACTCCGGTATCCATCCCGGCGCGCATCAGCCCCTCGACCACCGCGGCCGCGACGAAATCGTGGCGGTAGATCCCGCCGTCCACCACGAACGCGGCACAGGCGATGGCGGCATAGCGGCCCGTCGCCGCCAGATCCCGCGCGACCAGCGGCATTTCGAACGCGCCGGGCACATCGTAGACATCCACCTGTTCGGCCGGAATGATCCTGAGAAACCCGTCAAGCGCGCGGTCCACGATGTCGGAATGCCAATTGGCTTTGACGAAGGCATATCGGGCAAGTGTCAATGTGATCTCCTTTCATGACTGACACGTCACCCAAGGCGATCACGGGCAAAACGCTCCCGCTTTGCGGGAACGAATGCTCGTTCTCTTTCATCCGGACTATGACCGTCGGCCCAGGAATTGCACCTGATCTGCTGACCCCCGCACCGGTGGCGCGGGGCGCTCGCGGGCTTGCGGACCTGCCGCTTACCGCCGGTGGGGAATTTCGCCCCGCCCTGAGAACGATCACAGGATGGCCCATCCGGCAGGTGGCGGCAAGGGGGACGCGGCGTTGCGCTGATCAGTCGCGATTGGCGCCGGGCACCCACAGCACGTCACCCGCCCCGCCGTCATTGGCCAGACGGGAGGCGACGAAGAACCAGTCTGACAGGCGGTTGAGGTATTTCACCGCCGCCGGGTTGCAGCCCTCTTCGGCCATCAGGGCGACCGCCAGCCGTTCGGCCCGCCGTGAGACGGTGCGGCACAGGTGCAGATGGGCGGCAAGCGCCGACCCGCCCGGCAGGACAAAACTGCGCAACGGCGAAAGATTGGCGTTCATGGTGTCGATTTCCGCTTCCAGCCGCGCCACCTGGGCGGGGGTGGCACGCAATGGCGGGTATTCGGCGGCGGCGTCCTGGTCCATCCCGGGGCGGCAAAGGTCGGCGCCCAGGTCGAACAGGTCGTTCTGGATGCGCGCCAGGGCGGCATCCATCTCCCCATCCGCATGCAGCCGGGCCAGGCCCAGCGTCGCGTTGGTTTCATCGACAGTGCCGTAGGCCTCCACCCGAAGGGAGGGTTTGGGCACCCGCGTGCCATCGCCCAGGGCGGTCTCTCCGCCATCGCCGGTGCGGGTATAGATCTTGGACAGAACAACCATGGTCAGCCTCCGCTTCTCATCCATACGAAGAACAGCACCAACACCACGGCCACGAATTGCGCGGCGATGCGCAGCTGCATGATCTTGTTGGATTTCTTTCCGTCCACGCCGCGTGCGAAGCCGCCGATCCCGAACATCAGGATGACGGCGACGGACAGAACGGCGGCGATCGCGACCAGGAACAGGGGATCATTGGCCATCGGCGGCTCCTTTTCGTTGCTGCGCTAGATGTAGCGGTCCGGCGGGCAAATGCGAACGGGTCTTTTGCGCGCAGGGGGGGGCGCGCTCAGGCGCTGCGGGTGATGCGGTCCAGAATCCGGGCTGGCAGCACCCGGCGCATCACGGCGGCGCCCCAGGTCGGCACGGTCACGAAATAGCGCGGCCGGGGGCGCGGGGCATCCAGCGCGCGGATCAGGGCGCGAGTCACGGCCTCGGGCCCCAGCTCGAACCGTTGCGGTTTGCCCGCGTCCCCACGTTTGTAAAGCGTATCCAGCAGGTTGGCGCGGTATTGCTCCTCACGGGCGGAGTTTTCCCAATCGACCCAGGCTTCAAAGGCCCGGATCGCGTTCTTGCGGAAATCGGTGGCGATGGGGCCCGGCTCGATCAGGATGACGTAAATGCCGGTCCCCGCCATCTCGAGGCGCAGCGTATCGCTCAGCCCTTCCATCGCGAATTTGGAGGCAACATAGGCGCCCCGCCAGGGCGCCGCGACCAGCCCCAGCACGGAGGAGCAATTGACGATGCGCCCGGCCCCCTGCGCGCGCATCACCGGGATCACCATGTTGGTCAACTCGTGCGGGCCCAGGAAATTGGCCTCGAATTGGGCGCGCATGGCGTCGCGTGTGATGTCCTCGGTCGGGCCGGGGATGGCGAAGGCGCCATTGTTGAACAGGGCGTCCAGGGTGCCGCCGGTGGTCGCCAGCACCTGGTCCAATCCGGCGCGCAGGCTTTCGCTGTCGGCGTAGTCCATGCGAACGGCGTCAAAACCATCGTCGCGCAACCGGTCCACATCCGTCGCTTGGCGGGCGGTGGCAAAGACCCGCCAGCCCTGCGCGCGCAACCCGTGGGCGGCATCGCGCCCGATACCCGAGGAACAGCCGGTGATGAGAATGGAACGTTCTGTCATCGGCGAAACCTGCCCGTCCGGCGCCGCCAGCACAAGAGGTATGCTTGGGGGCGTTCGGGCCGGGGAAGGGGGGCGTGCGGGGGCCCGTCCCGCCCGTGGCCTCGGGGGGATGGGCGGCGGGGCGATCAGCCGATCAATTCGACGCCGTGACAAGCCAGTCGGCCATCCAGCCGATGCGCCCGCCGTCGATCACCCGCAGTTTCACCCAGCCGTTGCCCGGCTCTTGCAGGATCTCGACGTCCTGGCCCTCGCGCAGGCTGGCCATGACGGAATAGCGCGTGCCGGGACCGCTGCGCATGTTCACCCGCGAACCGGCCACCTGACGGATATCTGCGGCGGGTTCTGCCTGGACCGGGGCGCGGGCCTGTTCCAGCGCCTGCGCAATCTCGGGCGACAGCGAGGCCTTGGTCACCACGACCAGCGGCAGGTCGGCAACGGCCGGAGAGGGCGCCGGGGCGGTGGCCGTCTCGGTGTCGGCGGGCTTGTCGGGGACGCGCATCTTGCCGGTCTGGCTGGCCGTCGCCGCAGTGTCGGACGCGACGGCAGAGCGGGTGGAGACGATCGGCGCGGCGGAGACGGGTTCAGCGGCAGTGGCGGAAAAGGTCGTTTCAGCCGGATCGAACTCCGCGCCACCGCTGACCTCGTAAAAGGCCCAGCCCAGGAAAAAAGTCGTGACAACCAGGAATTTCTTCATGACCGGATCACCTCTCAAAAAATACGGTTTGCCCTGTTGGCAAGAAAACGCTCATCCTCGTGAATGGTTCCTTGATACGCTGATTCTCCGGGCAGGACGGGGAAGGTTTTGTGACGGAAACGGAGTGTCTTCTTTACGCCGACAATCGCCACGGATATCAGCAGCCCATGACCGACAACCCCGACACCCCCAGCCTGGGCAAAGGCGAACTGGCAGAACCGCTGCGCCGTGCCATCGGCGACCGATATCTGACCTACGCCCTGTCCACGATCATGCACCGGGCCCTGCCTGACGCCCGTGACGGGCTGAAGCCGGTGCACCGGCGCATCATGTTCGCCATGCGAGAGCTGAAGCTGGCGCCCTCGGGCCGGTTCCGCAAATCGTCCAAGATCTCGGGCGATGTGATGGGCAATTACCACCCCCATGGTGATCAGGCGATCTATGATGCGATGGCCCGGTTGGCGCAGGACTTCAACATGCGCTACCCGCTGGTCGACGGGCAGGGCAACTTCGGCAATATCGATGGAGACAACCCGGCGGCCTCCCGGTACACGGAGGCGCGGCTGACCTTCATCGCCGAGGCGATGATGGAGGGGCTGGATGAAGATGCCGTTGATTTCCGGGATAATTACGACGGCACGCTGACGGAACCTGCCGTGCTTCCGGCGGCGTTTCCCAATCTGCTGGCCAATGGCGCCTCGGGGATCGCGGTGGGGATGGCGACGAATATCCCGCCCCATAACGCAAGTGAACTGATCGGCGCCTGCCTGCACCTGATCAAGACGCCCGATGCGCGCGACGATACGCTGCTGCAATACGTGCCCGGCCCCGATTTTCCCACCGGCGGTGTGCTGGTGGAGAGCCCGGAAAACATCGCCCGCGCCTACAGCACCGGCCGGGGGGCCTTCCGTCTGCGCGCCCGCTGGGAGATCGAGGAACTGCCGCGCGGCCAATGGCAGATCGTGGTGACGGAGATCCCGTTCCAGGTGCAGAAATCGCGCCTGATCGAAAAGATCGCCGAGCTGATCCAGACCAAGAAGACTCCGATTCTTGCCGATATCCGCGACGAAAGCACCGATGACGTGCGCATGGTTCTGGAACCCCGCTCCAAGACGGTGGACCCTGAGGTTCTGATGAACCTGTTGTTCCGCAATTCGGAGCTGGAGGTCCGGTTCTCGCTGAACATGAACGTGCTGGTGGATGGGGTCACGCCCAAGGTCTGCTCGCTCAAGGAGGTGCTGCGCGCCTTCCTCGATCACCGGCAGGAGGTTCTGCTGCGCCGGTCGCGGCACCGGCTGGGCAAGATCGACCGCCGTCTGGAAATTCTGGAGGGGCTGATTACCGCCTTCCTGAACCTGGATCGCGTGATTGATATCATCCGCTATGACGACGATCCCAAGGCGGCGCTGATGGCGGAGGATTGGTCGAAGAAGCGGGCGCGCGCGGCGGAGGAATCGGCCTATGTCTCGCCTCTCGGGCTGGATAGCGAAGGGGAGCTGACGGAGCTTCAGACCGAGGCGATCCTGAACATGCGCCTGCGGTCGCTGCGGCGGCTGGAGGAAATGGAACTGGTCTCGGAACGCGACCGGCTGATGGCCGAACGTGCCGAGATCGAAGACCTGCTGGACAACCCCGAAGTGCAATGGTCGCGCATCGCCGACCAACTGAAGGAAACGCGCAAGGCCTTGGGCAAGGATTACGAATTCGGTGCCCGCCGCACCCTGATCGAGGCGGCGGCCGAGGCCGAGGACGTGCCTCTGGAAGCCATGATCGAGAAGGAGCCGGTGACCATCGTCTGTTCGCGCATGGGCTGGATTCGGGCGATGAAGGGCCATGTGGACCTGACCCAGGCGTTCAAGTTCAAGGACGGCGACGAGGGGCAATTCGCGTTCCATGCGGAAACGACCGACAAGATCCTGGTCTTTGCCTCCAACGGGCGGATCTATACGCTGCTGGCGTCCAACCTGCCGGGCGGGCGCGGCATGGGCGAACCGCTGCGCCTGATGGTCGATCTGCCCAACGAGGCGGAGATCGTGGAGATGCGCATTCACGCGCCGGGCGGTCGGCTGATCGTCGCCTCCTCGGCCGGGGATGGCTTCATCGTGGCAGAGGGCGAGGTTCTGGCCCAGACCCGCAGCGGCAAACAGGTCCTGAACGTGCGCGATGGCGTGCGGGCGATGATCTGCAAGCCGGTGCAGGGCGATCACGTCGCCGTGGTGGGGGAAAATCGCAAGGTTCTGGTCTTCCCGCTGGACGAGTTGCCCGAGATGGGCCGGGGCAAGGGCGTTCGGTTGCAGAAATACAAGGACGGCGGCCTGTCCGACCTGCGCACCCTGACCCTGGTGGACGGTCTGTCCTGGCACGATCCCGCCGGGCGCACCCGGACAGAGGCCGACCTGTCCGAATGGCTGGGCAAGCGTGCCACGGCCGGACGCATGGCGCCGCGCGGGTTCCCGCGAGACAACAAGTTCACCTGATGCCCTGCGCCTGCCGGTCCTGGCAGGCGATTCTGCCTGATGGGGCCTCTGGCCGGGAAGGGTGTCAGGCGGGCTGGGTTTCCCGTGGTTCCGCCTCCAGCCAGACGCCGCCTTCGGCGCGCAGGGTGATGATCATCACCGGGGCCGGATCGCGCCCCGGCACTCGCCGGAACCGGAACCGCGCCAGCAGCGTGGCCAGCACGATGACCGCCTCCTGCACCGCGAATTGCGCCCCGATGCAGATGCGCGGCCCGTCACCGAACGGCAGGTAGGCATAGCGCGGCACCGACGTGCGATCCGCGAATCGGCCTGGGTCAAAGCTGTCGGGATCGTCCCACAGCAGGTGATTGCGGTGCAGCGCGTAGATCGGCAGCATCACCGTATCTCCGGCACGCACCCGCCGTCCACAGAGCTCGTCATCGGCCCGCGCATTGCGCGACAGGAACGCCGCCGGCGGATAAAGGCGCAGCGTCTCGTCGATGATCGCGCGGGTCAGCGGCAGGGCCGGCACGTCCTCCGCCCTGGCCGCGCGATTGCCCAGCAGGGCGCGGGCTTCACCGGCGGCGGCCTCCTGCACCTGCGGGTCGAACCCGCAGAGATAGAGCGCCCAGCCCAGCGTCAGGGCCGTCGTCTCGTGCCCCGCAACGATGAAGGTCAGCAGGTTGTCACGCATTTCCGCGTCGCTCATCGCGCGGCCTGACTTGGGGTCTTCGGCGGTCATCAGCAGGTCCAGCAGGTCGGGCGAGCCCTCCGGAGCGCCCCGTTCGCGGCGCGCGGTGATTGCATCGTCGGCCACGGATTTCATCTGCCGCAGCGCCGTCCCGGACATCAGCCGCCCCGGTCGCGGCACCCAGCCCGGCACACCCAGGATATCGAACAGCGAGACGCGCCCGGCCTCGGCGATATAGGCGTCGATGGCGCGGTGCACCGCGTCGCGGTCAAAGGCCCGGCCGCCGGAAAAGGTGATGTCCGAGATCACCTCGAAGGTCGCCCTGACCATCTCTTCCGCGACGTTGACAGCGTTCGGGCCGGCCCCGGCGATCCGCTCGGCGCTGCGCGCGGCCGCCGCTGTCATCACCGGGCCCAGCCCCGCGACATTGCGATGCGAAAAGACCGGCGCCACCGCGCGCCGCTGCCAGCGCCAATGCGCGCCCTCCGCGACGAACAGACCTTCGCCGATGGCAGGGCGCAGCAGGTTTTTGGTCACGTCGGACTTGGGGTAATGGTCGACCTTCTCCAGCAGGACGCGGCGGATCGCTTCGGGATCCATCAGCATGTGCCAGCGCACGCCGGTCCTGCCCGAGACGATGGGCTGGCGGGTGGCGATGTCGGGGATGATGGCCAGCACGTTGTGCCGCGCGGTGCGCAGCGATCGCAGGATTCCCATCGGTTCGGTCACCAACGGAACGCGCACCGGCAGGGCAGGGGCAGGAACGGATCGGGCGCGGGGCATGGCAGTCCTTTCGGCGGTCTCCTCCGATATAGGCGCGCGGGGGCCGCCGGCAAAGGCGCCTCTGCCCGGCGCGCGGGGACAAGCCATTTGCAACAACGTCCCCCTTCGGCTATCCCCGGACAGGGCTTTGCCGGCCCGGAACGCTTACGGAACGGACAAAACATGTTGCGCACTTTTCTGGTTCTGGCCCTCGGGCTTCTGGTGACGGCCTGCACCAACGCCAATGATCTGGACGGGCCGACCCGCGATCTGGGCGATTTCAGCCTGGGCCACAACGTCGTCGTCTCCTCCAAGATGCAGCGCGGGCCGATGTCGCGCGAAGCGGATCAGGAAGTCTTTGCCGCCGCGATGAAGAAGGCCATCGATGAACGGTTCTCGCGCTATGACGGGGACAAGATGTATCATCTTGGCGTCTCCATCGAGGGTTATGTGCTGGCCCAGCCCGGCATCCCGCTGGTTCTGTCGCCCAAGTCGATCCTGATCGTCAATGTCAGCGTCTGGGATGATCTGGAGCAGAAGAAGCTGACCGAAAAGCCGGAGCAGATCACCGTCTTCGAAAGCCTGTCGGGCGATACGCTGGTCGGGTCGGGCTATACGAAGTCGGCGGAAGAGCAGATGGAGAACCTGACGCGCAACGCCGCCAAGCTGATCGAGAACTGGCTGGTCCAGAACCGAGACTGGTTCGGCCCCAAGGCGCCACGCCAGCGCCGCGCTCCGGTTGCGGCCACCCCGGCGGATGCGGCGGCGACCACCGTCCCGGCCCCGGTGGTGGAAAAGGTCGGCCCGGCTGCGACCCCGGCGACTGCCCCCGCCGCGACCGTATCGCCCATCGCACAGACGCAGGCGGGCTGACGCCCGGCCGGGTCCACCGGACCCCGGCCATGGCAACAGCCGCTTGATTTTCCGCGCCGAAGCCAATACATGGCGCGCGGAGTGAAATCGGGTCCGCACCGGACCACAAGGGAAAGGCGCCAAAGCAATGGCAAAGGAAAAGTTTGAGCGCGGCAAACCGCACTGCAACATCGGCACGATCGGTCACGTTGACCACGGCAAGACGACGCTGACGGCTGCGATCACGAAGTATTTCGGCGATTTCCAGGCCTATGACCAGATCGACGGCGCGCCGGAAGAAAAGGCCCGCGGGATCACGATTTCGACCGCTCACGTGGAATACGAGACGGAGAACCGTCACTACGCGCACGTCGATTGCCCCGGCCACGCGGATTACGTGAAGAACATGATCACGGGTGCCGCGCAGATGGACGGCGCGATCCTGGTGGTGAACGCGGCCGACGGCCCGATGCCGCAAACCCGCGAACACATCCTGCTGGGCCGTCAGGTCGGCATCCCGGCGATGACCGTTTTCCTGAACAAGGTCGACCAGGTCGACGACGAAGAGCTGCTGGAACTGGTGGAGATGGAAGTTCGCGAACTTCTGTCGGAATACGATTTCCCCGGCGACGATATCCCGATCATCGCGGGTTCGGCGCTGGCGGCGATGGAAGGGCGTGACCCGGAAATCGGCGAGAACAAGATCAAGGAACTGATGGCCGCGGTGGACGAGTACATCCCGCAGCCGGAACGTGCCGTCGATCAGCCGTTCCTGATGCCGATCGAAGACGTGTTCTCGATCTCGGGCCGTGGCACCGTTGTGACGGGCCGTGTGGAGCGTGGCGTGGTGAACGTGGGCGACGAACTGGAAATCGTCGGCATCAAGGACACCAAGAAGACGACCTGTACCGGCGTTGAAATGTTCCGCAAGCTGCTGGATCGCGGCGAAGCGGGCGACAACATCGGCGCCCTGCTGCGCGGCATCGACCGTGAAGGCGTGGAACGTGGCCAGGTTCTCTGCAAGCCGGGTTCGGTGAAGCCGCACACCAAGTTCGAAGCCGAGGTCTACATCCTGACCAAGGACGAAGGCGGCCGCCACACGCCGTTCTTTGCGAACTACCGCCCGCAGTTCTACTTCCGTACGACGGACGTGACCGGCACCGTGACTCTGCCCGAGGGCACCGAGATGGTCATGCCCGGCGACAACCTGAAGTTCGAAGTCGAGCTGATCGCCCCGATCGCAATGGAAGACGGCCTGCGTTTCGCCATCCGTGAAGGCGGCCGCACCGTCGGCTCCGGCGTCGTCGCCAAGGTCGTCGAGTAAGATCCGGCCTCGGGATCGACCCCGGCGGCGGACGCACTGACCAATGCCCGTCCCGAGACCCGCAAAGCAAAGGCGCCACGGCTTTCATGCCGTGGCGCCTTTCGCATGTTCAGGGGGCGTTCAGCACCTCCTGCGCGCTCTTTGGGGGGCGGGCTCAGCCGCGGCGCTGCCGGGGCGCCCTGTCGGTGCTTCGCCTGGCCCGGTCGGCCTGCTGCCCTGAGCGGCGGCCGAAGGTCGCGACGCGGTAGAGGTAGATAGCGATCATCCCGACCACCACGGCAGTCGACACCGGGTCCAGCCAGGCCTGGACCCGGTCGTAGTTGGCGTGCAGCACGTGGCCCGCCGCCGTCAGCAGCGCGTTCCAGATCAGTGACCCGCCCGTTGTCCACAGCAGAAACCGCCACAGAGGCATCCGTCCCAGCCCCGCCGGGATGGAGATCAGCGTGCGCAGCGCCGGGACCAGCCGCCCGAGGAACACCGCCGCCTCGCCGTGGCGGTCGAACCAGTCCAGCGCCCTGTCGACCTCTGCCGGCGTAAGGCTGAGCCAGCGCCCGTGCCGCCCCGCCAGGTCGCGCAGCCGGTCCGCGCGGTAGCGCCGGCCGGCCCAGTACCATAGCGTCACCCCCGCGACCGACCCGGCACTGCCGGCCAGCACCACGCCCACGGCGGCAAACCGCCCCTCTGCCGCGTGGAACCCGGCCAGCGGCATGATCAGTTCCGACGGGATCGGAGGAAACACGTTTTCCAGGAACATCAGCAGGGCCAGCCCGCCGTAACCCATGGCGGAGATCACCCCCGCGATCCAGTCGAACATGTTCTGTGCTCCCTTGCTGGTGCGTGCCGTCGGGGGGGCAACGCGCGCGCCCCGGGACCGGGTTCCTGCGCGCGGCTTTCGACTGGTGCCGGGCAGCGGGGGCTGGCAGGATCATGCCATGGAGCATTCGCGTTTTGATCACATCCTCTTTGCGCTTGACCTCGACGGGGCAGGGGCGGGGCAGAGCCTTGCGCCGGCGGATATCGCGCCGGTGCTGCAATCCGACCGGCTGGGGTGGGTCCATTTGCAGGCCGATCACCCCGAAACGCCGGGCTGGATCGCCGCGCATCTCGCCTATCTGGACGAGACGGTCACCGCTGCCCTTACCGCGCCGGAGACCCGCCCGCGCGCCACGCCGATCCACGATGGCCTGCTGGTCAACCTGCGTGGGCTGAACCTGAATTCCGGCAAGGATCCCGAAGACATGGTTGCGGTGCGTATGTGGATCGACCCGCGCCGCATCGTCACCCTGTCCCGCCAGCGGGTGCGCGCGCTGGAAGACATCGCCGAGGCCCTGGGCAGGGGCACCGGCCCCGAAGACGCGGGCGCCTTCGTTGCGGCGCTGGCAGACCGGCTGACCGCCCGGCTGGAGCCCTTCGTGACCGAGCTGGATCAGGCTGTCGATGCGTTGGAGCCGCAGGTCGTCGCCCGGCCGGGCAGCGCCCTGCGCAAACGGATCGCCACGCTGCGCCTTGCGGTGATCGAGCTGCGCCGCCACACCGCGCCGCAGATCGTGGCCCTGCGCGACCTGGGCGCCACAGATCTGCCCCTGCTGGGGGAGATGGACCACCGCCGCATCGCGGAGGCGGAGGACCGCCAGCGCCGAATGGTGGAAAACGTGGACGAACTGCGCGACAACCTGACCGTCCTGCGCGACGAGGTCTCGGGGGAGATCAGCGACCGGCTGAACCGGCACATGTACATCCTGTCCATCGTTTCGGCGATCTTCCTGCCGCTGGGGTTCCTGACCGGGCTGTTCGGTATCAACCTGGGCGGGATGCCCGGTGCCGCCAATCCGCATGCCTTCTGGATTTTCTCCGGGGCGCTGGTCGGGGCGCTGGCGGTGCAGGTGCTGCTATTGCGGCTGCTGCGCTGGATGTAGGCCGCAGGATGCGCGGCCCGGCGCCGCCTTCGTGCCGCGACCCTGAGCCGGAGGGGTCATGCCCAAGCCTCAATTTCGACGGAAAGTTCTGGTGTCCTGCGCCTGGAATTGCTGCGATGGCCCGGCCGGGCCGCGCTCGCCCATCTTGCCCATCCGCCCCCTCAGGAGGCTTCCGCCATGACTCATCCCTATGCGTCCCTTCCCGATATCGCCTATTGGAAAACCGCCGTGGCCGAGCGGAACCCGCTGCAAATCGCGGGGCTGTGGCAGTCGAAATGGCCAATCGCGATGGCGGATCCGATCGTTACCGCCGGTTCCTGCTTTGCCCAGCATATCGGGCGGGCGCTGTCGGCGCGGGGGTTTTTATGGATGGATGCCGAACCTGCCCCCGCCCATCTGGCCCCGGAACCGGCGCGGGAGTTCAACTACGGGATCTTTTCCTTTCGGACCGGCAACATCTACACCGCCCGCACCCTGCTGCAATGGCTGCAACTGGCCTATGCGGAGATCGAGATCGACGAGTGGTGGCAACGTGACGGCCGCGTTTACGACCCGCTGCGCCCGGCCATCGAGCCTGGCGGTTTCGAAAGCGTGGAAGAGGCACGTGCCTCCCGCCGGGCGACTCTGGCCGCGATCCGCCGCGCCGTGGAAGGGGCGGGGGTCTTCGTCTTCACCCTTGGCCTGACGGAAAGTTGGTACAATGCCCGCACCGGAGTGGAATACGCCATCTGTCCCGGCACGGCGGCGGGGGAGTTCGACGCCGATCTGCACCTGTTCCGCAATCACCGACACGGCGCGATCCTGGCCGACATGGAGGCGGTGCTGACCCGCCTGCGCGCCCGCAACCCGGCGTTGAAGGTGCTGTTGACCGTCTCGCCGGTGCCGCTGACGGCCACCGCCTCGGGGCAGCATGTGCTGACCGCGACCAGCCAATCCAAATCGACGCTGCGCGCCGTGGCCGGAGAGCTTGTGCAGGACCATCCCTTCGTGGATTACTTTCCCAGCTACGAGATCATCACCCACCCGGTGTTTCGCGGCATGTTCTACGCTCCGAATCAGCGCAGCGTGGTGCCCGAGGGGGTGGCCGTGGTGATGGAACGGTTTTTCGCCGACCAGGCCACCGCCCACGGAGCGCCCGGCAAGTCCTCCACCGATCGGGCGGCCCGCCGTGCAGCCCGCCGCGCGCGCCGGGCTGCCGCTGCGCGGGATGACGTCAAATGCGAGGAGGAGATGCTGAATGCATTCGCCCGCTGACCCCTTTGCCCCGCCCATCGTGCCGTTGGCTGACCAGCCCTCCGGCCCGGCCTGTGCTCCGGCCGGCGCCGGTACCGCTCGGTGGGCCGCGCCGCGCCAGGCGCTGCGGATCTGCCTGTTCGGTGACAGTCATCTGGCCTCCGTCAAACATGCGCAGGATCGGGGGTTGATCGATTGGCGCGGGCACAGGATGGAATTCTGGGGCGCCTATGGGCCGGCGTTCCGCCAACTGGAGCTGCGCGGCGATGCCGTCCACCCCAAGCCCGACGCCCGCCCCATCGTGGCCGAGATCAACGGTGCCGGGCGGGAGGTTTTGCAGGCGACGGATTTCGATGCCTTCCTGTTCTACGGCGCGCGGTTGCGGATGTCGGAGTTCATGCCGCCGCTGCTGGAGACGCTTTGCGCGGAGGATGGCCATGTCTCGACCGCTGTCCGCCGCATCCTGACGCGGCGCTTTCTGCGGGGGTGCCGGGCCTATCGCTTCGCGCGGGCCTTTGCCGCGGCGAATCCGGCGGCGCGAGTGGTCTTTGCCCCGGCGCCGCTTTTGACCGAAGGGCGTGGCGGTCCGGACCTGCCCCAGGCAGCCCAAGCCAGCCCGACCGACCGCGATCAGCTGCGCCACTGGCTGGACGCAGAGGCGGGGCAGGATCGCATCACCCTGTTGCACCAGCCGGAGGAGACGATTACCGGCGGCTATCTGACGCGAATCGAACATGCCTCCGACGAGATCGGCCAGGAGGATGACCCGGTGCACAAGAACGCGGATTTCGCGGCGATGACGGTGGGGCGGTTCCTTGCCGAGCTTTGAGCGGGGGCAAAGGTTTCGCCACGTCCGGCAGGAACGCCCTTGATCTTGCCGCGCGTCTCGCCTATCCCACGTCACGGCCTAGGGGTATAGCTCAGTTGGTAGAGCATCGGTCTCCAAAACCGAGGGTCGCGGGTTCGAGTCCCTCTGCCCCTGCCAGGCCGCATTTCCGGACAATCTGATCCACACCGCCCCGGCGGCCCCGCCAGGCGCGTTGCCGTCCTGTGTGGGGATTGCGGGGCTCTGCCCTCTTGATCTTGGAGGCCCTCCGCCGAAGTCCTGCCGGGGCAGGGTGGGCCGCCGTTCGGCCCAAGCCCCTACAGCTGTGCCAGGAGTGCTGCCGAGGGCGTCCCCGTGACCGGCAGGCCCCGCGCCCGCTGAAAGGCACGAATCGCGGCCTCTGTCTTCTTGCCCAGCACACCGTCGGGTGTGCCGGCGTCGAACCCGGCCGCATTCAGTCGCTGTTGCAGGCGTTTTCGGTCGCCGAGGGTCAGCCCGTGGATGTCGGGCGGGAAGTCGGTGACCAACGGGCCGCCGCCGGCGATCCGGTCGGACAGGTGCCCGACGCCGATGCCGTATTTCGTCGAATTGTTGTAACGCAGGATCACGTCGAAATTCCCGTAAGCCAGGAAGGCCGGGCCGCGCGTCCCCTGCGGGCGCAGCAGTCGGGCCGTGCCACCGGGCAGGGCGCCGCCCCGCGCGGGGCGCACGCCGGACGCGCCCCAGGCGTCGGCGTCACGCCGGCCGCCGGCGGCCAGGCCTTCAGGCGCCCGGACCTCCAGCCCCCAGGATTGGCCGCGCCGCCAGCCGGATTTCGACAGGTAGGCGGCGGCGGAGGCCAGCGCATCGGTCGGATCCTCCGACCAGATGTCACGCCGCCCGTCGCCGCGAAAATCCACCGCGTAGGCCTGGTAGGTGGTCGGGATGAATTGGGTGTGTCCCATCGCTCCCGCCCAGCTGCCCACCAGGCCGGCCGCGCCCACGTCGCCACGTTGCAGGATGCGCAGCGCGGCCACCAGCTGTTTCTCGAAGAACGCCCCGCGCCGCCCGTCAAAGGCAAGGGTGGAGGTGGCGGAGATCACGGGGATATCGCCGCGCCGCGCGCCATAATTGCTTTCCATGCCCCAGATCGCCGCGATGACGGCGGCGGGAACGCCGTATTGTGCCTCCAGCTCGCGCAGAAGCGGACGATGCCGGGCCAGGGCGGCGCGGCCGTCACGGACCTTCCCGTCATGGGCGGTGATGGCCAGATAATCCTCCAACGTGCGCGTCGTCTCGGTCTGGGCGCGGTCCCGCTCGATCACGCCGGGCAGATAGCCGGCGCCCCGGAACGCACGGCCCAGAGTCGCGGTGCTGATCCCGCCGGCCCGGGCCCGGGCACGAAAGGCGGCGACCCAGGCGTCATAGGCAGGATTGGCCACGGGGCGCAGGCCCGGCGCCGGTGCGGTGGCAGGGCGCGGGGCCGGCCCGCCGGTGCATCCGGCCAGCACGGCGGCGGCCATGGTCCATCCCCCCAGGCGCAGAGCCGTGCGGCGGTCGGGACGTGGGGGCATGGGCATGGCGGATCTCCCTGGGGCTGGTGGCGCTGGAGCATCTTCCCCGCGCGCGCGATCCACCGCAACCACGCGTTGCGCCACCGGCGTCCACCCGCCCATGCCGGGCCGCGCGTCCCGACCGCCACCCGGCCTTGAAATCGCCCGCAGCGGCGCGTATGTGATCCCGAACGCAAAGCCGGTGGACGCATCGGCCCCGACGACGTGGAAAACAGATGGTCAACCCGCTTCAGTTCATTCAGCAGACCCGTTCGGAAATCGCCAAGGTCGCATGGCCCACCCGGCGGGAGGTCATCCTGACCACCGTGATGGTGTTCATCATGGCGACCCTGACGGCGATTTTCTTCGCTCTGGTCGATCTGGGCATCCGGTCGGGCCTCAGCTCTTTGCTGGGCATGTTCGGCTAAGGCTTGCGCTTGGGGCCATGTCTTTGTATGTGACCCGGCAATCCCCACAGGTTCAGGCGCGCCAGACGAGACCGGCGCGCCGATTTTCTATTGGGGGACGGCCTTTTTGACAGGTCGCGCAATTTGACAGAAGGTTCTGCCCTCGACGGCAGACAGTGAGGGCACAGACGCCATGGCAAAACGGTGGTACTCCGTCAGCGTTCTTTCCAATTTCGAGAAGAAGATCGCTGAACAGATCAGGACGAGCGTCGCCGAGAAGGGTCTGGAAGACCAGATCGACGAAGTTCTGGTGCCGACCGAAGAGGTGATCGAGGTCCGGCGCGGCAAGAAGGTCACGACCGAACGCCGCTTCATGCCCGGCTACGTGCTGGTGCACATGGAGATGTCCGACGAGGGGTATCACCTGGTGAACTCGATCAACCGCGTCACCGGTTTCCTTGGCCCGCAGGGCCGCCCGATGCCGATGCGTGACAGCGAGGTCAACCAGATCCTGAACCGCGTGCAGGAGGGTGAAGAGGCCCCGCGAACCCTGATCCATTTCGAGATCGGCGAGAAGGTGAAGGTCAACGATGGCCCGTTCGAGGATTTCGACGGCATGATCGAAGAGGTCGACGAGGACAACCAGCGCCTGAAGGTCTCGGTTTCGATCTTTGGCCGGGAAACCCCGGTCGAACTGGAATTCACCCAGGTCTCCAAACAGGCCTGATGAAGATCCGCGCCCGGCGACGGGCGTGCGCCGGTATATCCGGCACCCATGTGGGAGGGGCGGCGATCGCGATCGCCAAACCGGACCACGGCAACCGAAGGCGGCCTGACGCGTCACGCCGCTGTTGAAAAGGAGAAGGCCGATGGCCAAGAAACTCGTTGGCAGCATGAAGCTGCAAGTGCCCGCAGGCCAGGCGAACCCGTCGCCGCCCGTCGGGCCCGCCCTGGGTCAGCGCGGGCTGAACATCATGGAATTCTGCAAGGCGTTCAACGCCAAGACGCAGGATATGGAAGCCGGCGCGCCGTGCCCGACCGTGATCACCTATTACCAGGACAAGTCCTTCACCATGGAAATCAAGACGCCCCCCGCGTCTTATTACCTGAAGAAGGCCGCCAAGCTGAAATCCGGCGCCAACGCCCCGGGCAAGGAGACGGTCGGAACCGTCACCGCCGCCCAGGTGAAGGAAATCGCCGAAGCGAAGATGAAGGATCTGAACGCGCAGGACATCGAGTCCGCAATGCAGATCATCCTGGGCTCCGCCCGCTCCATGGGCATCGAGGTGAAGTAATGGCAAAGCTCGGAAAACGTACCCGCGCCGCACGCGAAGCCGCCGCCGGCAAGGAAAACCTGTCGGTCGAGGACGCGGTCGCCCTGATCAAGTCCAACGCGCAGGCGAAGTTCGATGAAACTGTCGAGATCGCGATGAATCTGGGCGTCGATCCGCGCCACGCGGACCAGATGGTCCGTGGCGTCGTCGGCCTGCCCAACGGCACCGGCAAGGATGTGCGCGTCGCCGTATTCGCCCGTGGCCCGAAAGCGGACGAAGCCAAGGAAGCCGGGGCCGACATCGTTGGCGCCGAAGACCTGATGGAAACCATTCAGGGCGGCACGATCGACTTCGATCGCTGCATCGCGACCCCGGACATGATGCCCGTCGTCGGCCGCCTGGGCAAGATTCTGGGCCCGCGCAACCTGATGCCGAACCCCAAGGTCGGCACGGTGACCATGGATGTCGCCCAGGCCGTTCAGGCCGCCAAGGGCGGCGAAGTCCAGTTCAAGGCCGAGAAGGCCGGCGTGGTGCACGCAGGCGTCGGCAAGGCGTCCTTCGACGCCGAGAAGCTGGCCGAGAACATCCGCGCCTTCGTCGACGCGGTCAGCAAGGCCAAGCCGGCCGGTGCGAAGGGGACTTACATGCAGAAGGTCTCCATCAGCTCCACCATGGGCCCGGGCGTCTCCATCGACGTGGCCAACGCGACCGGCAACTAAGCCCGTCGCCAGATGATTTCGGAAAAGGCGTCCCCGTTCGGAGGCGCCTTTTTCTTGTCCGGGGCCCCTGCCGTCTTGCCTGCGGCGCCGAAGCCGGCGCGACCGCACGGAGACTTTGCGTGAAATTCACACTTCACATTCCGCCCGACCTTGGATAAGAGACCTTCTGTCTTGGCGGCCGCACCTGTGCAGTCGCCCGGACGATTCGTCCGAGACGGTGGGTGGAGCAATCCATAAATCCTGCCCGAGACGGGATAAGACCAGATTTCTTCAGGCCATAGCTCTCGCTTGGCGCCTGGGGCGGACTTGGGCGGACCCGTTATTGGACCCGAATGCCGGGGCCTCGTGTTCCGGCGGAACTGAGCCGGAGGGTCACACCTCCCTGACTGGAGTGAAACTGTGGATAGAGCCCAGAAAGAGAAAGTGGTCGAGGAACTCGGCCAGATCTTCGAAAGCTCTGGCGTTGTGGTGGTTGCACACTACACCGGCCTCACGGTTGCCGAGATGCAGGATCTGCGCGCCCGTGCCCGCGAGGCCGATAGTGCAGTCCGCGTCGCCAAGAACAGGCTCGCCAAGATCGCCCTGGACGGAAAGCCGTGCGAAAGCATTGCGGAATTCCTTTCGGGCATGACCGTGCTTACCTATTCCGAGGACCCCGTGGCAGCTGCCAGGGTGGCCGAGGGTTTTGCCAAGGACAACAAGAAGTTCGAGATCCTTGGCGGGGCAATGGGTGAAAACGCTCTCGATCGCGCCGGCGTCGAAGCCGTGTCGAAGATGCCGTCCCGCGAGGAGCTTATCGCTTCCATCGCAGGCTGCATCGGCGCACCCGCTTCGAACATTGCCGGGGCCATTGGCGCACCTGCTTCGAACATCGCTTCCATCTTGTCCACGATCGAGGACAAGGCGGCGGCGTAAGCAACCCGAGAGACGGCGTAGGGTTGAACACCCGCACGTTGGAACACATTTAGAGATACGGGATACAGTAAAATGGCTGATCTGAAAAAACTGGCTGAAGAGATCGTTGGTCTGACGCTTCTCGAAGCACAAGAACTGAAAACCATCCTGAAAGACGAGTACGGCATCGAACCCGCAGCTGGCGGCGCCGTCATGATGGCTGGCCCCGCAGGCGGCGACGCCGGTGCGGCCGAAGAAGAAAAGACCGAATTCGACGTCATCCTGAAGTCGCCGGGCGCCTCCAAGATCAACGTGATCAAGGAAGTCCGCGGCATCACCGGTCTGGGCCTGAAAGAAGCCAAGGAACTGGTGGAAGCCGGTGGCAAAGCCGTCAAGGAAGGCGTGTCCAAGGACGAAGCCGAAGAGATCAAAGGCAAGCTGGAAGCAGCTGGCGCCGAGGTCGAAGTCAAGTAATCGGTGGCGCGGCGCGTGCCGTGTCCTCGCATTGATGAAGGCTGGTCCCGGGATTACCGGGTCCAGCCGAACCTGTCTCAGAGAGGGCTTTTCCCGCGAGGGTGCGAAGCCTTCCCTAAGGCGAGGTTTGAGGATCGGGAGGCCACCTGTCGGGACGGTGGCCAGGCATTGATCTCAACCCCCTGTCTCGCAAGGAGAGCGCCCGAGGCCCGGCGGCGCGTCTCTCCGAATGAGAAAGAAAGGTGACACTGGTCATGACTCAGACCTTCCTCGGTCAGAAACGTCTTCGGAAATATTACGGCAAGATCCGTGAAGTTCTCGAAATGCCGAACCTCATCGAGGTTCAGAAATCCTCCTACGACCTGTTCCTGCGGTCGGGCGATCAGCCCGAGCCCCTGGAAGGCGAAGGCCTGATGGGCGTGTTCCAGTCGGTTTTCCCGATCAAGGATTTCAACGAAACCTCCGTTCTGGAATTCGTCAAATACGAGCTGGAAAAGCCGAAATACGACGTTGAGGAATGCATGCAGCGCGACATGACCTACAGCGCCCCGCTGAAGGTCACGCTGCGTCTGATCGTGTTCGATGTCGACGAGGATACCGGCGCGAAATCGGTGAAGGACATCAAGGAACAGGACGTCTTCATGGGCGACATGCCCCTGATGACGCCCAACGGCACCTTTGTCGTCAACGGGACCGAGCGGGTCATCGTGTCCCAGATGCACCGGTCGCCGGGCGTGTTCTTCGACCATGACAAGGGCAAGACGCATTCGTCGGGCAAGCTGCTGTTCGCCTGCCGGATCATCCCCTACCGTGGCTCCTGGCTGGATTTCGAGTTCGACGCCAAGGACATCGTGTTCGCGCGGATCGACCGCCGCCGCAAGCTGCCGGTGACGACCCTGCTCTATGCCCTGGGGCTGGATCAGGAAGCCATCATGGACGCCTATTACGAGACGGTTGATTTCAACTTCCGTCGCGGCCAGGGCTGGGTCACGAAGTTCTTCCCCGACCGGATTCGCGGCACCCGCCCGACCTATGACCTGGTGGATGCGGATACCGGCGAAGTCATCTTCGAGGCTGGCAAGAAGGTCACGCCGCGCGCGGTCAAGAAGCTGATCGACGAGGGCGCTGTACAGAACCTGCTGGTGCCCTTCGACCGGATCGTCGGGCGCTTTGTCTCCCGGGACATCATCAACGAAGAGACCGGCGCCATCTATGTCGAGGCCGGGGATGAACTGACCCTGGAATATGACAAGGCCGGCGAAATCACGGGCGGCACCCTGCAAGAGCTGCTGGACGCCGGGATCACCGAGATCCCCGTGCTGGACATCGACAACATCACTGTCGGCCCGTACATGCGCAACACCATGGCGCAGGACAAGAACATGAACCGCGAAACCGCGCTCATGGATATCTACCGCGTCATGCGCCCCGGCGAGCCGCCCACCGTGGAGGCCGCGTCGAACCTGTTCGAAACGCTGTTCTTTGACAGCGAACGCTATGACTTGTCCGCCGTGGGCCGGGTCAAGATGAACATGCGTCTTGCGCTGGAGAAACCCGACACGCAGCGCACGCTGGACCGCGATGACATCGTGTCCTGCATCAAGGCGCTGGTGGAGCTGCGTGACGGCAAGGGCGAGGTGGACGACATCGACCACCTGGGCAACCGGCGTGTCCGGTCCGTTGGCGAGCTGATGGAAAACCAGTACCGCGTCGGTCTGCTGCGGATGGAACGCGCGATCAAGGAACGCATGTCCTCGGTCGAGATCGACACGGTGATGCCGCAGGATCTGATCAATGCGAAACCGGCTGCGGCTGCCGTGCGCGAATTCTTCGGCTCCTCCCAGTTGTCGCAGTTCATGGACCAGACCAACCCGCTGTCCGAAGTCAGTCACAAACGCCGTCTCTCGGCGCTTGGGCCGGGCGGTCTGACCCGCGAACGCGCCGGGTTCGAAGTTCGCGACGTTCACGCCACGCACTACGGCCGGATGTGCCCGATTGAGACGCCCGAGGGGCCGAACATCGGTCTGATCAACAACCTCGCGTCCTTTGCCCGGGTGAACAAATACGGCTTTATCGAAACCCCCTACCGGGTGGTGAAGGAAGGCCAGGTCACGGACGAAGTGCATTACATGTCCGCGACCGAGGAACAGCGCCATGTCGTGGCCCAGGCGAATGCCAACATCTCCGACGAAGGCCGCTTCGTGAACGAGATGGTGAACACGCGCCAGGCCGGGGAATACACCCTGACCCCGACGGAGCACGTCGACCTGATCGACGTGTCGCCGAAGCAGCTGGTCTCTGTCGCCGCATCGTTGATCCCGTTCCTTGAGAACGACGACGCGAACCGCGCGCTGATGGGCTCCAACATGCAGAAACAGGCCGTGCCGCTGGTGCAGGCCGAGGCGCCGCTGGTCGGCACCGGGATCGAACGCAAGGTCGCCGTGGATTCGGGCGCCGCCATCATGGCCAAGCGTGCGGGTATCATCGACCAGGTGGATGCACAGCGGATCGTGATCCGTGCGACTTCCGATCTGGAGCCGGGTGATCCGGGTGTGGATATCTACCGCATGCGGAAATTCCAGCGGTCCAACCAGAACACCTGTATCAACCAGCGTCCGCTGGTGAAGGTGGGCGATACGGTCGAGAAGAACGAAGTCATCGCCGATGGCCCCTCCACCGATCTGGGTGAGCTGGCCTTGGGCAAGAACGTGATCGTCGCGTTCATGCCGTGGAACGGCTACAACTACGAGGACTCGATCCTGATCTCCGAACGGATCGCGCGCGATGACGTCTTTACCTCGATCCACATCGAGGAATTCGAAGTTGCCGCCCGTGACACCAAGCTGGGTCCGGAAGAAATCACCCGCGACATTCCCAACGTTGGTGAGGAAGCTTTGCGCAACCTCGACGAGGCGGGCATCGTCTACATCGGTGCGGATGTGGAGCCGGGCGACATTCTGGTGGGCAAGATCACCCCCAAGGGCGAAAGCCCGATGACGCCGGAGGAAAAACTTCTGCGCGCCATCTTCGGGGAAAAGGCGTCGGATGTGCGCGATACCTCCTTGCGGGTGAAACCGGGCGATTTCGGCACCGTGGTCGAAGTGCGTGTCTTCAACCGCCACGGTGTGGAAAAAGACGAGCGGGCGCTTCAGATCGAACGGGAAGAAGTCGAACAGCTGTCGCGCGACCGCGACGACGAGCTGGCGATTCTGGACCGCAACATCTACGCACGTCTGCAATCCATGATCCTGGGCAAGACCGCGGTCAAAGGGCCCAAGGGCGTCAAGGCCGGATCCGAGATCACCGAGGATCTGCTGGGCACGCTGGCGCGCAACCAGTGGTGGCAACTGGCGCTGGAAGACGATCAGGAGGCCTCTCACGTCGAAGCCCTGAACGAGCAGTACGAGGCGCAGAAACGTGCCCTGGACGCCCGGTTCGAGGACAAGGTGGAGAAGGTGCGCCGGGGCGACGACCTGCCACCGGGCGTGATGAAGATGGTCAAGGTCTTCATCGCCGTGAAGCGGAAGCTGCAACCGGGCGACAAGATGGCCGGTCGGCACGGGAACAAGGGGGTCATCTCCCGCGTGGTGCCGATGGAGGACATGCCGTTCCTCGGGGATGGCACGCCGGTGGACTTCTGTCTGAACCCGCTGGGCGTTCCGTCCCGGATGAACGTCGGTCAGATCCTTGAGACTCACATGGGTTGGGCCGCGCGCGGCCTGGGCCTCAAAGTGGACGAGGCGCTGGACGATTACCGCCGCACGGGCGACCTGACCCCGGTTCGGGAGGCCATGCGCCTCGCCTACGGAGAGGACGTCTACGAGGAAGGGCTGGTCGGGATGGACGAATCCCGCCTGTTGGAGGCCGCAGGCAACGTGACCCGCGGTGTCCCGATCGCGACGCCCGTCTTCGACGGCGCCAAGGAGCCTGACGTGAACGACGCGCTGAAACGCGCCGGGTTCGACGAAAGCGGCCAGTCGGTTCTCTATGACGGCCGCACGGGGGAGCAATTCGCGCGCCCGGTCACCGTCGGCGTGAAGTACCTGCTGAAGCTGCACCACCTGGTGGACGACAAGATTCACGCACGGTCGACTGGCCCGTATTCCCTGGTCACCCAGCAGCCGCTGGGCGGCAAGGCGCAGTTCGGTGGTCAGCGTTTCGGGGAGATGGAGGTCTGGGCGCTGGAAGCCTACGGCGCCGCCTACACCCTTCAGGAAATGCTGACGGTCAAGTCGGACGACGTGGCCGGCCGGACGAAGGTCTACGAAAGCATCGTCAAGGGCGAGGACAATTTCGAAGCGGGCGTTCCCGAGAGCTTCAACGTGCTCGTGAAGGAAGTCCGCGGCCTCGGCCTGAACATGGAACTCCTGGACGCGGAGGACGAGGAATAAGGCGCCCGGCGCCACCTGGAGGCCGGGCCATCCGCCTGGTCTCCGCTCCTCTCCCTCCGAGCCCTGTCATTTAGGATTACGACATGAACCAGGAACTGACGAACAACCCGTTCAACCCGCTCACGCCGCCGAAGGTGTTTGACGAGATCAAGGTCTCTCTCGCCTCGCCGGAGCGGATCCTCTCTTGGTCCTACGGTGAGATCAAGAAGCCCGAGACGATCAACTACCGGACCTACAAGCCCGAGCGGGACGGCCTGTTCTGCGCGCGCATCTTCGGTCCGATCAAGGATTACGAATGCCTGTGCGGCAAGTACAAGCGGATGAAATATCGCGGCGTCGTCTGCGAGAAATGCGGCGTTGAAGTCACGCTGCAAAAGGTCCGCCGCGAGCGTATGGGCCATATCGAACTGGCCGCGCCCGTTGCGCATATCTGGTTCCTGAAATCGCTGCCCTCCCGCATCGGTCTGATGCTGGACATGACCCTGCGCGATCTTGAGCGGGTGCTGTATTTCGAAAACTACGTAGTGATCGAACCGGGCCTGACGGATCTGCAATACGGCCAGATGCTGACCGAAGAGGAATTCATGGATGCGCAGGATGCGTATGGCATGGATGCCTTCACGGCCAATATCGGCGCGGAAGCGATCCGCGAGATGCTGTCTCAGATCGACCTGGAATCGGAGGCAGAGCAGCTGCGCGCCGATCTGGCCGAGGCCACCGGCGAGCTGAAGCCCAAGAAGATCATCAAACGCCTGAAGGTCGTGGAATCCTTCTTGGAATCCGGCAACCGTCCGGAGTGGATGATCATGACCGTCATTCCGGTCATCCCGCCCGAGCTGCGCCCCCTGGTGCCGCTGGACGGTGGCCGGTTCGCGACCTCGGACCTGAACGACCTGTACCGCCGGGTGATCAACCGGAACAACCGTCTGAAACGGCTGATCGACCTGCGCGCGCCCGACATCATCGTGCGCAACGAAAAGCGGATGTTGCAGGAATCCGTGGATGCGCTGTTCGACAACGGCCGCCGCGGCCGCGTGATCACCGGCGCCAACAAGCGTCCGCTGAAATCGCTGTCCGACATGCTGAAAGGGAAGCACGGCCGGTTCCGTCAGAACCTTCTGGGGAAACGGGTCGACTTCTCCGGCCGGTCGGTCATCGTGACCGGCCCGGAGCTGAAGCTGCACCAATGCGGCCTGCCCAAGAAGATGGCCCTGGAGCTGTTCAAGCCGTTCATCTACTCGCGGCTGGAAGCCAAGGGCCTGTCCTCGACCGTGAAACAGGCCAAGAAACTGGTGGAGAAGGAGCGGCCCGAAGTCTGGGACATCCTGGACGAGGTCATCCGGGAGCACCCCGTGCTGCTGAACCGCGCCCCCACGCTGCACCGTCTGGGCATCCAGGCCTTCGAACCCACGCTGATCGAAGGGAAAGCCATCCAGTTGCACCCGCTGGTCTGCTCCGCGTTCAACGCCGACTTTGACGGTGACCAGATGGCCGTTCACGTTCCGCTCTCGCTGGAAGCCCAGCTGGAAGCGCGCGTGCTGATGATGTCCACCAACAACGTGCTGTCGCCCGCCAACGGCGCGCCGATCATCGTGCCGTCGCAGGACATGATCCTGGGTCTCTACTATACCACGATCATGCGCGAGGGCATGAAAGGCGAAGGCATGACCTTCTCTTCCATCGACGAGGTGCAATACGCGCTCGATGCGGGGCAGGTGCACCTGCACGCCCGGATCACCGCGCGCATTCAGCAGATCGACGAAGAGGGCAACGAGGTCACCCAGCGTGTGGAAACCACGCCGGGCCGGATTCGCCTGGGCGCGCTGCTGCCGATGAATGCCAAGGCGCCGTTCGAACTGGTCAACCGTCTGCTGCGGAAGCGCGAAGTCCAGCAGATCATTGATACCGTCTACCGCTACTGCGGTCAGAAGGAATCGGTGATCTTCTGTGATCAGATCATGACCATGGGCTTCCGCGAGGCGTTCAAGGCGGGCATTTCCTTCGGCAAGGACGACATGGTCGTGCCCGAAGGCAAGTGGCCGATCGTGGACGAGACCCGCGAACAGGTGAAGGATTTCGAACAGCAATACATGGACGGCCTGATCACCCAGGGTGAGAAGTACAACAAGGTCGTCGATGCCTGGTCGAAATGTAACGACAAGGTCACGGAGGCGATGATGTCCACCATCTCCGCCGTGCGTCATGACGAGGGCGGGGCCGAACAGGAACCGAACTCGGTCTACATGATGGCCCACTCCGGGGCGCGTGGCTCTGTCACCCAGATGAAGCAGCTGGGCGGGATGCGCGGGCTGATGGCGAAGCCGAACGGCGACATCATCGAGACGCCGATCATCTCGAACTTCAAGGAAGGCCTGACCGTGCTGGAGTACTTCAACTCCACCCACGGCGCGCGGAAAGGTCTGTCGGATACAGCGCTGAAAACCGCGAACTCGGGCTACCTGACCCGGCGTCTGGTGGACGTGGCGCAGGATTGCATCGTCCGGGAGCAGGATTGCGGCACAGAGCTGGCCGTGACCGCCGAAGCGGCCGTGAACGACGGCGAAGTTGTCGCCACGATCGGAGAGCGTGTGCTGGGCCGTGTCGCGGCCGAGGACGTGCTGCGCCCGGGCACCGAAGAGGTGCTGGTGACCAAGGGCACGCTGATCGACGAACGCCTGGCGGACATGATCCAGGACGCCAACGTGCAGTCGATGCGCATCCGCTCGCCGCTGACCTGCGAGGCCGACGACGGCGTCTGCGCGACCTGCTACGGTCGTGACCTGGCGCGCGGGACGCGGGTCAACATCGGGGAGGCCGTCGGCATCATTGCCGCGCAATCCATCGGTGAACCCGGCACGCAGCTGACGATGCGGACGTTCCACATTGGCGGTGTTGCGCAGGGTGGTCAGCAATCGTTCCTGGAGGCTTCGACCGACGGTACGATCGAGTTCGAGAACGCGCAGCTGCTGGAGAACGCCAACGGCGAGACGCTGATCATGGGCCGGAACATGAAGTTGCGGATCGTGGACGAGCACGGCGAGGAACGGTCCAGCCACAAGCTGGGTTACGGTACCAAGCTGTTCGTCAAGGATGGCGAGAGGATCGCCCGCGGCGCCAAGCTGTTCGAATGGGATCCCTATACCCTGCCGATCATCGCGGAGAAGGGCGGCAAGATCCGGTTCGTCGACCTGGTCAACGGCATCGCGGTCCGCGAGGAAACCGATGACGCGACGGGCATGACCCAGCGGATCGTTTCGGACTGGCGTGCGGCCCCCAAGGGCAACGAGCTGAAGCCCGAGGTGCTGATCATCGGCGAGGACGGCGAACCCGTCCGCAACGAGTTGGGCAACCCGGTCACCTACCCGATGTCGGTGGACGCCATTCTGTCCGTCGAGGACGGGCAGGACATCAAGGCCGGTGACGTCGTGGCGCGGATCCCGCGCGAAGGTGCGAAGACGAAGGACATTACCGGTGGTCTGCCGCGTGTGGCCGAACTCTTCGAGGCGCGTCGTCCCAAGGATCACGCGATCATCGCCGAAATCGACGGCTATGTGCGGTTCGGGCGCGACTACAAGAACAAGCGCCGCATCGCGATCGAACCCGCCGACGAGTCGATGGAGCAGGTCGAATACATGGTGCCCAAGGGCAAGCACATTCCCGTCCAGGAAGGTGACTTCGTCCAGAAGGGGGATTACATCATGGACGGCAACCCGGCCCCCCACGACATTCTGTCGATCATGGGTGTCGAGGCGCTGGCCGACTACATGATCAACGAGGTGCAGGACGTCTATCGCCTGCAAGGCGTGAAGATCAACGACAAGCACATCGAGGTCATCGTGCGCCAGATGCTCCAGAAGTGGGAGATCCAGGACAGCGGTCAGACCACCCTTCTGAAGGGAGAGCATGTCGACAAGGTCGAGTTCGACCAGGCCAATGCCAAGGCCGAGGCCGAGGGCCGTCGTCCGGCCGCGGGCGAACCCATCCTGCTGGGGATCACCAAGGCATCGCTGCAAACGCGGTCCTTCATCTCCGCCGCCTCCTTCCAGGAGACGACGCGCGTGCTGACCGAAGCTTCGGTCCAGGGCAAGCGGGACAAGCTGGTCGGGCTGAAGGAAAACGTGATCGTGGGTCGCCTGATCCCGGCCGGGACGGGCGGCGCCACGCAGCGCGTGCGCCGCATCGCCTCGGATCGCGACAACGTGGTTCTGGATGCCCGCCGGGAGGAGGCCGAAGCCGCCGCCGCCCTGGCCGCGCCGGAGGATGGCGACATCCTGGGGGGGGAAAATTACGACAACCTCATCGAGACCCCGGAAAGCCGCGATTGATCCTCATCGCATGACATTGAAAACCCCCGCTTCGGCGGGGGTTTTTGTTTGTGGGGCCTGCACCATTGCGGTTCGCGCATGCCGCGATGCGGCGACGATTTTCGGATGACGCGCCTTCCCTTTTGCGGCGGGGCGGTATCATCTGCGGGAAACGACAAACGGTTCCCAGATGACTGACAATACCAAGGGCGCGCTGTTGATGATGGCGTCGCTGGCGCTGTTCACATTGAACGACACGCTGATGAAAACCCTGTCAGGGCAGGTGCCGCTGTACCAGATCCTGGCCATCCGCAACACGGTGACCACGGCGGTTCTGCTGCTGGTCTGCTGGCGCAGCGGCGCGTTCCGGCGCGGCATGGCGCGGCGCGACTGGGGATTGGCGGGACTACGCGCGGCGGCGGAAATCGGCGCGGCGTTCTTCTTCCTGACTGCGCTGTTCAACATGCCGCTGGCCAATGTCACGGCGGTGCTTCAATCCGCGCCGCTGGTGGTGACGCTGGCGGCCGCAATCTTCCTGCGGGAACGGGTGGGGTGGCGCCGGGTGGCGGCCATTGTTGTCGGGTTCATGGGGGTGTTGCTGATCATCCGGCCGGGTTCGGACGTGTTCGACATCTTTTCGGTCTACATCCTGATCGCAGTCTGTTTCATTACCGTGCGGGATCTGTCCACGCGGCGCCTGTCGCCGGATTCGTCATCGATGTTGGTGACGGCGCTGACCTCGGCGGCGATCATGGTGTTTTTCGGCGGGATGAGCGTGGCCGAACCCTGGGTGCCGCTGACGGTGGGCAGCGCGGCGCTGGTGCTGGGGGCGGCGGGGTTCGTGCTGTTCGCCTATCTCACCTCCGTCATGGCGATGAGGCTGGGGGAAATCTCCTTTGTCTCGCCGTTCCGCTATACGGCGCTGATCTGGGCGCTGGTGCTGGGCTACGTGGTCTTTGGCGATTGGCCGGATTGGCAGACATTGCTGGGGGCGGCCATCGTGGCGGGGTCGGGGCTGTTCATGCTGTACCGTGAACGCCGCATCGGCCACCGCGCGGGGGAGCCGCTGGAATGAGCCGGGTGCAGCTGCTGGGTCTGTGCCGGTTCTCCTATCCAACCGCGCTTGACGGGTTCAGCGTTCTGGGGACGGACGCGGCGCGGAACCGCGCGCGTCTGTACGATCCGGCGCGGCTGGCATTGCGGTTCTGGTTTTTCGAACGGATCTGCCTTCCCAGCCTGGCGGCGCAACAGGATCCCGAGTTCACGGTGCTGCTGCTGCATGACGCGGCGCTGCCCGAACCGTGGTTGACCCGCCTGCGCGATGCCATCGCACCGCTGCCGCAGGTGGTCGCGGTGCCACGCCCGGCGGGGCTGCCGCACAAGGGCACCTGCCGGGACATCCTGCGCGCGGCCCGCGATCCGCAGGCCCGCGCGGTGGCGGAATTCACAATCGACGACGACGATGCGCTGGCGGTGGATTTCACCGCCCGGACGCGCGCCGCTTTTGGCGTGTTGCGCCCGCTCTGGCGCGATGTCGGGCGGACGGCAGTGGATTTCAACTCCGGGCTGGTCCTGCGGGCCACCGGCGGGCTGGCGGAACGGCGCGCAGAGGGGGCGCCGACTGCGACGCCGCCGGCCATGCCCCCGCAGCCCAGGCTGGGCGTGGAGCCCGTGCAGGCCCATCTGTGGGCGCCAGGCACCGCGATCTATCACCGCCCGCGTTCAACCCGGTCCATTCAGGATTTCAACCACCGGCGGCTTTGGTCGCGCATCCCGACGCTGAGCCTGCCAGAGCCGGTGATGTACCTGCGCGGCGCCCATGGCACCAATGACAGCAATGTCGCCCGCGCCCGTCCGACGGGGGAGGCGGGTCAGGACGTGGCCTCGGAACAGGGTGCGCAGGTCCTGCGCGACCGGTTCGGCCTTGACCTTGACGCGCTGTTGCGCGACTGGGTGCGCGTCGGGACGCCATAGCCGCGCGACCGCCGCGATGCCTCGCCGAATAAGGGCGGCTCGTGTTGACAACCCCCCCGACTCCGCCTATACGCCCGCACAATCAGGCATCGGGAAACCCCCTTTGTCTTCCAGAATCGAAGTGGTCACGATCCGGGTTCACACCCCGATCCTCTGGAAATCCCACCGCGTGTTCCCCGTGAACGAGGGGACGCATGCGGCTTTTTTACGTTGCGTATCAGCGTGACGCCATTAACCGGCCCCGGCGGACGCGCCCGCGGGCCATCGGACGAAACAGCATGGGGTCATCCCGTGCAGCACATGTGTTGAAGAGACGGGGAAAGACGCCCAATGCCAACGATCCAACAGCTGATCCGCAAGCCGCGGCAGCCGAAAGTCAAACGGTCCAAGTCCATGCACCTGGAGCAGTGCCCGCAAAAGCGCGGTGTCTGCACGCGGGTCTATACCACCACGCCGAAGAAGCCGAACTCGGCCATGCGGAAAGTCGCCAAGGTGCGCCTGACCAACGGTTACGAGGTCATTTCCTACATCCCGGGTGAAAGCCACAACCTTCAGGAGCACTCCGTTGTCCTGATCCGCGGCGGCCGGGTGAAAGACCTTCCCGGTGTCCGTTACCACATTCTGCGCGGTGTCCTGGATACCCAGGGCGTCAAAGACCGTAAGCAGCGCCGTTCGAAATATGGCGCGAAGCGTCCGAAGTAAGAGGATCTGAAAGATGTCCCGCCGTCACGCCGCCGAAAAACGCGAAGTCCTGCCCGACGCCAAGTATGGTGATCGGGTTCTGACGAAGTTCATGAACAACCTGATGATCGACGGCAAGAAGTCGATCGCGGAAAAAATCGTCTACAATGCGCTCGATCGCATCGAAGCCAAGGTGAAACGCGCGCCGGTGGAAATCTTCCACGAAGCGCTCGACAATATCCAGCCGTCGGTCGAGGTCCGCTCCCGCCGTGTGGGTGGCGCCACCTACCAGGTGCCCGTCGAGGTCCGCCCCGAACGCCGCGAAGCCCTGGCAATCCGCTGGCTGATCACCGCCAGCCGGTCGCGCAACGAAAACACGATGGAAGAACGCCTGGCAGGTGAACTTCTGGACGCCGTGAACTCCCGCGGGTCCGCGGTGAAGAAGCGCGAAGACACCCACAAGATGGCCGATGCCAACAAGGCATTCAGCCACTACCGCTGGTAATACATTCCACAAAGGCTGCACATCATGGCACGCGAATATCCCCTCGAACGGTACCGCAATTTCGGTATCATGGCGCATATCGATGCGGGCAAGACGACCTGCTCCGAACGGATCCTGTTCTACACCGGCAAGTCGCACAACATCGGTGAAGTGCATGATGGCGCGGCCACCATGGACTGGATGGAACAGGAGCAGGAGCGTGGTATCACGATCACGTCCGCTGCGACCACCACGTTCTGGCAGTGGCAAGAGGATCCTTCGGCAGAAGGGACCTATGACACCAAGTACCGCATGAACATCATCGATACCCCCGGCCACGTGGACTTCACCATCGAAGTCGAACGTTCGCTGGCGGTTCTCGACGGTGCCGTATGCGTGCTGGACGCCAACGCCGGTGTCGAACCCCAGACCGAAACCGTCTGGCGTCAGGCCGACCGCTACAAGGTTCCGCGGATCGTCTTCGTCAACAAGATGGACAAGATCGGCGCCGACTTCTTCAACTGTGTCGCCATGGTCGAAGACCGCACCGGTGCCATCGCAGCCCCGATCCAGATTCCGATCGGTGCCGAGAACGAGCTGGAAGGCATGATCGATCTCGTCACCATGGAAGAATGGGTCTGGAAGGGCGAAGACCTGGGCGCCTCCTGGGTGCGTCAGCCGATCCGTGACGAGCTGAAGGCCACGGCCGATGAATGGCGCGGCAAGCTGATCGAGAACGCGGTCGAACAAGACGACGCCGCCATGGAAGCCTACCTGGAAGGCGAAGAGCCCGACATCGCAACCCTGCGTGATCTGATCCGCAAGGGCACGCTGTCGCTGTCCTTCGTGCCGGTCCTGTGCGGTTCCGCGTTCAAGAACAAGGGTGTGCAGCCGCTGCTGAATGCCGTGGTCGATTACCTGCCCAGCCCGCTGGACGTGGTCGATTACATGGGCTTCAAACCGGGCGACGAGGAAGAAGTGCGGAACATCCCGCGCCGCGCGGATGACACGATGCCTTTCGCCGGTCTGGCGTTCAAGATCATGAACGACCCCTTCGTCGGCTCCCTGACCTTCACGCGGATTTATTCCGGTGTGATGAACAAGGGCGATTCGGTCCTGAACTCCACCAAGGGCAAGAAAGAGCGCATCGGTCGTATGATGATGATGCACTCCAACAACCGCGAAGAGATCGAGGAAGCCTATGCCGGCGACATCATAGCGCTTGCGGGCCTGAAGGACACCACGACCGGCGACACGCTGTGCTCCGACAAGGAACCGGTGGTCCTGGAAACCATGACCTTCCCCGATCCCGTGATCGAGATCGCCGTGGAACCCAAGACCAAGAACGACCAGGAGAAGATGTCCCAGGGTCTGGCCCGTCTGGCCGCCGAAGACCCCTCTTTCCGGGTGGAGACCGATATCGAATCCGGTCAGACGATCATGAAAGGCATGGGCGAACTTCACCTCGACATTCTGGTCGACCGGCTGAAACGCGAATTCAAGGTCGAAGCCAACATCGGCGCGCCGCAAGTGGCCTACCGTGAGACCATCGGTCACGAGATCGAGCATTCCTACACCCACAAGAAGCAATCCGGTGGGTCGGGTCAGTTCGCGGAGGTCAAGCTGATCATCAGCCCCACCGAGCCGGGCGAAGGCTACACCTTCGAATCCCGTATCGTCGGCGGCGCCGTGCCCAAGGAATACATCCCGGGCGTGGAAAAAGGGATCAAATCGGTCATGGATTCCGGTCCGCTGGCCGGCTTCCCGGTGATTGACTTCAAGGTCGCCCTGATCGACGGCAAGTTCCACGATGTCGACTCCAGCGTCCTGGCATTCGAGATCGCAGGCCGCATGTGCATGCGTGAAGGTCTGCGCAAGGCGGGCGCCAAGCTGCTGGAACCGATGATGAAGGTCGAAGTGATCACGCCGGAAGAATACACCGGTTCGATCATCGGCGATCTGACCTCCCGTCGGGGTCAGGTGTCCGGGCAGGAGCCGCGCGGCAACGCCGTGGCGATCGCGTCCTTCGTTCCGCTGGCCAACATGTTCGGCTACATCAACACCCTGCGCTCCATGTCCTCGGGCCGCGCGCAGTTCACGATGCAGTTCGACCATTACAACCCGGTTCCGTCGAACATCTCCGAAGAGATCCAGTCGAAATACGCATAACGGGATGCCGGGCCTTGGCCCGGCCTACCCACCACCCGTAGGCCGGCGCTTGTCCGGCACCCGAAAAAGGAGGCCATCATGGCAAAGGAAAAGTTTGAGCGCGGCAAACCGCACTGCAACATCGGCACGATCGGTCACGTTGACCACGGCAAGACGACGCTGACGGCTGCGATCACGAAGTATTTCGGCGATTTCCAGGCCTATGACCAGATCGACGGCGCGCCGGAAGAAAAGGCCCGCGGGATCACGATTTCGACCGCTCACGTGGAATACGAGACGGAGAACCGTCACTACGCGCACGTCGATTGCCCCGGCCACGCGGATTACGTGAAGAACATGATCACGGGTGCCGCGCAGATGGACGGCGCGATCCTGGTGGTGAACGCGGCCGACGGCCCGATGCCGCAAACCCGCGAACACATCCTGCTGGGCCGTCAGGTCGGCATCCCGGCGATGACCGTTTTCCTGAACAAGGTCGACCAGGTCGACGACGAAGAGCTGCTGGAACTGGTGGAGATGGAAGTTCGCGAACTTCTGTCGGAATACGATTTCCCCGGCGACGATATCCCGATCATCGCGGGTTCGGCGCTGGCGGCGATGGAAGGGCGTGACCCGGAAATCGGCGAGAACAAGATCAAGGAACTGATGGCCGCGGTGGACGAGTACATCCCGCAGCCGGAACGTGCCGTCGATCAGCCGTTCCTGATGCCGATCGAAGACGTGTTCTCGATCTCGGGCCGTGGCACCGTTGTGACGGGCCGTGTGGAGCGTGGCGTGGTGAACGTGGGCGACGAACTGGAAATCGTCGGCATCAAGGACACCAAGAAGACGACCTGTACCGGCGTTGAAATGTTCCGCAAGCTGCTGGATCGCGGCGAAGCGGGCGACAACATCGGCGCCCTGCTGCGCGGCATCGACCGTGAAGGCGTGGAACGTGGCCAGGTTCTCTGCAAGCCGGGTTCGGTGAAGCCGCACACCAAGTTCGAAGCCGAGGTCTACATCCTGACCAAGGACGAAGGCGGCCGCCACACGCCGTTCTTTGCGAACTACCGCCCGCAGTTCTACTTCCGTACGACGGACGTGACCGGCACCGTGACCCTGCCCGAGGGCACCGAGATGGTCATGCCCGGCGACAACCTGAAGTTCGAAGTCGAGCTGATCGCCCCGATCGCGATGGAAGACGGCCTGCGTTTCGCCATCCGTGAAGGCGGCCGCACCGTCGGCTCCGGCGTCGTCGCCAAGGTCGTCGAGTAAGATCGCAGGTCGACAGACCCGCGTCGGCGGGACCGGTCCGGTATCGGATCGCGTCCCGCCGATCTGCATAATGGCGCCACGGTCCACGCACCGTGGCGCATGATTTAGGGGTTCGACGAGGGGACCGGGTGGTCCGGTTTCCTCCTCTCAACTCAAACGCCGAAGAAGGCTGATCACATGACAAGCCAAACAATTCGCATCCGGCTGAAGGCATTCGATTACCGCGTCCTGGATTCCAGCACGCAGGAAATCCTCAACACGGCCAAGCGCACCGGCGCTCAGGTTCGTGGCCCGATCCCGCTGCCGAACAAGATCGAGAAGTTCACGGTTCTCCGTGGCCCTCACGTTGACAAGAAATCCCGCGATCAGTTCGAGATCCGCACGCACAAGCGTCTTCTCGACATCGTAGATCCGACCCCGCAGACCGTGGACGCGCTGATGAAGCTCGACCTCGCGGCCGGCGTGGATGTCGAGATCAAGGTGTAAGGAGGGCAACCAACATGCTGCGTTCCGGTATCATCGCAAAAAAGGTCGGCATGACCCGTCTCTTCATGGAAGACGGCAAGCAGATCCCCGTCACCGTCCTGCAACTGGACAAACTTCAGGTCGTTGCGCAACGCACCAGTGACCAGCACGGCTATACCGCCGTTCAGCTGGGCGCGGGCACCGCAAAGGCCAAGCGCACCTCCAAGGCGATGCGCGGCCACTTTGCCGTCGCCAATGTGGAGCCCAAGCGGAAGATCGCGGAATTCCGCGTCGACCCGGACAACCTGATCAAGGTTGGTGAGGAAATCACGGCTGACCATTACTTCGAGGGTCAGTTCGTCGATATCTCCGGCACCTCGATCGGTAAGGGCTTTGCCGGTGCCATGAAGCGTCACAACTTCGGCGGCCTGCGGGCCTCCCACGGTGTGTCGATCTCCCACCGGTCCCATGGCTCCACCGGCCAGTGTCAGGATCCGGGCAAGGTCTTCAAAGGCAAGAAGATGGCCGGTCACATGGGTGCTGCCCGTGTCACCACCCAGAACCTTCAGGTCGTCCGGACCGACAGCGAACGCGGCCTGATCATGGTCAAGGGCGCTGTTCCGGGCTCCAAGGGTGGCTGGGTCACCGTGAAGGACGCCGTCAAGAAACCGTTCCCCGAGAACGCGATCCTGCCGGCCGCCCTGCGCTCCGCTGCCGACGAAGCCGCCAAGGCCGCCGAGGAAGCTGCCGCACAGGCAGAAGCCGAAGCCAAGGCCGCCGAAGAAGCAGCACTGGCCGAACAGGCCGCTGCCGAAGAGGCTGCCCTGAAAGACGCCGAGGCCGATATCGAGGCCGAGAAGAAGGAAGGCGAAGAATGAAACTCGACGTGATCAAACTGGACGGCGGTACTGCCGGTTCCGTCGATCTCGGCGACGAGATCTTCGGCCTGGAACCGCGTGCGGACATCCTGCACCGCGTGGTCCGCTGGCAGCGCAACAAGGCGCAGCAGGGCACCCACAAGGTCAAGACCCGTTCGGAAACCAGCTACTCCACCAAGAAGATCTATCGCCAGAAGGGCACCGGCGGCGCACGCCACGGTGACCGGAACGCACCGATCTTCCGCAAGGGGGGGATCTACAAGGGCCCGACGCCGCGCTCCCACGCGCATGATCTGCCCAAGAAGTTCCGCAAGCTGGGCCTGCGCCACGCGCTGTCTGCCAAGGTGAAAGAGGGTTCGCTGGTCATCATCGAATCCGCGCAATCCGAAGGCAAGACCGCAGCACTGGCCAAGCAGGTCAAGGATCTGGGTTGGAAACGGACGCTGGTCATCGACGGCGCCGAGGTCAACGAGGGCTTTGCCAAGGCTGCGGCCAACATCGAAGGCCTGGACGTGCTGCCCTCCATGGGCGCCAACGTGTATGACATCCTGCGCCGGGATACCCTGGTTCTGACCAAGGCGGGTGTCGAAGCTCTGGAGGCTCGTTTGAAATGAGTGCGAAGGCAGAACATTACGACGTGATCCGCAAGCCGGTCATCACCGAGAAGGCGACCATGGCCTCGGAGGCCAATGCCGTTGTCTTCGAAGTGGCGATCGAGGCGAACAAACCGCAGATCAAGGAAGCCGTCGAAGCCCTGTTCGATGTCAAGGTGAAGGCCGTGAACACGACCATCACCAAAGGCAAGGTCAAGCGGTTCCGCGGCCAGCTGGGTCAGCGCAAGGACGTCAAGAAGGCCTATGTGACCCTCGAAGAGGGTAACACGATCGACGTCACCTCCGGCCTCTGATCCGTTCAGGGACCGGGCCGTCATCGGCCCGAAGAACTAAAGGCCCCCGCCCGATGGCGGGGGCCTTTTGGTGTTCTTGCGGCTCCGGTTGCAGGGCGCCTGCGTGGGGGAGCAGAGTCTTTGCCCATTGGCCTTTCGGGCTATGGACGGGGATGCATATGTCTGTTACGTGACGCCAATCGCGAGGCCCCGGATTCGTTCCGGGGCCCGTGATTTTTGGGTTCGTGTCTTCGGACCCACTTCGCCGGCCACCTTCGGGGGGCTTTACGTCAGGCGGGATCAACCATTGCGATCCTGCCGCATAGCAAACGGAAGACAGTAAGCATGGCACTCAAGTCGTACAAACCGACGACGCCGGGCCAGCGTGGGCTGGTTCTGATCGACCGTTCGGAGCTGTGGAAAGGTCGCCCTGTCAAGGCCCTCACCGAGGGTCTGACGAAGTCGGGCGGCCGGAACAACACCGGACGGATCACATCTCGCCGCCGCGGGGGCGGGGCCAAACGGCTCTACCGGATCGTCGATTTCAAACGTAACAAGCACGATGTTGCGGCTACCGTGGAACGGATCGAATATGACCCGAACCGGACCGCCTTCATCGCCCTGGTCAAGTACGAGGATGGCGAACAGGCCTATATTCTCGCACCGCAACGTGTCGCTGTCGGCGACAGCGTGATTGCAAGCCAGAAAGCGGACATCAAGCCGGGCAACGCAATGCCGTTCTCGGGGATGCCCATCGGGACGATCGTCCACAATATCGAACTGAAGCCCGGCAAGGGCGGCCAGATCGCACGCGCCGCGGGCACCTATGCCCAGTTCGTCGGCCGCGATGGCGGCTACGCGCAGATCCGCCTGTCATCGGGCGAGCTGCGGATGGTCCGTCAGGAATGCATGGCCACCGTCGGTGCCGTGTCCAACCCGGACAATTCGAACCAGAACCTCGGCAAGGCCGGCCGTGTCCGCCACATGGGCAAGCGTCCTTCGGTCCGCGGTGTCGTCATGAACCCGATCGACCACCCCCATGGTGGTGGTGAAGGTCGGACCTCCGGCGGTCGTCACCCCGTGACACCCTGGGGCAAGCCCACCAAGGGCGCGCGTACCCGCGACAAGAACAAGGCGTCCTCGCGGCTTATCCTGCGTTCGCGTCACGCCAAGAAGAAAGGCCGCTGATCCATGTCCCGTTCTGTTTGGAAGGGCCCCTTTGTCGATGCTTACGTGCTGAAGAAAGCCGAAGCATCGCGCGAATCGGGCCGCAAGGAAGTCATCAAGATCTGGTCGCGCCGCTCGACGATCCTGCCCCAGTTCGTGGGCCTGACGTTTGGCGTCTACAACGGCCACAAGCACATCCCCGTCAACGTCTCAGAAGACATGATCGGTCAGAAGTTCGGCGAATATTCTCCGACCCGGACCTACTACGGTCATGCGGCTGACAAGAAAGCGAAGCGGAAGTAAGTCATGGGCAAGGAAAAGAACCCCCGCCGCGTGGCTGACAACGAAGCGATGGCCAAGACCCGTATGCTTCGCACCAGCCCGCAGAAACTGAACCTGGTGGCTGCGCTGATCCGTGGCAAGAAGGTCGACAAGGCGCTGAACGATCTGACCTTCTCCAAGAAGCGGATCGCCGAGGACGTGAAGAAATGCCTTCAGTCCGCGATTGCCAACGCCGAGAACAACCACAACCTGGACGTCGATGAACTGATCGTCGCCGAGGCCTATGTGGGCAAGAACCTCGTGATGAAACGCGGGCGTCCCCGCGCGCGTGGCCGGTACGGCAAGATCATGAAGCCGTTCTCGGAAATCACCATCCTGGTGCGTCAGATCGAGGAGCAAGCCTAATGGGTCAGAAAGTCAATCCGATCGGCATGCGCCTTCAGGTCAACCGGACCTGGGACAGCCGCTGGTATGCGGATACCAAGGATTTCGGCGATCTCCTGCTGGAAGACGTCAAGATCCGTGAGTTCATCAAGACCGAGTGCAAGCAGGCCGGCGTGGCCCGCGTGATCATCGAGCGGCCGCACAAGAAGTGCCGCGTGACGGTCCACACTGCACGTCCTGGTGTGATCATCGGCAAGAAAGGCGCCGATATCGAGGTTCTGCGCAAGAAGCTGTCGAAGATGACCGACAGTGAACTGCACCTGAACATCGTCGAAGTTCGGAAGCCCGAGCTGGACGCGCAGCTGGTCGGCGAGAATATCGCCCAGCAGCTGGAGCGCCGGGTCTCCTTCCGTCGTGCGATGAAACGTGCGGTGCAGAACGCCATGCGCATGGGTGCCCTGGGCATCCGGGTGAACGTCGCGGGCCGCCTTGGCGGTGCCGAGATTGCCCGGACCGAGTGGTATCGCGAGGGCCGCGTGCCTCTGCACACCCTGCGGGCCGACATCGATTACGCCCATTCCGAGGCCACGACCCCTTACGGGATCATCGGCATCAAGGTCTGGATCTTCAAGGGCGAGATCATGGAACATGATCCGCAGGCTCGTGATCGCAAGGCTCAGGAACTCCAGGACGGTCCCGCGCCTCGTGGCGCCGGCGGCCGGCGCTGAGGAGGATAAGAGATGCTTCAACCAAAGCGTACAAAATACCGCAAGATGCACAAAGGCCGGATTCGCGGCGATGCCAAGGGTGGGTCCGATCTGAACTTCGGCACCTTCGGCCTCAAGGCGACCGAGCCTGAGCGCGTCACCGCGCGGCAGATCGAAGCGGCGCGTCGTGCCATGACGCGGCACATGAAACGTCAGGGCCGGGTCTGGATCCGGATCTTCCCGGACACCCCGGTCACCTCCAAGCCGACCGAAGTGCGGATGGGTAAAGGTAAGGGTTCCGTGGATTTCTGGGCCTGCAAGGTCAAGCCGGGCCGCGTGATGTTCGAGATCGACGGCGTCAACGAGGAGATCGCACGCGAAGCGCTGCGCCTCGCCTCCATGAAGCTGCCGATCAAGACCCGCGTTGTGGTCCGCGAAGACTGGTAATCCGGTTCGCGCCAGACGGCGCTTGTGAAATGATGAAGCCCCCGCCGCATTTGCGGCGGGGGTTTTTCGTTGTGGAGGCTGCGGAATGCAAGCTGCGCGCCTCTCGCCAAACGGGGCCCGCTGCGGTAGATGCGGGGCAGACCCGTTCCGTTGCCTGGGAGACAGTTCATGCCCGACGTCAAATCCCTGTTTGCCACCCAGCTCTATCGCGCCGCCTTGTCGGATTTCGATCCGAAGGTCGATAACGGGGAGCTGGAGGCATCCTGCTATTCCATCGCCGATGACGACGAGGCGGGCCAGCAATGGTGCGAGGACAACGCCTATCCCGGCTATACGTCCTATGCCTCGCTGACCGACCTGGGGTGGCGGTTCCCGATCTTCGCCGATCTGATTGCCGCGCTTGACCGCCATGTGGCGGCCTTTGCTGAGCATCTGGAATTCGATCTGGGCGACCGGCAGCTGAAGCTGGAGGATATCTGGATCAACATCCTCCCGGAGGGCGGCAGCCATTCCTCGCATATTCATCCGCATTCGGTGATTTCGGGCACGACCTATGTCGCCATGCCCGGCGGCACGTCTGCGCTGAAACTCGAAGACCCGCGCCTGCCGATGATGATGGCGGCCCCCCCCCGCAAGAAGGGCGCGCGGGAGGAGCTGAAGCCGTTCATCTACCTGGCCCCCAAAGCGGGGGAGGTGCTGCTGTGGGAAAGCTGGTTGCGTCACGAGGTGCCGATGAACATGGCCGAGGACGATCGCATCTCCGTCAGTTTCAACTACGCATGGGGGTGAACCCGGCCGCGGTAGGAACATCGTCGCCGGAGCAGGCCGCCGCCTGGCGCGGGGCCTTGGAAAACAAGGCTTGCCTTGTGGTCACTTCCCCCCTATACGGCCCCTTCATCATGACCTCCGCCGGAATCAGGGTGACCCGCGCACATCGTGCAAAGGGGCCTGCCGGCGATGTTGAAGAAGGGAAAAGAGCATGAGCGCTCAAGAGCTCCGGGACAAAACCCCGGATCAGCTTCGCGAGGAGCTGGCACAACTGAAGAAAGAGCAGTTCAACCTGCGCTTTCAACAGGCGACCGGACAGATGGAAAACCCCGCCAAGATGCGTCAGGCCCGCCGTCAGGCGGCCCGTGTCCTGACCATCCTGAACGAAAAAGCCCAAGCGGCCGCGGAATAAGGTAGACCAAGATGCCCAAACGTATCCTGACCGGCGTCGTCACGAGCGACCAGAACGCCCAGACCGTCACCGTATCCGTCGAACGCCGGTTCACGCATCCGGTTCTGAAAAAGACGATCCGGAAGTCCAAGAAATACCGCGCCCATGACGAGGGCAACCAGTTCAAGGTCGGCGACCAGGTTCGCATCCGCGAATGTGCGCCGAAATCCAAATCCAAACGCTGGGAGGTCATGACCTCCGAGATGGAGGATGCCTACAAGGCCGAACGTGCCGAGGCGGCAAAACTCCAGCAGCAGGAAGACGCACAGCGTCACGCAGAACACGAGGCGGCCCATTAAGGGCCGCAATCGCGTAAATCGAAACCCTGGGGGAGCTAACGAGAACAGCCCCCAAAGGTCGGGAGAAACCATATGATCCAGATGCAGACCAATCTGGATGTCGCTGACAACTCCGGTGCTCGCCGGGTTCAGTGCATCAAGGTCCTGGGTGGTTCCAAGCGTAAATACGCATCCGTGGGCGACATCATCGTCGTCTCGGTCAAGGAAGCCATCCCGCGCGGCCGCGTGAAGAAAGGTGACGTCCGCAAGGCCGTCGTCGTGCGCACCGCCAAGGAAGTTCGCCGTGAAGACGGCACCGCGATCCGGTTCGACCGGAACGCCGCCGTGATCCTCAACAACGCAGGCGAACCCGTCGGCACCCGTATCTTCGGGCCGGTGGTGCGCGAACTGCGTTCGAAGAACTTCATGAAGATCATCTCGCTTGCTCCGGAGGTGCTGTAATGGCTGCCAAACTCCGCAAGGGCGACAAGGTCGTCGTGCTGTCCGGCCGTGACAAGGGCCAGACCGGCGATATCGCCTCCGTCGACCCCAAGGCCGGCAAGGCCATCGTCGAAGGTGTGAACATGGCTGTCCGCCACACACGCCAGTCGCAGACCTCCCAGGGCGGTCGCCTGCCCAAGGCTCTGCCCATCGATCTCAGCAATCTGGCGCTGGTCGATGCCAACGGCAAGGCCACCCGCGTCGGCTTCCGCATGGAAGACGGCAAGAAGGTGCGTTTCGCCAAGACCACGGGGGACGTGATCGATGCTTGATACCGCGACTTATAC